>NZOF01000122.1 GCA_002695185.1 Erythrobacter sp.
CCCGCCGTGACTTATTTGAAAGATCCCTCAACCATTCGGAAAGTTGTTTTCTGTCCAAGATCATATCTTGAACCTGAAACAGACAATCCGATCCTTTGCTACCGACGAATACAGGGTAGCCCGCCTCTAATTCACGAGGAGCATAAGTTAGAATTGGGGTGGCGATGCAGCCGCCAAGGCTAAGAGCCAAAAGGGAACTGAACGACTTCATAGCGGACTCGATAACACGTCAGGGAACGTCCGCAATCGGATCGTAAGCAGTCATTGTACTAATCCGCTTTTAACACGCCCCGCTCTTCTCCCGGTCACCCGGAACTTGATCCGGGGTCTGTCTGCCTCTCGTGGGGCGCTGAAGGAAAAGCTGGACCCCGGATCAAGTCCGGGGTGACGGGATCAGAAAGAACCGGCCTGATAGATCTCCGAGACGATCAAGATCGGTCCGCCAGTATAATGGCAGTAGCCCATTACCATCAGGGCTTCGGGCCATTGCGTCTCGCACCTGCCAGCCTCTCCGACCACTGTAACTCGTTCCGGTTCGCTTGGCGGGTTTCCGACCTTGGTCCAATCCGCATACAGGCCGACGCGGTTTCCACGCAGTCTTTCAGCAGATGCGGCTCGCCTGGATCGGGCGTCGCGAAGACCGGCAAAAAGGGCGCGATCCATCTGGTATCCGTCGACTACCACACACGCACCAGTCGCGGTGCCATCGCCGGATGCCAGCTGCGTGAATGATACCGGCGTCGCGTTTTCAAGATTACAGACTGCCGGGTCCGCCCATTCATTCATGAGGACAGATCCCGCGTCACCGTCATCCTGGGCAAAGACGGATGCAGACAGGCAGATGGCAGCGGCAGCCGATAAGGCTTGCCGCAGGCCGGTCTTCAAGCCCGCGCCTCTTCCACGCCCGCGCTGTTGTGGCGCAGGGCGTTCAGCACCGTATCCACGATATGCGGCGCATTGAGGCCCGCCTCGTCATACTGCTTCATCGGATCGTCCTGATCCTGGAAGGTATCGGGCAGGCGCATGGTACGCACTTTCAGGCCGTTATCCGTCAGCCCCTCGTCGCTGGCATAGGTCAGCACATGCGCGCCGAGGCCGCCGATGGCGGCTTCCTCGATCGTCACCACTACTTCGTGGCTGCGCATCAGTTTCTCGATCAGCGCGGTGTCCAGCGGCTTGGCGAAGCGCATGTCGGCGACCGTGGTGGACAGGCCCTTGGCTTCCAGCTGGTCGGCGGCCTTCTTGGCTTCTTCAAGGCGTGTGCCCAGTGACAGGATGGCGACCTTGGTGCCTTCGCGCACGATCCGGCCCTTGCCGATTTCCAGCTTTTCGAGCTTTTCGGGTATCTCCACGCCCGTGCCGCCGCCGCGCGGATAGCGGAAGGCGATCGGGCCATCGTCATATTCGGCGGCCGTATAGGTCATATGGGCCAGCTCCGCCTCGTCGGCGGCGGCCATCACCACCATGTTGGGCAGGGTGGCGAGATAGGTCACGTCGAAGCTGCCCGCATGGGTGCAGCCATCGGCGCCGACCAGACCGGCGCGGTCGATCGCGAAGCGCACGGGCAGGTTCTGGATCGCCACATCGTGCACCACCTGGTCATAGGCGCGCTGCAGGAAGGTGGAATAGATCGCGGCGAAGGGGCGCATGCCTTCGGCGGCAAGGCCTGCGGCAAAGGTCACGCCGTGCTGTTCGGCAATGCCGACATCGAAGGCCTTGTCGGGATGCGCAGCTGCGAACTTGTCCACGCCCGTGCCGCTGGGCATGGCGGCGGTGATGGCGCAGATGCGCGGATCGGTTTCCGCCAGCTTGGCCAGCGTTTCGCCGAAGACGTTCTGATAGGCAGGCGGGCCGCCCGTTGATTTCTTCTGCTTGCCGGTGACGACATCGAACTTGGCGACGCCGTGGTACTTGTCGGCGCTGTTTTCGGCCGGGGCATAGCCCTTGCCCTTCTTCGTCACGACATGAATCAGCACCGGGCCCTGTTCACTGTCGCGCACATTTTCCAGCACCGGGATCAGGTGATCCAGATTGTGGCCGTCGATCGGGCCGACGTAATAGAAGCCCAGTTCTTCGAACATGGTCCCGCCGGTCACCATGCCGCGGGCATATTCTTCGGCCTTTTCCAGCCCGCCCCACACGCGGCGGCCCATGCGGCGCGCGAGCTTGGATGCCATGGTCCTGAGGCCGAGATACTCGCTGGAGGACACCATGCGCGCCAGATAGGCGCTGAGGCCGCCCACCGGCGGCGCGATCGACATGTCGTTATCGTTGAGGATCACGACCAGCCGGTTGCCCGCCTGTTCGGCATTGTTCATCGCCTCGTAGGCCATGCCCGCGCTCATCGCGCCATCGCCGATCACCGCGATGCCGCGGCCGGGCCGCGCCTGCATCTTGTTCGCCATGGCAAAGCCAAGCGCGGCGCTGATCGAGGTGGAGGAATGCGCGGCGCCGAAGGGATCGTATTCGCTTTCAGCGCGCTTGGTGAAGCCGCTGAGGCCCCCGCCCTGCCGCAGCGTGCGGATACGGTCGCGGCGGCCGGTCAGGATCTTGTGCGGATAACACTGGTGGCCAACGTCCCACACCAGCTTGTCGGTCGGCGTGTCGAACACATAATGGATCGCCGTGGTCAGCTCGACCACGCCCAGCCCCGAACCCAGATGCCCACCGGTCTGGCCGACGGCGTCGATCATCTCTTCGCGCAGCTCGTCGGCCAGCTGGCGGAGCTGGCTCTGGTCGAGTTTGCGAAGGTCGGCGGGGGTGTCGACAGTGTCGAGCAGGGGGGTATGCGGGCGGTCACTCATACGAATGCTCTACACTTGGTTTGCCGAACTGTCGATGAACGGCTTGTCGATGAAATTGCACGCTTGGGCGCAGCTGAGGTAAGGAATGGCCGCTCTGGCCACGTCCTTTGGGAAGGCGGTTGCTATTCCGGAACCGCGCTCAGGCGGCGCAATCGTCACATAATCCGCGCAGTTCCACCACGGGACGCACATCGCGGAAACCCGCATCCTTGCCCGCCACGCGCAGGGCGCCGGTTACGCGTTCGTCGTCGATATGCATGGCCTTTCCGCAATCATCGCAGATCAGAAAGATGCAATCGTGGCGGCAGCCGGGATGCGTGTTGACGAGATAGGCATTCGCGCTCTCGATCCGGTTGGCCAGATTGTTGCGCACGAACAGGTCGAGGATGCGATAGACGCTGTTGGGCGCCACGCGCTTGCCGCGCGATGCCGAAAGATTATCGGCAATGTCATAGGCGCTGGCGGGCTTTTCATGCCGCGCCAGTTCCTCGAACACGGACTGGCGCATGCCCGTCCATTGCTCACCCGAATCGGTCAGCGTGATACGGGCCGCGTCGATCAGATCGTCGCCCGAATGTTCCTCATGTGCGTGTGCATGTCCTGCCATGCCCCAAAAGTAGGGCGGGCAGCGCCGCTGCGCAAGTCAGTCGCGCTTGAACTCGGCGCGATAAGCGCTGGGATAGAGCCGCTTCAGCGCCGCCACCTTGGGCGCATCCCAGCGCACGATGTAGCCGTGGCGGGGATTCTTGGCGGCAAAGTCCTGGTGATAGGTTTCGGCGGGGTAGAAACCCTGCGCGCGCTCGATCTTGGTCACGATCGGCTTGTCCCACACGCCTGCCTTGTCGAGCTGGGCGATATAGGCCTTGGCCACCGCGTTCTGCTCGGCGGATGTGGGCACGATGGCGCTGCGATAATGCGCGCCCCGGTCCGGGCCCTGCCGGTTGAGCTGGGTGGGATCGGCGATCACGGAAAAATAAATGCGCAGCAGCTGGTCGTACCGGATCACGTCTGGATCATAGGTGACCTTCACCGCCTCGGCATGATCGGTCACGCCGCTGGAGACGATGGAATATTTGGCCGAGCGTTCGGTGCCGCCGTGATAGCCGGCCACGGCGCTGGTCACGCCCTTGGTATGGCTGAACACGGCTTCGACGCCCCAGAAACAGCCCCCGGCGAAGATGGCGGTTTTCAGGCCGCCGCTTTCATTCGCGCGGGTCTGCGCGGGCGGGGCCTTCACCGCTTCCTCGGCAGCCATCGCAGGCTGCTGGCAGGCGCCGGTCAGCACCAGCGCCAGCGAGGAGAGGAGAAGGGGAATGCGCCGCATCAGATGATCGCGGCGACCGCCGAAACGATTTCGCCGCCGTTCGAAAAGGCAATGATGAAGGCCCCGGCCAAAAAGCCGATGCCGAAATTGCGATAGAGGTCGGGGGTGAAGAGATTCATGTCTTATGCTTTCGTGGCTCTATTCCACGTGGGTACACGCCGACTGATTGCAACGTGCTGAATACGATGGTTGTGAACGGTTCAGCCGATCACCGAATGGGGTGATCGGCCCGTTGGCCTTCCGATCAAGAGGGTGTTCGGGGCCTTTTCCGGAACAATTAGTGGCGGAAGTGGCGCATGCCGGTGAACACCATGGCGAGGTTTTTCTCGTCGGCAGCGGCAATCACTTCCTCGTCGCGGATCGATCCGCCGGGCTGGATGATCGCCGTCGCCCCGGCCTCTGCCGCGGCCAGAAGACCGTCGGCAAAGGGGAAAAACGCATCCGATGCCACCGCGCTGCCGACGGTGCGGGACTGGTCCCAACCGTACTTTTCCGCGGCTTCGGCGGCCTTCATCGCGGCAATCCGGCTCGAATCGCGGCGGTTCATTTGGCCCGCCCCGATGCCCGCCGTCGCGCCGTCCTTGGCATAGACGATGGCGTTCGATTTCACATGCCGAGCCACGGTCCAGGCGAAGAGGCAGTCCTTCAGCTCCTGCTCGGTCGGCTGCCGCTGCGTCACAACCTTCAGATCTTCCGGGGAAATTGCGCCATTATCCCGGGTCTGCACCAGCAAGCCGCCGGTGATGACGACCTGCGAAAAACCCGGCCGGCGAGGGTCGGGCAGGCCTTCGGTAAGCAGCAGGCGCAGGTTCTTTTTCTTCGCAAAAGCGGCCCGCGCAGCATCGTCTGCCCCGGGGGCGACCACCACTTCGGTGAAGATCTGGCAGATAGCCTCTGCCGTCGGACCGTCGAGCGGCACATTGGTCGCCACGATACCGCCGAATGCACTGACGCTGTCGCATTCGAGCGCGGCATTCCACGCATCGAGCAGGCTGTCGGCCTGCGCCACACCGCTCGGATTGGCATGCTTCACGATCACGACCGCAGGCTGGCCGCCAGCAAACTCGGATACCAGTTCCAGCGCGGCATTGGCATCGTTATAATTGTTGTAACTCAGTTCCTTACCCTGCACCTGCTCGGCCTGCGGGAGGCCGGGTGAAGGGACGCGCTGCGGGACATAGAGCGCGGCCTGCTGATGCGGGTTTTCGCCATAGCGCAGCGTGGACACCAGATTGGACGCCATCGCGCGCTTCTGCGGAAAAGTCTCACCCTGGTCGGCATAGGCGAACCACTGGCTGATCGCGGCGTCATAAGCCGCAGTGGCGGCAAAAGCCTTGGCCGCCATACGCTTGCGGAAATCGAGCGAAGTCGCGCCGCCATCTTCGAGTTCGGCGGTCAGCGTGGCATAGTCCGCCGGATCGGTGACGATGGTGACATATTGGTGGTTCTTGGCTGCACTGCGCACCATCGACGGGCCGCCGATATCGATGTTCTCGATGACCTCGTCGCGTTCGGCCCCCTTGGCCACTGTCGCTTCGAAGGGATAGAGATTTACGACAACCAGATCGATCGCGCCAATTGCGTGCTCGCTCATCGCGGCGGCGTGTTCGGCATTGTCGCGCACCGCCAACAGGCCGCCGTGCACCATGGGGTGAAGCGTCTTCACGCGGCCATCCATCATCTCGGGAAAGCCTGTAAGATCAGAGACATCTTTCACATCGAGGCCCGCTTCGCGCAGCGCCTTGGCGGTTCCGCCGGTCGACACCAGTTCCACGTTTTTGGCAGCCAGCGCCTTGCCCAGATCCACAAGGCCGCTTTTGTCGGACACCGAAAGAAGGGCCCGCTTGATGCTCACATCGCTCACGTACAAATCATCCCATTTTCTTGAGCAGCCAAGGGAAACGTTCCCCGCCGCGCGCGGCCATGCCTTCGACCACGATCTGCTGCACGCCGTGCGGACGACCATGGCCGTCGACCCATATGCTGTCCTCCAGCGTGCAGTGCGCCTCGCCGCTAACGCTTGCGAGGCGGAATTGCCAGTAACTTGCGTCGGGCAAGGCGAGGTGTGCGCCCATGCCATCGTCGGTCAGCCGCGCCTCGATACCGCGGCCGAGGTGGAAGCGGATCGCAAAGCCGACCTTGCCGCGCTGTCCCTTCTTGCCCGACGGTTCGAGCACGTCTTCACCGCGCAGCTCGCTTCCGTCGTCAGATAGCATCAGGATCCGGCGGTGCCGCAGGCCATACCGCGCAACATAGCCGTTATGGGCCGCTTCCAGCTTGGTCGCTCGCCTGCCGCCCTGACGGACGGCTTCACGAGTGAAGTCGACCTCTTCCACCCCCTTGCCGATCTGGCCATTGAGAAGCACGGCTGTCGAATTGGCTTCATCCAGCACCAAGGTGGAATGCGCCGAAGTTCCGCGAAGGCCTTGTTCGATGCGTGCGGGAACAAGTGCCCCCGCCAGTTCCGATCCGCCGCAGTTAACGACGATGCGCTGGTTCTTGTGCGAAAATTCGAACGCCAGCGTGGATGCACTTCCCTGACGGGCATGGCGGGGCCGTGGCGGAGGTGCTGCATCCATCACCAGAACACCGTGACGCGCCTTCACGCGCTGATAACCCCATTGGCGCGATTCCAGCATCGGGCGGGCCCGGACGTTGCTCGCCACGATAAGCGCGTCGAGCGACGCGTCGTCCATCGCCGCCCCACCCTGCCAACTGCCAAGGCCCATATCCCCCATCCTTAAGGAAAGCAGGGCCGGAACCATGAGGCTGAGAAGAGCATCGAGCGCTGCCGGAGGCTGGCGCTTTACCGCCGCATAACAGGCCCGCAGATCGATGAGGAGCGATATCGCCTGAACCTGTGCCGACGGACTGCGCGAGAAGACACCGCCATCGTCGCTCACCAGTTCGCCTAGCGATTTCAGCAGGCCCGCCTCGCCATGCAGACGCCGGGGTTTGCCGTCAGGCAATAGCAAGCCTGCCGCCACGATGGCGGTCCAGCCGGTAACCTGCGCAAGCCCGTCGTCGCTTCCGGAGACATGCCTGTCGAGCCAGCGAGCCGTCGTCTCGATAGCGGTGAGCAGCGGCATTTTTAGCGCCTCGCCCTCTCCCGAAAGCAGGACAGGAGTATGAACCAGCCAGTTCAAAAGGCGAAGACCTGCGAACTCCACATCCCAGGCCGCCCCTTTGCCGGGCACAAGATTCTGCTTGATCCAGGCACGGAATATCCGGCCCGAGGTATCGGCACATTGCCCACGCGGCGCACAGGAAGACAGGTCGCGCATCCAGGTGAACCCGTGCACGGCGCGCGCGAACGGCGGAGTTAGCTTGGACGGAGACGCAAAATCCAGCTTTCCGATGGGTGCCTTCAGTCCGCCGACCTGAAAATATCCTGCACGCAAAGCGACGCCTGCAGCCCGGTCTCCCGGAAGCGGGGTTTCGACCATGGCGAGAAAGCGTGGGCGCGCCGGTTTGCGCAGTGGTGCAGCCAGTATGGCCCCCGGCACACCAAGCTTGTACGCCCAGCGAATGGCGGCCTCCAGCGGTCCGGCATGCGGAAGCGCGAAATCAGCCGGCACCAGTGCGCGCGACGGCTCAAGCGGTTCGGGGTCGACTTCAAGCGGCTCTTGAAAAGGAGTTGCGGCCGCAGGCATGACTGGCTGAGTAGCCTTAACCTGGCTGGCCGGAGGCTCTTCCCGTTCAACCTGCTGTTCGATCGGGGCAGGCTCTTCGGCTTTGGCCTCGACCAGCGGTTCGTGGTCATCGAATAGCGGCAGGGCCGCTTGTGTACCGCCGGGCGCGTCGTCCCGGGTGGCGCTCAACAGATCGGATTGGCCTTCACTCATCCCTGCCCCTTCAGCGCAGCAATGTTGGCGGCATATTTCTCCGCTCCGCCGCGGAATGTGGCAGAGCCTGCGACCAGGACGTCGGCGCCCGCCTCAATGCACATGGGAGCAGTTGA
Source organism: Erythrobacter sp. (assembly GCA_002695185.1). The sequence goes on from NZOF01000122.1 coordinate 8,090, forward strand.
CGGGTCCACCCCGCCATCGACTTGCAGGCGGATATCCTTTCCGGATTTCTCGATCATGCTCCGGATCGCTTCGATCTTGCGCAGCTGGGAGTGAATGAAGCTTTGTCCACCGAAGCCCGGGTTGACGCTCATCACGAGCACGAGGTCGATTTCCTCGATGAGGTAGTCGAGCATTTTGGCCGGCGTTCCCGGATTGAGAACCACGCCCGCCTTCTTGCCCAAGGCCTTGATCGCCTGCAGGGTGCGATGGATATGCGGTCCCGCTTCCGGATGCACGGTGATGATGTCTGCGCCGGCTTCCGCAAAAGCTTCGAGATAGGGATCGACCGGCGCGATCATCAGATGCACGTCGAACGGCTTTTCCGTATGCGGCCGCAAAGCCTTTACCACCGCAGGTCCGATCGTGATGTTGGGCACGTAATGCCCATCCATCACATCGATATGGATCCAGTCAGCCCCCGCCTGATCGACAGCACGAACCTCCTCGCCGAGCCGAGCGAAATCGGCAGAAAGGATCGAAGGGGAGATAAGGGGTGCTGTCATGCGCGTCAGTCCAAGACGTGGGTGGGTCGCCGTGCCTATAGTAGGATTACCTTTGCGCACTACGGTTCCACAAGTTTATCCGCAGGCTTATCCACGGGCCGTGTAGGGTTTAGGCTACGCGCCCGACTGGCGATTGAACGGTAAATTCAGCCGCAATTCAGAGCGGTGTGATATACCGCGCCTGAAATCGAGCGGGTCCGCCCGTCACACGAATTACGGGGCCATTCAGCCATGACTAGAACATTATCCCTCATCACCGGGACCGCCGCGCTTGCGCTTACCGGTCTATCCTTTTCTGCCCCCGCGCAGGCGCAGTATCGGGAAGAGATTGCGCATGATCCAGCCAAGTGCACCTCCGGCAAGGGTCCGGCTGTGCTCGTCTCGATCAACGGCATCAAGGAATCGAAAGGGACCATTCGCATCCAGTCCTATCGCGCTACGAAGCAGGATTGGCTGGAATCGGGCCGGTGGATTTACCGCATGGAAGCGCCTGCGAAGGCTGGAACGATGCGGTTCTGCATGCCAGTGCCGAAACCCGGTCATTACGGCATCGCGGTGCGCCACGATATCAACGGCAACGGCAAGACCGACATCTTCAGTGACGGCGGCGCAATGTCGAACAATCCGAGCATCAACATCTTCAACCTCGGCAAGCCGAGCTACAAGAAAGTCGGCTTCGATATCGGCAACCGGGTGGAGAATATCTCGATCAACATGCGTTACCGCTGATTGCGGCGCGCGCGCCATAGCTCCCATGCGGCACCCGGCATAGCGAGCAGGGGGTGACGTTCGCGAAAGGGCGTCACTTCAAGTGCGATTCCGGTATGCCGTTCGAGTTTCCAGGCACCATAGCGCGCGGCACCCTCGAATGTAGTGGTAGCCTTGGCGAGCCGCAGGATATTCAGCGGCTTTCCGAGGCTTTCACGCCGTTTCCACCGGGCGCGAAGATCACGCTTCATCCGCTCCGGAAGGGTTGGCGAAAGCCGATCGCTTGTTTGGGTATAGTTGATACCCGCAGCCTCCCATGCCGCGGGCAGAAGCCCCGCAAAATGCTCGGAATTGACTGACAATATCGAGTCCTCGCGCCCCGGCTTTTCCACCCGGAATTCGGCACGATAGGTAGCGCGGAACAAAGCTCGCCAATAATCTTCGGCGCGGCCTGCGTCCGGGCCCAGCACGGCGGCGTAGCGGCTTGCGGTGCAGGCAGCTTCGGCGATTGCATACGATACAATTTCAACCGTTTCGTTGTCGCGCGACCAAGCCAATGCGCTCGGCTGCACGAAACGAGTCCAGATGGTCGTATCGCGGCTGTTTCCGCTGGCGGCTTCGGCAAATTTTTCCAGGCTCATCGTGGCAATCTTTGCCCTTAGTGTCTCGCCTTCGTAATTCAGTTCGCGGTAACTGACGCGCGGCCAGACGCGCTCGCGCTGTTTGCCTGGGAGCAGCACATAGAAATCCAGCACGCCTTCGAGCGAGCCGGTGCGCAGGTTGGAACCATAAAACAGGACGGCCATCGCGCCTGTCTCTTCGCCCAGACGCTGCGCATAGGCTTTCACCTCTGGCCTGAGCGGGCACGAGAGCGTTTCGGTCACACGATTATGTAGCGTGTGGCTCACTCGGCAACGAAGGTGAGTTCAGGCCCCTGTTCGATGCGGTAGCTTCCCGGCGCGAAATGCTCCCCGTCGAGTACGAAAGGTGCATCGAGGGTCATGGCGAATCCGTCTGCCGCGACATGATGCAGACCTTGGCGCTTGAGCCAGCTTGGATGCCAGCCTGCGAGGATCGCTGGGACGGAAAAAAGCACGCGGCGGCGCGGATGGTCGAGTAGGAGCAGGCGAATGCCGCTCTGGTCTTTCCCGAACAGCTTGATGTCGAGCGGCATCGTCTGAAGTGTCGACGCGAGCATGATGTGCCTGCGCTGTGGATCGCCAAACCCCGATCGTTCGATCGGCTGACCGGATGGCAGATAGGCAAGCTTCAGGCGCGTGCCCCGCCGCCACTGGTTCCGATCGCTGCCGAACAGAGCCTGCAAGACGCCCCAGGCGCTTGTCATTCCCACGGCGAGCGAATTGAAAAAGCCGATCTTGTGCGCATCCTGACCGGCGTCGACACCTAAGGAAAAGGCGCCAGCCCCCATAATGAAACCGAGCACGGGCGAATCCTTGCTGTCGATCGGTCGGATCGCGAGCGGCCTGCGCCTCACCGTGCGTCCGGTGGTATAGGCAGCGATGGCCTGTGATAGCGTCCAGTCCTCCGGCGAGCCCAGGTCCACATTGAGGGCGTTGGTCTTGCCCTTCGGCAGGACCGCGATCTTGGGCCAGTTTTTGCCAAAGACGCTTTGCCCCATGGTCAGGACATCGCGCACCGTTCCATCTCCGCCGCTGATCACCAGCAGGTCGATGCCGCGTTCCGCAAAACTAGCCAGTTCATGGACGATGTCGTGACGCGTATCGGGGCAAGCGACAGTAACGTTGCTGCGTCCCTCGCACTCGCGTGTTTCGGCGAGATTCTGATGGCTGCGCCGGTTCAGGATCACACCCACGCGGACGGCCTGGCCACTACGGCTTGCCGGCTGCTGCCGCAGCGGCGCACGTGCGCTGTTACCCGCGTTCCGGGCAAAGTCCTCGAACTGGTAAATCGTACGTTCCATAGTCATGGCGCCCATGCCCCATAGAGCCGGGCGAGCCTAATAGTTTCCCGAAAGAGTCACACTTTGTCATGACTATGTAACCTATCGGCCAATGATTTCCAGCTTTTGCTCGAAACATGTCAGCAGGCCTATGCGAGTGACAACGATTGCGTACCGCTGCCACTCGCTCCTGAATTCAGAAATCCGCCGAGATGCTGGCCTTGAACGTGCGCGGCTTCCCCTGCAGCAATGCCGAAGAGAAGGCGTCGAATGCGCTGGCCCAATAGCGTTCATTAGCGACATTATCGACTGATAGACGCAGTGTCACAGGCGTTTCGCCGGCGGCGAAGACGTAACGCGCTCCAAGATCGAACCGGGTCCAGGTATCGAGTTCCAGAGTGTTGGCCGCATCGACCCACTGAGGGCCTGTATGAACGACGCGTGCCGTCAGCGTGGCTCCTGTAAGGAAGGCCGGATCCCATTCCACATCCGCATTGGCAGTGTATTCCGGCACACCGGTGACCTTAGCGCCATTGTCGAATTCGGCATCGGTCAAGGCTGCCCCGCCGATCAGACGCAGTCCCGGTGCCACTTCACCGCTCGCGGTGAATTCGATGCCTTCGTTGCGCTGCTCGCCCAGATAGCCGTAGGTGCCGTCTTCGAGCACGCCTTCTCCCGGCCGCTCGATGCGATAGGCGCCAAGGCTCAGGAACATGCCGCCAAGGCCAAGCTTTCCGCCCACCTCGTACTGGACCGACACACGCGGTGCGAGCGCCTGTCCTGCGTTGGGCAATGGATTGGCAGGATCCAGCGGAACGAAGGCTCCCACCTGGAGCGCCTCGATCCTGTTGGCGTAGAGCGACAGCTGTTCGACGGGCTTCACGACGATCCCGGCGACTGGAGTAACCTTGTCGTTATCGTAGAAGTCGACGAGCACGCCATCATAGCCGATGTTTCGCTGGCGAATGTTCTGCAGCCGCAGCCCGCCCGTCAGCAGAATGCGGTCGTTCCACAGGCCCAGTGTATCCGAAGCAAAAGCGCTCCACAGCGTGGTTCTTGCGGTCGGATTGGGGTTGTCGAGATCGCCGCCGACGAAGCCTGTAGAGACAGGCTCCGCAACCTGCGGGGTTGCATAGAGATTGGTCTCGTAACCCGGGAGAAAGTCGTAAGCCGTGCGGAATACCTGCCAGTTGGCGTTGCCACCGAAATTGAACTCGTGCGTCACCACCTCTCCGAGTTTGACACGTAGGCCGGCTTCCACGGCTTCGTTATTGGTCGTGGCGGGGACGAACAAGGCCGACCCTGCGGCAGCACCAGTGTCCACATCATTGACGGTAACCCCGCCATAAATTCCTTTTTCCCGGCCATCACGCGCACCCGCTTTGGCGTAAACCATGGCGTTATCGGCCAAAGCATACTCGAGATTTACTGTCCCGAAGACATCGCGCAATTCGCTGTAGGTAAAGTCCTGCGCGTAATTGGCATCGGCTTCGGGAACGTCCGGAATGGCGGACGTTCCCAGCGTCACCTTGGGGCGCAGTCCGTCAACCCGGATTTCCTGAAATGCCAGATCGAGCACAGCTTTGAACGGTCCCGAAGCGTAATCGATTGCCGCTCCAACTACGGCCGTGCGCCGATCTTCGCGATTAATCGATGTCTCTCCATCGAGATAAGCGCCATTCAGCCGGACGCCCCATTCGCGATTTTCGCCGAAGCGCCGCGAAACGTCGACCGCCCCGCCGAAGCGAGCATTTTCTTCCGCCGATCCGGTAACCCGCACGAAGTCTCGTTCGCCAGCCCGCTTGAGCTGCAGGTTCACGTTGCCGCCGAGGCCTGTCCCTCCTGGTGCGGCACCGTTGAGAAAAGCGCTGGCTCCGTTGAGAACCTGCACGCTGCCATAAAGCTGTGGAGCCACCAACTGGCGCGGTCCGATCCCGTAAAGGCCGTTTACGCCGACATCGTCGCCGAACAGGGTGAAGCCACGAACGACGAATTGCTCTGCAGCATTGCCGAAGCCGTAGGTCGTACGAATGGTCGCATCATTTTCGAGCACGTCGCCCAGCGTCTGGGGCTGCTGGTTGAGGATCAGGCTTTCGTTATAGGTACGGATGGTGAAGGGCAGGTCTTCCGCAGCCTTATTGCCGAGAACGCCCGCGCTACCGCCATTGGTGACTTCCGACTGGTTGGCGCGCTGGGCGGTCACGACGATAGTGTCCTGATCGTCCTGTGCATGCGCCACTGCAGGCAGCGACAGGGCCAGGGCAAGCGTGGAAATGCGCGTCATACGGTTCATCGTCGGGTCTTTCATGATCATTTAGGGGATCGTCTGGGAGCACGGCGCAACAGGCCGAAAAGAAGGGTGAAGGGGGCAAGTCCGGCGAAGCCCCAGGCCAAGGCGTCTCTCGGCCCGTTGCCGGTCAGACCGAGAACGAGGCCGATGAGCATGGCTGTGGCAATCAGCAGGGGCCCCGCAAATATCGCGGAAGGTCTGCGCCGGGATCCTTTCACGACACCGCCTGCGGAGTAGTGCCGGTGCGGATCTCTTCGATCCGGCGCTCGATATTGCCCGGTGTACGTTTGAACCACAGCATGATGCCGGTCCACAGGACCCAGATCGTGGCCAGCGTCAGCACCGCCCAGATCAGCTTAAGCGGCAGGCCTCCGTAATCGCCGAAGTGCAGGGGCTTCGACATCATCAACGCCTGATTGAGCGCAGGCATGTTGCGGGCATCGGTCAACTCTGCGGTGGCCGCATCCACCAATGCCGGCGTCAGAAGATGTTGGGTGAGAGGACGGTCGCCCTGAAAAAAGATTGCATAGTGGTGACCAGACGACCAGTCGCCGCCCGGAAACCCTATGAATTGCGGGCTTCTGCCGGGCAGGGCTCGGTTTGCCGCGTCCATTGCCGCATCCAGCGAGCCATAGTCCTGCGGCGCTATGGAAGGGGTTCCTGCATAGGAAGCGGTCATTCGGGCAACTTCGCCGTCGCGCCAGCTGTCCGTCAGCGGGTCGGCGAATGCGTTAATGGCTCCCGTGAGGCCAATGACTAGCATCCATGCCAAAGCCACTATGCCGAAGAAATTGTGGTGATCGAGGCGGCGCAGCCGATCGCTTCTGTTCCTGCGTATGGTTCCGAAGGCGATCTTGCGCATGAAGGGGGCGTAAAGGACGGTGCCCGAAACGAGAGCGAGGACGAACAACAACCCCATAACGCCCAGAACCAGCATGCCGGGCAGGCCTAAAAACATGTCGGTATGGAGCTGGAGGATGAAGTCCATCACCGGATTGACCGGCGCCGGGCCCAGTGAAGCGCCGGTTGTACGGTCGAAGAAAAAGAGATCCATCTGGTCGGGAGCGGCGTCAGGGCCGGGGCCGGTAGTCACCGTCAGCAGCGGGCTGTCCTGGCTGAAAGCCATGAATAAAGGCACTGATCCGGGGCTTCCCGCCAAAGCCTTGTCCAGCATGACATCGAGGGACAAGCCGCTATCGGCGGAGGGGGGGCCGCTCAGCGTAGCTTCCGTATCCCCAGTCATCGCGGCATCGATCTCGTCATGGAAAACCAGCGGCAGCCCGGTCACGCACAACATCAGCAGGAATACCGTAGGTATTAGACTGCTCCACTTGTGGATCAGGTACCAGATTCGGATTGCTCTACGAGACATGCGGGCCCGCTACCGACACCCGCAGACCGGGTCAATGCTAATCATTCGCAATAGCACGCAATGTCAGATGCGTTGTCCTGTTGCATCAGGTCTGATCGCTTCGCATGTAGTTACATCTGCTGGGCGCACTCGAGCACTTCGATTTCCAGTGACTGGATCGAACCTTCCGGGCCAACCGTAACGGGTGCCGGATCGGCCATGCAAATGCCAAGCCGCTTAGCCTGTCCAGGGTCGATGACAAGCTCGTAAGACCCAGGCTTGATCTCTTCGAAAAAGAAGTAACCGCCTCTCTCGGACCGGGCATTACCACCGACTTTGCCCGTTCCATCGACGAGTACGAGACGAAGCCCGGAGACACCCCTATCCCGGCTGTTGCCCCTGAAAGACACCGTACCTTCGATCTCGCTTTGCGCCACGATCGGAAAATCCATGACATGAAAGCGGCCGGCGCGAGGCACGAATTCTATACCGCGCTCTACCGGGACCATGAGAATATCGGGTAGCGTCGTTGGATCGACCTGCACCGTCGCACGGTTGCCATGGCCCAGATGCGTGAGGCGAGTCGTACCATCCGCCCTCGTTGCTCCGACATTATTGCTGACCGTAAATCCGACGTTCTCGAGCGCGATGTCCCCATCGCTGAAAACGCTGTCCCCATCCATATCCTGAAACGCCCGGAGGCTTACGCCACCCGAAGAAGCCTGTCCCGGACGGGCGAGGAAGAATTCGCGAGTCAGCGGGTCGCGACCGAAACTGAAACCGAGCCTGATCGCCGCCGAATAGTTTTTCAGTCCGAAGCCGTAATTGCCGTCGAATGCCACCGAGAACCGGTCGAATTCGCGAATTGCGGATGCTCCCAAACCAAGGCCCCCGCCGTTAAAGGAATAGGATGCCCTCCCATTCACGACCGTCCGGTCATCGATCTGACGGTCGATCTCGGCAGCCACATTGGTAAGCTCGGCACCGGGCATGAGCCGGTAGCCCACAGAAGCCCGCGCCTGGGTCCGCGAGCGGCGGAAGGTCGTCAGATCGAAACTTCCCCCGAGCTGCGAAAAGCCATCGCCGTCCCTGTTGCTGGCACGCAGATATTCGAGATTGTTGGACACGACCAACCCGGAAAATCGGGCCGATCCGCGAAGGAGAGCACGCATATCCGACCGCCCATCGAAATATTCGATGTTCCGAAGCCGTGCAGCGACCGGGATGACGGTTTCCGTCGCCCCGCCGATTTTGACGGTCGTGTTGAGGTCCAGTTCGGTGGCCCGGCTCAACGGATCGCGATTGTTGCTGCGCAGCTCGTCGATGAAACCACCGCCATATTCGAAATGGGACAGGGCGAAGGCCCCTCCCAAAAGCCTGCCGCCCGTACCCAGGCCCACGGCATAGCTACCGCCGTCCGACATCGCAGCATCCGCACGAAGTGCAAGCCCACCCACGCCACTGCGGAGCCCGGCAGTCCCGATAAAACCGCCGCCGTCATCCTCATCGAAGAAGGCGAGGCTTGCGAGCGCCGTAAACTCTTCACTCAAGCCGTACGATACGCGGCCTGCCGCCTGCCATCTGCCATAGCCTTCGGTAGGACGGAAATCGGGGCCCTGCACTCCGAGCAAGTTCTCGCCGCGCTGGATCGCGCCGAAATCGTATTCCAGCTTGCCGCTCGAAAGGCGCCCGTCGCCGACGCTGATCCGCCTGACCTCTTCGCGGCGCTGGCCCTGCGGGCCGTAGAAAACGAAGCGGAATACATTCAGGCCGTAATCGACCGGGATTTCGAGAAATTCATATTGCCCGTTTGGGGCATTGGCAACGGAACCGATGAGAATGTCATTGCGATAGAGTTCCACTTCATACCCGCTGGGCAGAATGCCGCGCAGGTCGATCTGTTCGAAGACCGAGGCGCTTTCGAACGGACGGTTGGTGACGAACCCGCCTCTGCCCGCGCGCCCTCGCAGCCCGACCGGCATGGAGGTGGTGGCGACATCTCCCAGCTGGAATTCGGTCGCGGCGAGAGGCCCCAAAAGGTCGCCATCGACATCGCGCCGGCCGATCTGGATGAGCGAAGACACCAGTCCGTCCTGAGTTGAGGCCGAAAAGTATGACTGGCCAGTCAGGTAGGCGATGTCGCCCGATAATCGCAGGTCGCCCTCGAGCCGAGCGCCCTTCGCGGAGTCCGAGATCGGTCGCAGTTCGATATCGCCCATAGGTACCGAAATCGGCAGCCACGGGGTTTCCTGCCGCGTCCAGCGTTCTGCTTCGTTCGGGGGGCGGCGCTTTCCCAGCTTGGCGCGCTCCATTTCTCGCCGCAACCGCTCCTCGAAGGGAAAGGGTTCGAGAGTCGTCAACAGGATGGTCTGGCTGCGAAGGTTCGGTTCCACCTCAATTGGCAGTATGTCTGCGAAGATCTCGCTGCGGAGATACAATTCGCCCTCGAATGCCATGGCGTCCGCACGATCGAGCGGACGGTTCCCCTTGGCTGTGCGGAGCTCGCGCTGACGAAGGTCGATCGTGAGTTTCCGCTCTTCATCGAGGAACCACCCGCTCGCGTAATGGCCGTCATCGCTGATTCGAATGGCGAGATCCAGGATCCGCGTGAGTTCGCCAAAGGGAAGATACAACGCCTCCCGCGATCCGTAGGCTATAAGCGTATCGGCGGAATCGAAGCCCCTGATCCTCAGCTGCAGGATCAGCTCGTCATCGACAGTGAATAGCGGAATATCTTTCTGGTCGAGCGGAAAGGTCTGGCGGCCGGGGGTCAGGTCGAATGGCTGCTGCTGTTGAAATTCGGCCGTCGCTTGAGCCGGAGGATCGGGTGAATGGGGCGTACGGTCCTGCAGGGGGCCTTTTGACGGTCCGGAAGGGGAAGCAAGGGACGAGGGAGGAAGTGAGTTTGGCCCGCTCCCTTTTGGGGGCATCGAGCCAGAAGTAGCTGTACGAGCGTCTGCCAGTGGAGGAGGATGTTGGGCCTCTGATGGTTTTCTGCTGGCGGCGTCCAGAACAGTGCCGAACTTCGGGGCTGGGGAAGTGGTTGAATTGAGGCCAGGAAGGGTATCTGTTGGCAGTTGTGCGAACGATGGCACACCGGCAAGCCAGGGTAACACACCGAGCGCATGGAGCTTCCTCACGGGACGTTGAATTCCTGTCGGGCCAAAGTCCGCCCGGGGGCCACATCATCATCCACGAAGGTGGCCGTCAGAACCGTTCCCGGCGTCAAAAGGCTTCGGTCGAACTCCGGATCGAGTGCGACTTGCACCGAACGGGAGTCGACTTCCGGATACACCCCGATACCCTTTGCGATCGCAACAGGTTCGTCGATGCCTTCGGCAGTCACGACAACATCGCCATATGCGGAGCGTGTCCCACTCCGCGCAATGGTCAAAGCGATCGCGGGACCACCCTCGTTTTCGACAAAGGACACGTCCTTTAGGGCCACATCCAGCGTGGTGTCTCCCACGCGAATGATCACGGGAATGGAAATGCCGAAGCGGGGACGGATGGTGACGCCCACGCTTTCTTCGGCGCCTGCGCTGTCCCCCACGGCATCTTCGATCGAAAAGCCCTCGTCGAGATCCCGCGGAACTGAGACCACCATGAAATGCGCCCGGTATTCGCCGTCCGGCAAATCGGCGGGTGGTCGGGCCATGATGCGTACGGTCTGCGCCTCGCTACCCGGAAGCATGACCCTGCGGGGAGACCAGCGCAGCATTTCGCTAGCGGCTTTCAGGTTGCTGGCATCGATCCCGGCGGGGAGGTTGTCGACAGGGATCACTCTTCCTGTTTCAGTCATCAGCATGTCGCTGATCGATATCTCGTAGTCGCCATCGAACGGCGTCTTGTTGTAGATGCCGACAGAAGAGATGCGCTGTCGCTGGTCCATAACAATCCGCCGGGGATAGAGGTTGATATCCCCCATTCCGCCAACTGATCCGTCCGGAACCTCTCCAGGGTCGACTTGTGGGAGCGCGGTTTCTTCGGCAGCCTCGCTCTGCGCAGCTTCGAGTGCCAACCCTTGGGCATGGGCGGGTCCTGGCAATGCAAGTGGGATGCAACCAAGCATTCCAGCGATTGCACACGCCGCAACGTGGTAAACTTTGTTCATGAATTTGCCGCCCGATATCCCTCGTTCTCGAGGGTTTCGATACGTTGCAGCGGTTAATATTCGGTAAGCCCGGGTGCTTCCGACTAATTGTAAACTACGGTGATGTCGAATTCCCCGATATAGGAACCAGGCGCCTGATTACCCTTTATCTGCAACGTCCCGCCGAGGTCGAGCCGGTAGACGCTAAAACGACCCCAACCGGAGGTCACGGTCAGCCGGCCCTCTACGTTCGTGACATCCATGGTGTTACCGCCGCTGCGGAGCGTGATGTCTCTTGGAATCCTCACTGTGCCGCCGCGGTTGCCGGCCTGCTGTACACGGAACTGGGCAGGCCCGCGCCCATTGGCAGGCTGCGCCATCTGAGTTGAGGACGCCACATCGCCGGCCGGATTGAACGCCCCACCCGGGGTGATCTGGATCGTACTGGGCGTCGAAGGCGATGCAAAACGTCCGAAGCGCAAGTCTGCCTGCCGCTGGATGCTGATCGGGTCAGCAACTTCGGCGGCCGCAGCACCACTGCCCTGCGCGCTGTTGCCTGGTTCGGCGAACGCAGCCGATGACCAGGCCAGACCGGGTAAGACCGCCAAGCGCAACAATGTCGAAAGTGTCGGCATGCCCTGCCCTCCTGAAAAATGAAGTCAGGCGCGGGGAGCGACGAAAAGCCCCGCGCCCGACATCAGATCAATTGTAGGAGACGGTTACGTCGTAAGTGCCGTTGTATTCGCCGGCCGATTCGCCGCCTGCAACGGTCAGAACGCCGCCGACTGCGAACGTAGCAGTACCCGATGCCAGTGTGCCCGACGCGGGTGCAGAGGTCGTGAAGGCCATCGTGTCGGTACCGTTTGTAACGGAGCCGGCCGTGGTGCTGATTGCGAAGCTGCGATTGGCATCGCCGGTCACGTCGAAAAGGTCGGCTGCTTCGGCCGATCCGCCGATCAGGGTGACATCGTTGTCAGCCACACCGGTGCCGGTAAGATCGACGGTCACGGTACCGCCATTGGTGCCGGTCGTGAAGGTGCCGAAATCGAGCGCAGCGCCAGTCTTGTGGGTGAGGGTGATGGGTGCGACAACTTCAGCGGTCGCCGCGCCTTGTGCGGTTGCCGAATCTCCAGGAGCAGCCATTGCGGGTGCGGAAACGACCGCTGCAGAAGCAGCGAGAATTGCGAATTTTTTCAAGGTTGGTCCCCTTCAAATTTTTGATTCCGGCTTTTGCCGAAATTACCGAAAACAGGAATCTGACTTGACCATTCCCGTCGGGACCAATGTTAACCGGAGTAAACTTAAGAACTTCCTTAGAGTTACTAAAGATGAAATTAACCTCTAAGAATATCGGAATTCTGCGGTTTAAACCTGTTATTAAGGTTACCTTTTAAGCAATTAATTGTAAAAAACAGTGACGGGCAGTTCGGCAGTGAAGGCATCTGACTGAGTGCCTGCCGGAACCGATAGGATGCCGCCCACGAAGAAAGTGTCTTGACCAGCACCATCGAGGCGGCCGCCGGATGACTGTGAAGGGGCGTTGATGCTGCGCATTTCCAGACCGGACACGTCAAGACCGCGGCCCGTGCGACGACCATAAGCCACGATCTGCGAGGGCAGAGAAACCGCGTAAGTCTGGTCGGCTGCGCCGAATACTGCGAATCTCGCGGGATGAGGGGCGCATTCCTGCATACCCCCGCATTGCGGCTTTGCGGCCTGAAGATATTCGACCGTCGATCCGCTGGAATCCACCCGGACTTCTCCTGCCCCACCTTGATCCACCGAAATGCCACCGAAGGACAGATCGGCCAACGGAACGGCGCGAATCGGTGCGACAACTTCGGCGTTGGCGACACCATGAGTGGATCCCGCGGTCTGGGCTGCGGCTTGCCCCGACCAAAATATTGTAAGGGAAGCAAAAGCCCAGAGGTGGGGGCTTAAGTCAGAAAGCGTCCATTTCGCCTTCAAGACCAGTCCACTGACACCACCCGCCCGTCAAGATCGATCGGGATAGCGATATTCGCGCCCCCATAATTGCGCGTCACGTCGAGACGGGCACCGATATTGAAACTGCGAGCACAGGTCTTCGAACGACAATTAGGAAGCTCGACCCGAACCAGCTGACCGTTGGAAATTCGGGAATATCCGGGCAAGTCAGTTTCGAATTGGCTCAGGCGGGCATCCACACCATCCTGGCGGATTCGGCCAGGCGCAGAGATGACGAGTTCGACCGTCACTGTGAGAGCTCTCGTGTTTGCGCCTTTTCTTTCATACTCCACTGTAAACCGGCCTGGCTGTGCCTTGGTTCCTTCGAGGGCCACGATCGACTGATCGAGGATCGCTCCGGAGGGGCTGACACGCCTTGCGCCGCTTCCGAAGACCATGAAGGTTCCGAACTTCAGCTCGCCATCGGTCTGCACCCGCAAATCACCGGAGCGGGGTTGGGCGTGGGAGGTTGGTGGCAGGGCGAGGATGGCGGTGAGGGCCAGCGCGTATGTGGTGATGTGAACAAAAGATCGCACGGCCCCGCCCCTGTCAGATTTCCAACCCGTTTCGGCACTATGCCACGGATCGTGCGCGAATCCCAGATGGGCGGATCTGGCACGGCGGCACAGTGAAGGACCCGCGAATTCCTTATTGGGAACAGGGTCTTACGGATACTTAGGGAAATGCTGGTGCACCCGACAGGATTCGAACCTGTGGCCTCTGCCTTCGGAGCCGGTACAAATCCGGTACGCCAGACTACGAAATTCTACTCTAAACTACTGTTATTAAGTGATTTAGATTGATTGCA
>NZOF01000123.1 GCA_002695185.1 Erythrobacter sp.
CGGGTGTCTTTTGACGGCGCTTTGGCATCAAGAGTGTTCAATGCCGCGAGGAAGTCCGCAACGGCACTCCCCTTGGAGACAGGATGGGCCCGGTTTTGGTCATCGACGGTCCAGACGAGATAGGGTTTGATGCGGTGCATGGCGTTGCGCGCGATCTCGAGCTCGGCGTCCTTTGACTCGCTGACCATTTCGATGATTGCCTCTATGGCGTCGTGGGAGACGGGCGGTGTTGCCCCTGCCCCGATCATCAACGCCTCGATTCTGGCGCGTAGGTCGTCATCGGCTGAGAGGCCGATCTTGGAGGCCATGTTCATCAGTCGATCTCGTCGGTCGAGACTAGATCCCTGACCCGTAGATGGTCAGCGCTGGCGATCTTGCAGCCCTCGGTGGCGCTGTTCCAGCCATCAATGCCTGCGTCGGTCGGCGAGTAGTATTCCTCGACGAAGCGTTCAGCTTCCATGCGGGCCTGGTCTGCAGTTTCCGCTTCGACGGTGACGATTGCTGCGACCTGCAGGCTTACCTCGAATTTCGGCAAAGGATATTCTCCATGGATGGGGGAATTGATGGGCGGCTGGATTGAGCGAAAGCGGTTTAGGCGGCCTTCCAGCCGAGTATGGGAAATCCTGTTTCCGTCACGGCAGAACCGTCGGGCATCCGCCATTGGTCGCGCGTGAATTCCGGATCGTAGATAACCGTGAGGTGGTCGAAATCCCGCGATTTGTCGAAGTGATACCGGACAGCTTCAACAGGATCCTTGGTAAGCGGGACGCCCTTCGTGGCGGGGGTGTAGCCTTCTGGCAGGCGGGGTAATGGCATGGTGCTGATCCTGCAGGGAAGCGGCTTAGGCGTTAACGTCCGGCAAGGCGTAGCCGAGCTTGATGGTCTGGCCAGATCCTGAGATTTGATATTGCTCTCCGCGGCGAGCCTGGATGGTGGCCATGTGTTCGGCGATCTGCTGGCGCAGCGCGGGCGGACAATCCGGCTCGAATTCGGCGCGAAGGTCCGAATAGAAGAGGATGGCAAGGCGGGCCCAGTCTCCATGCTTCTCTCTCTTGCGATCTGCATAGCAAATGCCTGTGGGGAAGTGGCCGACGAAGATACGGTCGTCGAGCTTGATGGTCATGTCGGTCTCCGGGATCAGAATGAGAGAGGCGAGAGGTCGTCGGCGCTGCCGTGACGGGGGAGGAAGGTGTTGGCCTCGATCTTGATGTACGCTCCCTTCCCCTGCTCCTTCACAAGCTGGCCGTGGGGGATTTCCTGAAACATGATCGGTTCGAGGTATGCCGGGCGCAGACTGACATCGGCGAGCGAGTGGCCGCCGGGCGATAGCAGCGCCTCGTGATACTGGATGAGGCTTCCGATCTCGATGATGTCGCGGCCGACGATCGGCGTCATTATGCTGACGAACCGGTTCTGGAAAACGGCGGTATTCAACTCCATTCGCTCAGCGACAGGGTCGAAGCGGAAGGTGTACAGGTTGTCCTCGAACTGCGCGGAATATTGAAGGGGAGTGTCAGCAAATCCCAAGAATGGGAGAATGTTGGTCAGGATCGGCAGGGCATTGACGGCGGCCGCGAAGAAGGGCGTGGCGACGTAGGGCTTGCCCGCAATCTTGTAGGCGTAGAATTGGGGCATCTTTTGTCTCTTCAGATGGTTGGCGTTGTGGTCCGCAGTGCCTTGAGCTCTGCGCTGACGATTTCAGCGTCTGCTTGCGAGGTGACAGCGAGCTGAAAGCCGCCGTCATATCCGCATAAATCGGGCCGATAGCCGAACAGGCTTGTTTTTGCCTGGATCGCTCACGCTTCGCCGAGGGTCATCGTTTCGGTGCGCTGGTAATGTGTCGAGGCGACAGCGGCGCGCGGCTGGATCTGTGCAGTCATTGGTCCCGTTCCTTGATTAGATCAATTGGCCTGAAGCGACAGCGTGCGCAGGCGGATGGTCATTGCGGCCGGCGTGGTTTTGTACAGAGCAGCGAGATGCTCGGTGTTTTGCCCATTGGCGTGATGACGCCTTATGGGCGCAGCCGGCAGCATGATCTGGACCGCGATCTTCTTGGCTGTTCGCTCCTGGCGTTCGTGCAGCGCCGCCTTTGGATGCAACTCGCGGTTTTCTTCGAATATCTGGCTGACATGGGGCTCACCATGATCTGGCAGCAGGTCGCGGAGAAACATGTAGTGCGCGAGCTGATGAGCGGCCGAGAAACGGCGGCGGCCTGCAGGCAGCCGCGAATTTACGAGGATCGTGAAGCGGGAGCCATCGCGCCATATGCGGCCGGACTCGCTGCCGGGCAGCGGGCGCTCGCTGTAATGGACGCCCATGTCGGCGATGGCGCGGAAGAGGTCGAATTCCTCCGCGTCTTGATGTCGAAGGAGAATGTCGAGGTCCATTTCCATCAAGCGAGATCCTCATCAATGGGGTAGCGCTCGTGGAGAGCAGAACGACTGACGATCCAGACGTGGGCCGGGATCACTCCTGCAGCCTTTGCTCCATGAGCGAGTTCGAACATCGCTTTTGCTGCGACGATGTTGGCGGAATGAATGCGGATTTCCTGCAGGTTTGGCAGGGGGAGCGGCGCGCGCATGGCGGTGCCGACGACGTGATGCATGATGTCGCGGCCCTCTGCAGGGCCGCCGAGATCATTGTCGAAGGAGATGTGGGTGATCTCGGCGGCATGCTCGCGAAGGGCGGTGATTGCGGCATGGGCGGTTCGGACGACGAGCCACTGGCCCGCTTCCTCTGGGAGCGGCAATCTCTCGTCGTCTATGAAAATGCGCATTTCGAGATCCATCTGGCACGCGAGCATGGTTTGACTGCAGGTTTCGAGCCGAGCGGCTTAGCGGACAGCGAGGCCGGACTTGAACCAGCCCAGCCCGTAAATGGCAGGGATGAGCAGCAGGACGGCGGTGACATTGAAGAAGCCGGGACGGGATTCGGCGGCCGCGCTGATCTGGAATGCCGCATCGAAGGCAAGAGCGATGAGTGCGAACATGATGACGGTGAGAGCCATGTTGAAGCAGCGTTCGAAAGCCATCCTATTTTCCCCTCTTCCATGAAATTCATCGATTAATTTCTGGATGAGTGGACAAGGCGCCGTGTCAGGCGCTTGCTTCTGAAGTGGGTGCTCAGATTTTGTGGGTGAAACACCGAAAGCGAGAACGATAGGGCAGATTGCAGGCCGCCGCGCTGCGCGCGGCTGGCCTGCTTTATGGTGATCGCGTGCGGCTGGTCGTAGGGTGTTTGAGGATAATCGAGCGGTTTTCCTGCCAGAGGCTAGAGAAAAGCCCGCCGCGGCGAATGCCGGGCGGGTCTTTTAGGTGGGCCGATGGGCTTAAGCGTAAACCGCGTCCATGACGAGCTTGGCCATCCGCTCGCGCGCTTCGGTGTCGTGGCTGTGGACTTCATAGCCGCGCTGCGGGAAGGAACTCACGAGAGAAGCAAGCATGCTGACTGCGCAGTTCACGATAATTTCGTGCGCGGGGGTCCCCGTCGTAGCGGACGCTGTGTTGAACTCGGCGAGTTGGGTTTCCCAGCCGGCTTCTTCGGGGTTGGGAAGCGTGATGACCCAGTTGCCTGCGAGCGTCTGTGAGAGCTTGAACATGATTTTTCCATCATCCTGATTTTTTCGAAATAATGGCCTGCAATCGGATGGGATGGCGCAGCCTTGACTTGGTATCGGCGCGCGGTTCGCGATTGAGAGGCCGGGGACGGCTCTCGACAATAGTTTTTTGACACGTTGCTGGTGGGTTTCTGCGGCTTTGAGGGCCGAGAGGATTGCGCTTGGGAAAAAACTAAATTGTCGGATTCACGTGTTTGTCGAACTCTGCTCTCGGGCGCGACCGCATGCGGAAAGCTCAAAATGCTGTTTTCGCGAGGAAATCAACACGATGCTCTTTGGCTGCCTCCCCTTCGCGAAATTTAGTATTGTCTAAGGGAATCTAGTTTTGTCTCGCTCCTGCATGGGCTCTGCGACTAGCGGATGAAGAGGCAGACTGAGGATGCGAGCGCGATGCCGGCAGCGATGCCGGATATGCCGGAAATGAGAGCCGCTCGGCGATCTTGTCGAGCTTGAAGATGGGAGATCTCGCGGTCCTCGCGAATTTGGCGTCGAGCGCTTGCTTCCATACGGGCGAAGACGTCGGGAGGGATGATCACGGGCGTCTCTCAGCTGGCCGCAGGGGTAAAGCGGATCTCGTTGGCTCCGAGATCGCGCGCGTTGAGCGCGAAGCGGCTGATCAGCCCGTAGGCTTGGGTCAGCCAGTCGAATGGATCTGCGCTATGACCTGATGCTGCGATCGCATCTTCAATGTGCTTGGGATCAACGGTGCCGGAAAGGTCCATGCGCAGCTCGGCTGCAAGCTCTTGGAGATTGCCCTCACTGATCGGGGTTTTGATACGGAGGCAGCGGCCGTCGGCGTCGAAAGCTTCGAGATCGTAGTGGCTCATGATTTTTCCTTCGCCCTTATTTCTTCGAATGGATCTTTCATCCGTGGGCGGGAAAACTAGAAACGTTGAACGTATGTGCCGTTCGGAATCCAGCCGCCTTTGGCAAAGGTCAGTGCGGGGATCGGGCCCCAACTCAGAAGCGAGGGTAACGCTGCCTCGAGCTTGTCGAAGACCGCGCTATATTTGACCGTTAGCCGTTCACGCGCGGCTGGATCATGAAGGAGATGGATTTTTCCGAAATTGTGTCGGCTGTCGGCGTATTTGGCGAGCGGACCGATTGGGTCTTCGAGAAGGCGGCCAAGATATGCCCCGTGATAGTCTTCGCCCGGGCGCTTGGTCATGGCGTCGACAGCGGACCTGACGACTAAACCAAAACGCTCCTCGATTTCATCGAGGGATACGGGACAGTCTTCCACGACGTCGTGAAGATAGCCGGTGGCCTCCGCTTCTGGCCCATACGGAGCGAGGGTATTGCCGATGTGGATGACATGCGCAGCGTAAGGATAGCCCAGCTTGTCGACCTGAGCACCATGCGCCTTGATGGCGAATTCGCGGGCATCGTTTTGTAGATTGGACATCGAGTGATCCAGCCTGACTAGGGTCGACGCTTTCGGCTAACCCTGCCGATGATGCCGATAAAGGCTCCATGAGCGGCACCATGGATCAGGCCGCAGATAACGAGAGGTGAAAGAACCGACAGAAGTACGGCCTTCTTTCGCTTTTCGGATTGAATTTGTGCGGCTGTCTTTGGAGCGAGGGGATTATTTTTTGGTGGAGTAGGCGCTTTGCCCTTGATGAAATAATCCCACTCAGGCGTACCAAGGCGCGCTCGTCCGCTCGCGAGATATTGACGCCGCAAGCGAATGAACTCCTCTGACCATTCGGCTTTTTCTGGAGGAATCATTTCATGAACCTATATCGCAGGTTGCGGAAAGTAATAAACCGATTCCGTTGGTAATGGCGCGGCTGGAACTGTGCAGGTCTGCTTCAAGTATCTTGGCAGAACGATTTCATCAATGGCAGCTTCAGAGGTTTCTTCAGGCAATGAGCTTTCGATGGTGTCGAGGTCGTCCACGAGCTGCTCAAGAACGGGCTGCACCTCCTTGTAGGAGAATTTCCCCTGCTTGATAGCCAGTAGCTCCTCGGCGTCGGGGCGGGGGAAGGTGATGACGCCTGTGAGCAGGAGCTCATGCGCCTGGCGCGCGACGCGGACAGCGTGGCTGATGGCCTTCCAGTCGACACCTTCGTTGTCCTTGGCGGCCCGCGCACGTTTGCCGTAATTATTCCATACGGCGGAATAGACGCGTGCGGCTTCGCCGATCTGGGAGCGGAGGGCCATCTTGCGGTCGCAGCACTCGATATGGACCATGGGGACACCATGCGCCGTGTCGATTGTCTGGATGCTCGCCATCTCGATGCGATTGGCAAAATCGCGGAGTTCTGACTCGATCAGTTCGAGGCGAGCTTTCGGACCGTGCTTCTGTACGGCAGCGTCTAGCAGCATCAGGAGCTTTTCGACCGCCTCCATGCGGCTACCCTTGATGCCGTATTTCGATGCCTGCTGTTTGCAATAGCCGGTGAAACCTTTGATCTCTCGATTGAGTAAGCCTCTCGCAGCTTCGCGCAAGACCGGCCATTCCGGGCTGGCCTGAACGATGCAATCATCGGGCGCAAACAGGATCTCGGTGGCGACACCGTCGCCGAGCGCAAGCATCCGGCAGAACTTGCCGACCGAGTAGGATTGGTGATCGACAGCTTCGCCAGTGTTCCTGTCGAAGGCGTCCTTGGCGAGGAAGGATTCATCGATGACGTTTTCCGGACGCTGCAGCAGGATTGCTTCGCCGCTGGGGAGATGGACTCCTTTGTAATCGCGATCCGATTCAGGAGTGCTGGTGCCGTATAGGTGCGATCCGTGAACCGTGGTGACGATCTTCGAGATCGGTTGGAGGTTGAATGCCATTTGATTTTCTCACTGGTGCCCTGCCCTGCTAGAGTTTGCAGAACCGCGGGGTTTGATAGAAGCGCGGCGCAAACGAAGCCGGGATTGTAGCGTGGCGGCGAGAATGCCGGGCGGGGTCATTATGCCAGCCGCTGATCTTCGATCTGGGCAGCACGCGTCAGGGCCTTCTCGCGCTCGTCGTCGAACCCGTCGAGCATCTGGATGAGATCGGGCGCCATCGCGTTCACAGCATCGCGGACCGAAATGATGCCATCTTCCGATGCTACGAGCATCGCGAGGCCAGCACGCAGGGCGTCGCGACGGTTTTCGCGCTGGAACCGGCGCAAGGCAACATAGAGAAGGCCGAGAATGGCTTTGCCTCTGCCGTTGACGAAATAGTCAAACTGGCGGCGGCCCTCGCGATTGAGAGGGAGAACGCTTGCCCCGGTGTCGAAAATATCCATGGCATGCGCCATGTATTCGACATTGCAAAGGCGGCCTTCGAGGCGGTCGAGGGTTTGCTCCTTGCGGATATGACCCACCTTGTCGGAGCCAGGGGCATAGGCGGTTGTGTTGGTGAAGAGATATCCAGCCGCAGCCATACGGGGGTATTCGGCGGCGAGCGGGGAGAATGTCTGGATGTCGCTCATTGATATTTTCCCTTCTCTTTTGACTAATCGAGATCAGTGCATAGGAAGGGGCAAGCCCGTTCCTGGATAAGTGGACTGGACTAGAGGCAAGAGCGGATATCAGACGGCGAACAGCCTCGATTGATGAGATTGCTTTCCGTTCTTGGGCGACGGCTGCGAGATTTCGAGCTTTGCAAAGAGGCCGGGATTTTCCCTAGCAAAGGCCAACCGCCGACGCCGGGCGAGTAGCTTGGCAGGATGGAGAGTTTCATAAGCGCGCAGAGCGGCACTCAGCGCCCCTTCCCGGCCTAGCAGCTGATCGGCAAGATCGACAGCGATGAGGTTCGGTGTTGCCTCCGGGCGCTGTACCATGAGTGCTCCGACGGCTTCTTGCTCCTTGCCCCGGCCGAGGCGATCTGCATGGGCCATAAGGGCAACGGCGGCCGAGCGGCCTACGCCATGGAAGCAATGGACCAGCACGGCTCCTGTGCGGTGGGCGCGTTCGAATTCGAGCGCGAGCTTCATGTCCTCGAGTGTTGCGACCCGATATCCTAGAGTTATATCGTCACAGTCCTCGAACGCCAGCACGAGCTGGGTGCCGCCCTTTACGCGGAGCCGGTCACGGGTCGAGGGGTCTTCGCATGTGAGGACGGCATCGAACTTCTTGTGATGGCGGCGGGCCTGATTGTAGCCGCCGACGGCAAGAAGGCCAGGATGTGGCTCAGGGAGCGGTGTCGACATGGTGCATTCCTTCCCGAACGGGCTTCTGCCCGATGAGACATATGGATCGGGAGCACTGCCGGTAAGCAGACGCTGTGGGGTTTAGAGGGTCGCCACGACCCGAGCGAGCATCTGATCGCGTGCCTCGGTGTCGTGGCTTTGGACTTCGTAGCCGCGATGCGGGAATGCCTCGACGAGCGCTGCAAGCATGGAAGAGGCGGCAGTCATGGCGCAAAGGAGCTTTCGGTCGCCGAAGCGGTGTTGAACTCCGCAAACTGGGTTTTTCAACCCGCTTCGCCGGGGTTCGGAAGCATGAGAGCCGATCGGGTGCCTATCAGGCCGGCGTGGATACGAGGACGATCTCGGTGAGATGACCGCTCAACAGGTCGTCGATCTGTTGATCGATGCTGCGTAGGAGACGCCTGCGTGCGGCTGCATAGACCTTTTCATCGTCGTCGGCCGGCAGGTCGCATTCGATGATGTTGTCGAGCGTTTTGCCGCCGGTCTGACAGTCACCTTGATTGGTGATCTGGCGGACATGCGCGCGAACGGGGGCGGACGCGAGAGATGCGATAGTAGCGGCGCGAGTGGACATGTTGTTGATCCGTCATCTGATGCATTGTTCCGGATGTTTGGATTTTTCCGTCCTTCATCCTTGATCGACCTGAAGGTTCATTATGGCCGGCTATAGGAAACCTGTTCTTTCCGATGATTGTTTGGACGCTACGAGTTGAAATCTCGATCGGAGGGGAAACCTGTTTTGCGTCAAGGAACCTATATCCTAAAAAGCAGGAGATCATGCCATATGACCCCCTCCCGACTGAAGGACGCGATTTCCATGATTTCTTTCGACCCTATTTTGCAGGCTCGGCTTCTGGCTGAAACGCTTGGACCGCGTATCCTCGAAATTTACGGCAATCGCGCAACTTATCTCGAAGATCAGGCCATCGACTTTTCGGACCGGCTGGATCCCCAATTTTCGTGCGACGACAGCGATGACGACGGCTTCTTGTTTGGAGATCCTGACCTGTTGTCGCGGTCATATTGGCTTGGCTGTTTGCTGCGCGAGATCGATTTGCAAGACGATTACGAGCATTTGCCCTTCACTCTCGACATTCGTATGTGCGGTCCCTACCACCCAAATGTCAGCTTTCTGATGGACGACTTGGGCCCGGACGCAGCAGCGAATGGTTTCGATGCCGAAACCGTCGTTGATGCACTTTCTCGTTTTCCAGCATGGGTCGAACGCGTCGTAAACATCGATCTGTGGGCTATGGCTCTTGATCGCATTGCAGAAAATGCTGACGACAGGGTCTATGCTGCTAGTTTGAGCATGGAGGCGTCAAGCACTGCCCTATGTTCACTCGCAGACCTTATCGGGCATTCGGTTTTGAGTTTGATGAGAACCGATTGTCATAAGGTTGCTGATCAAATTTCAAAGACTGATAATCTGTCTTGGAGTCACGTTCGACTGGCGGGTCGGCTCATCAAGTCGGAGCCTGCCATTGGAACACTTGGCTATTTCACTTTCCGTGGTGAGACGCGGCTCGACATCTTTTTGACCCCGGCAGAGGTCCTCCAAAGATTCGAGCTGTGCATATCGGATTCGCATGAGGAACTGATTGGGAAAGGTGAAGAGGACTGTGAATCTTTTATCGCCTGGCTGAAAAGGTTTGATCCGCAATGGTTCGATAAGGTGGCAGATACGGAATTCGGGGCGGAGAACTTTCAAGCAATCTATGAGATGTTCGAGCTTTGTACGCCGGAGCCATCTGAACAGGTCGCAGCCCTTTTGCCGTTTGCCGATTTGGTGATGGATGCATTGCAGGGAGCGGAAAAGCCGCGGCTGGATCGATTCCTATGGTCTAAGAACGCTGATGTGCCAGCGCAGTATCTTCAAGCCCTGAAGTTCTATCTCTGGCTCATGTCGGGCTATCTGCCCACGACGGAAGACAACGAGTTCTGGGAGAACACGCGGAATATACTGGAAACGAAGGGATTTGTGCCTGCGGCTTCAGCGTGGCTTTATGGGCTGCTTTCAGACGGGGATCTGAAGGTGTTCGATGTATCAGCACACCATATCAAGCGGAAGGACGGTCGGATACTCTCGGCAAAGTTCAAAGATCTTGATGATGTCGGCAGAATTCTAGACCTCTTTCAGGCGAAAACAGTGGCTCCTAAGGTCCTTCGCCACAGTATGGACTTCTTGGATGAGGCGGTCGAAATCTACATCATCGCCGAGGCACCGGAATGTGCGGTGCCGAACGTAGACATTTTCGTCTTCCGGAGTTCCGAGGGTGAGGATTACGAGTTCCTCGAAGGCTATTCACTTGTCTCGGAAGAGGCAATTGAAGATGACGCGGGCAATCTGGTTGCGACATCGTTCTCGCGAACGCGGCATTGATCTTCAGACCATTCCGCAGCTGGCGAGCAGGAAGAGCGATCCGAATATCAGGAGTAGCATCCCCTTTATGGCGCCTGCTCCGGCTTTGCTGACGCAAGCAATCAATATGAGGATAATGATAAATCCAACCATTGGCCCTACTCACTTAGTTTGCGAGTGAGCCTATAGGCAGGAACTCGTTAAATTTGTCGTTATGGCCAATTGTGAGGCCTTTCAGGCGGCCTGCTGAAACTGGGATAGGATAATTCCGATAGCGTCCGACCATGCGATCGCTAGCGCGTAACCTGCCACGACGAAAACATTGAACTCTCCGTTGGCCTTCGTCCGTATTAAAAGGACGAGCACGATGATCGAAACTAGAAGGCTGGTCGATCCGAGGAAATGGGTGCGCGATATGTTTTGAGCGCGTGGAGCATGGTCATATTCTAGGACGGGGCGTCCGCGGTGCGAGAATCAGCTTCGTCAGGCGTATCGGCTTGCTGCCCGAGATAGGGCCGCTGCTTGCGAACCCGTCTGACGGAAAGGGCAGCGATCCCGGCCGCGCCGAGGATCGCGACCAGGACGAAGCAGATGGTGAGGCCGGTGATCGTATTCACGCTCGGAATCCACCTTCCTGCTCGATTGCTTCGTACGAGCCGAACAAGCAAGGATCGGAGAGCCCGTAAGGGTTCACTTCGATGAGGAGCGGACCCTCATGGCCATACGCGCCCAGTTCGAGGTCGAAGACGACATCGTCATAGGCTTGAGCGATTACGTCGCGGTGAAAAGCCTCGACGATGCCCATGATGTCGATCTGACTATAATCGACCTTCGCGGGTTCGTGATAATCATAGCGCGATACAGCAAGCAGTTTGCCGCCCTTTGCATAAGCGCGAAATTCGCCGGCTGGCGGTGCGTGGTACCGCTTGCGCAGCGCGATATAGATCGGCTTCTGCGCGATCCTGGCGACAACGATATCGTCCATGCAGCGTTCGGACTGGGCGATCCAGTCCATTGCCTGCTTTCCTGATAGAGTGACGGGGAGAACAGGATAGGTAGCATCCTTGGGCGACCGGGTCGAAAGGCGAATGAAATGTGGCTCCCAGCCGATCGCCTGATCGATGAGATCTGCATACTTCTGCAGAACGGCCACGCAGTTCGGATTGGTGTGGTCGTAGATCGCCTCGATCTCGGAGGTATCGATCGGGATGAGCTTTGTCGCGACAGAGTGCTCAGCGATGATCGCGGGCCACTGGTCGATCGCATAGGGGGCACCAGCCGCCCAGCGCGATTCCATCACGGGCCGCAAATCGTCATCGGTGGGGTTCACGGCGAGGCCGAAGGACGTGTTATCGGGAATCGTGTTCATGGCGATGCGAACCTCGTTCAGGATGTCGGGGGATATGAGGTCAGGGGTCGAAGCGGACCGGGGGGCGACTGATGTTGACGGGCTCGCCCTTCCCTTCTTCCGTTTCTCCTTTTGCCTTCCCGATAACACGATAGGCCAAGCATCCCGCGGCGATGAGGTGAATGGCAATGTCCTCGGGCATGTGCCCGGCTTCGGGCCATGAGCCGTATGTGCCGTCGATGCTGAAGCCATCCTTTGTCCAACGCTGGCCGACCCAGAACTCCCAGCCGCTTCCGCGGGCGCGGAAGTGGAGCGGCTGCCCGTCGATTGTGCCTTCCGCCTGTACGGGGAAGACGCCGCCGATCCAGTCGAGCTCGACGCCTTCCACGGGCACGCGAGGAATCTTCTCAGAACCCGGCTTGGCAGGCACGGGGGTGATATAGCCCTCTGCACCGAGAGCGATCTGGCCTTGCTCGATCGCCGATTGGAGGGCGTCATTGATCTGCTTGTTATGGCAGATGGCTTGCCGCTCCTTTCGAAGTTCGGCGACCTCGGCCTCGAGCGCTGCGACCTTGCTTGAAGCAGCATTCCAGCCGAACTCGAAGATCTCGCGGGGGCTGAAGTCGCTCGACAGGCATTCCTGCGTGTCAATGCGCTCGAATTCGCCGTCTATCGTGACAGGAAGAGTCATCGCGCTTCTCCCGATGCCGCCTGGATTGCAGACGAGCTATGCGAGACGCCCGTGTCGAGCCACGCAGCAATAGCGATGACGATGCTCTCGTAGGTCTCGTCAGAGATCATGTCATCGCGCCAATAGCCGGTGGCCTCGCGCAGATATGCTGATGCTGTGCTGGCCGACGGGCGAGCCTCGAAAGCGTCCCGGGCAATGTCGATGGTCATGTCGGTCATTGGGTGTCTCCGATGGATCGTGAATGCTGCCAGGTTAGACGACGGGCCATTTTCCTTCGCCTATCCCGTTTCAAGGTGAGGATCGGCTATCGTGCCGCTTTGGCGCGCTGAAGAATCCTTCGTTCTTTCCGGTAAGCGCGAGAGCAGGATGCAGCGCCCAGCAGCCGATTGACGGTTTCAGCGTCATTCCAGATCGTGTGCTCGAAGATATTGGCCAGCCGTTTGGTCCGCCGGGGATCCATCGGTTTGAAATCTTCGTCCCGAATAGCGGTGGCGACGTAGATCTCGCCGATGAGCTTGTCGGCCATGGTTTCGCGGCTCATTGTCCGGGTTTCCCGCTGACGCGTGCCGGCCGTAGTTTGAAGGAATGCAACGCCGGGTGTGCGCTATGATGGTTGAATAAGGGCATATGAAGACATCCTAAATGCGAAAGGCCCGCGCGCCTTAGGCACGCGGGCTGAAAGGGTAGGTCGGCAAAGCTGTTATCGCGGCTGTATCGGCCTGAGCGTTTGGCCAAGCAAGCTGACCCGGTCGAGGGAATAGATATGCTCTGATGGGCTTGCGATGCACCGACCGATGATCCGTCCCGGCCATTCGGGCTCGCCGTCTGCAATCCTTAGTTTGGAGCTGCAGAGCGGGCAATCTGCTTCATAGCGCGCCAGCTGGTAGATCGTACCGCTGTTGTGCCACCGGTGTTCAATCAGCGTGTCCGGCTCGCTCAATTTCACGAAGTCGAAATTGAGATAGGCGCCTGTTTGTCGGCGATAGCGCAGTTCGCGAAAGATGCCGTCATAAGATGCCCAAAGGACAATGCCGATCAGCACCAGCCAGGAAAGGTGCCAACCCTTGATTGGCCCTCCGATAAGGAGGCTGGTGATGACGAATAAGATCGCGAAAAGGACTGGCGTGGCAATTCGCCAAATCCGGCGTGATTTGTATATCCAGCTTCGCCAGCTGGCATCCCTGAAGCTTCGGTCTGGACCGAACAGGAGGCGTCCGCTGAAGTTCAATTTGATTTCGGAAGCGGGCACCTGCCGCCATTGAACCCTGGTTAGATCGATGGCTGCATGTTCTTCGTGGTCCAACGGATCGAGGGTCAGCGGCTGGTCTTCAAACCAGAATAATTTCTGCCGGCCCCTACCGCCACGTTCGCCATTATCGATGAGTGAGATGCTGCAGGTCTCCCCGCGCTCCCGAAGATAGCTATGATATCGAGCCTTCCGTTCATCCAGCCAATTGTCGACGTCGCGGCGCGAGAATCGCGCAATGGCGTCCGAGTTGTAGAGGCCGCCTAACAGTTCCTGCTTTGAGAAGCGCTGGTCCACTGGGTCGTTCTCAGACCTGTTGCAGGTCGCGGCGACCATCTCTCGAAGAAAATCCCATCGGGGATTTTCCGGCTCAGCGACATCGTTGGTGAGAAGCCAGTCATTGAAAGCCAAAAGGACCGTTTTCGAAACCATGTGAAACCTCGTTTGGAGGGGTATGCTTCTGTTTGCGGCCCCTCATCTGACCGACGCTGTCTCCACCGGCAATCGAGCCTGGGTTTCTGGAGATATGCGATGGAACTTAATTTTGCCTTGGATGAAAATGACGATTGGATTTGGGCTCGCAATGCGAGGAAGATCAAGCGCTATACGTGCCCTGGTTGTCGTGAGCGTGTTCGGCCGGTTCAGGGTGATGTTCGGGTTCATCATTTCCGGCATCTTGCAGGAAGCGAGTGCAACTATTCAGGGATGAGCGAGCATCATCTTAAGGCTCAAACCATTTTGGCGGAACGCAAGCTGCTTCCCGATCTGCTGAATTGGGGCAAGCTGATCGAGCTCGACTACGTCGAATGTGAGGTGGTTTTCGATGACCTCGACATCAGGGTCGATCTGTATGGCGAATTCGAAGAAGGCCAGCATGAGGGCTATCGAACCGGGAGGATCATGGTCGAGGTAAAGCACACTTCGGCCTGTAGCGAGCAGAAGATCGGCGCTGCGGCCCGAGCCGGTTACCTTCTGTTTGAGGTTGATGTGTCGGGCTTCGACGTCACAGATACACGGGTCTTCACACGCCAGCTATATGACCGGGCAAACTGGAAGCAGCTTCTCCCCAAGGGCCAGAGGTCGCTGCATTTGCAAGGTGGATCGGCCAAGCAAGGAAGTCCGTTTGCATTCGCGAAGGGCGTCAAATTTGCGCATTGCCGAAAGAAGGAGCTGGCCGACAATCGGCAATTGTCGCTCCCATTTGCGCAGGCGGCGCTGCATGGCCTGGCTGAAGGGTTGCTTCGTCTCTGGTTAAACCTTGTTTGGAGCCTGACCTTCTTCATTCATCTCTTCAGGCGCGTGCGGCGAGAATGACCCGGGCGCTTACGAGATAGAGGTCTTTGGTCGTGCGCGCCTGCTCGTCCGAAAGCATTTTGCAGCGAGCGCGGAACAGCGCGCTTTCGAGGGCGGCATTGAACTGATGCGGGATCCCGCGCACGATCGATATAGTCAATGCCTGGCTGGCGTTCGGCTTACCCTCGCAGCCGCGTTCGAGGGCC
>NZOF01000124.1 GCA_002695185.1 Erythrobacter sp.
CGAGCGCGTCCATTATCTGTCCGACTGGGACATTGCCGAAGTCGTGCAGAAATCGCTGGGCGTGGTGACCGTCAACAGCACGGTGGGCACGCTGGCGCTGAATGAGGCAAAGCCGGTGGCGGCCCTGGGGCACGCCGTCTACAAGGTTCCCGGCATCGTCCATCACGGCAGTCTTGACGCTTTCTGGGGCGCGGCGCGCCAGCCCGATGTAAAACTTTATGCCGCCTTCAAACGCGTGCTGGAGGATCGGTGCCTCATCCGGGGTGGATTGCTGAGCGAAGAGGGCCTGCAAATGCTGGTGTCCAACGCGGTTGAGCGGCTCGAGCGGGCGCCGTCCGCCGTTCTCTCAATGCCGCGTTCCATCCGGCGGCGGCGACGTTCGATGGATGTCATTCATGGGGATGCGGCCTGAGAAATGGCCTGACGGGATATGCGGGGCGTGTCTGATGCCCATAGCCGCCCAGCGTCCTGGGAGCCGGGGGCAAAGGGGATTGGTCCGGGCATGTGGAAAGCTCTGACCGGAGCGCACGACCTCCACGGAGCTAAGAGGCGAAAAGCCGATAGGTGAGCGCTCGGCGCGCCAATGATTTTGCGCAAATTGGCGCCACGACATCATGATTGTGGAGCGTATCGGGGCTGGTCTGGAGAGTTTTGGATGCCCGACGAGGATTCGAACCTCGATTGACGGAGTCAGAGAGCGTGGTTGTGCCGCAGAATAGCGGTGTCTTCAGCTTCCATGTGCCATCCATGTGCCAAGTTGGCTCAGACGCCAGCCCTCGCGAGGGTCAAAATGCCTCGTCGATGCCCGCTTGCTTCAAGATGTTGTTAGCTGACTTCCGTGATCGCAGATCGTGCTGCACGACAAATCTTTTGCCCGAAATGGGGCTTTGCCAGAGCTCATGGCTGCCGTTTGCTTGGCGCACAAACTCGCAGCCACTTGCTTTCAGGATTTTGATGAGATCGCGGCGGTAGTCTGCCATCAGGCGGCAACGAGTGCCTTGCCCTTGGCCAATGCGCTGGCCGCAATGTGCACCGGCAACTGCTGTTGCCCATGGAGATCCGGCAGCATATCATTTTCGACAAGCAGCACTGGAATTAATTCCAGCACAATGCCTTGAAGAGCGCGAAAATCTGCATGCTCTGCGGTCAAGCCGGGCACATCGTCGCTGGTTGCCACCCAGACGCCCGCCTCGTCATCCCACTCAACCGCAACTTGGACGGATAGGATGGGTTCTGGCTTCATATTTGGTCCTTTCGCCCTGGGAGATAGCAGGATCCGACTTAAAGTTCGGTGAACCCGCTTTAGGGCTCCACCAAAGTGGTGGGTCGTGGGGCGATAGTCAATTGACATTTGTGCAACGAAGCTAGGTCCGCGCGTCGTCAAGGTGCCGGGTTGGCGCGAGTTCTCGCTCGATCGCCAAAGCGACGGCACCGTCCTGATCGGCTTGGTCGAACAGGTGTCCATAGGTATCGAATGTCACCTGTATGGAGCTGTGGCCCATCCATGCTTGCACGCGCTTGGGGCTTACCCGCTGCTCAATCCAGAGCGAGGCGGCGGCGTGGCGGAAGTCGTGAAGGGAATAGCGCTGGACCATCACCGGCTGCTCATCCTGGTCGAGCGCTGGCTTGCCGTCTTTCACCATCGGATCGCAGACACCGGCCGCAATCTGGACCGCTCCCATGATCGTCAGATTCATGTAGCGGTGGCTCATTACCCGTTTGGCGATCGAGGGAAACACCAGCTCATCGTTCGAGGGTGGGCAGGCCAGCTTCCAGATCTTGAGCGCGGCGACGGCGGACGGTGGCAGGGGAATGGTTCGGTAGCCCGCTTCGGATTTCGGTGGACCGATCACATTCTTGAGGTCGGCACGTTGATCGACTGCCACCGTCGCGGCGCTGAAGTCGATGCAGCGCCAAGGCAGACCGCGCAGTTCTGAGGCGCGTAGGCCTGCAAAGATGGCCATGAGGGCCAGAGGATGCGCCATCGGCTCTGTGGAGGCGCTGGCGGCCTTCAGGATGGCTTGTAACTCTGCCTTGGTCGGGATTGCTACCTTGGGCTTCTCACGCTTCGCTCGGCGCACCTTGACGCCCGTGACGACATTCTGCGCGACATAGCCCCTGCTCTGGGCTTCCGACACGATGGCGGACAGGGAGCGCAGCACGCGCGTCGCCATTGGCCTAGAGAGCTTTTCCAGCCATGTGTCGCGCCAGCCCTCCACCATCGGACGTGTTACCTGGGACAGCTTCCGGTCGCCGCACAGGGGCGCGATGTGCAGCCGAACATGCTGATCGTAGGCCGCGAGGGTGGACGCCTCCAGCTTTTCGCGCTCGCCGCGCTTGATCCATAGGTCTGCCGCCTTTGCGATCGTGATGGACTGACTATCGGGCGTGTGCGTGCCCTGCTGCACCTGATAAGCGGCTGTCGTTATCCAGCTTTCCGCCTCTTTCTTGCGGGCGAACTGCTTGCGGCGGCGCTTGCCGGCGCTGTCGACATAATCGACCTGCCAGCCGGACTTTTCAGTGCCGTCCGGGGCGGTCCAGCTACGCTTGCGGATGCTGGTCATGTAATAATCCCATGTCGCCAGTCCTTAATCTCCGCGATGAACGCGTCGAAGGCTTCAGGATGGTTTGCCCTTAGATACTCCGTTACTGCTCCAACTATGTTGGAGGCACTTATGATTAGGTGGTGACGTTCAGACGTGAGAAAATCCAACGTCGCACGAGAAATCCCCTGTTCCCTGTCAATCGCTTCATCTGCGAGTCCGATGTTTCTAGCTGCGGTGATACCTGTGCTGACAACCTCGCCCTTCTCCGATCGTCTACTCGGTTCCGAGACGTTCCCCGCAAATGCGGTGGCGATCGGCTGGGTATGAAGAGCTCCTACCACTGCCCTCACAATGATTATGGGCCAGAAATCCCTCACGATTGACGAAGCTCGCTCTGGCGTGATGCCAAGCATGAGCAGCTCGACCGCATAGGCCATTTGAAACACTTGCTTGGCTCCGTAAATGGCGCGGGTTCCTTTGCCCGTATTGACGCCTTCTGGAGTTCCTAGTTGCCGCAGATGGCGCAGGCGCGCTTGGAAAGCCGGGCGTCCGCTTTCTGGAACGTCAGCTAGCATAGCCATCAGGGGCTCCACATCTGCGTAACGCAATTCGACCGGCAATTCGCACCTCGAAACTAAATCTGATTTTCCTGTTGCACGGACGCAGCGGTAAGTCTAGGTACGTAGCGGTAAACCAAAACCAGTATTAGTAAGAAAGGGCTGGGTTTATGTTAGGTGATGAGCTTATCAAAGGGGCGAAGGGCCTTGCGAAGTATACAGGAAATGTCCTCACGCCTCGACAAGCATACCGGCTGGCTGAAGAGGGCAAAATTCCCGTCATCAAAGTTGGACGCTCACTCTACTTTCGGAAGAGTGAGGTGGATGCCGCATTCCGTTCGGACGCCGCCAATGGCTGAGCGCATCATCGAAATCACCTATGAGCCGTTCGGTGCCGGCTTTGACGTGAAAGTGATCCCGCCAGTGGAAGGCGAGGAATTGGACGCCGAATTTCCGACGCACAAGCGGGCACGCGGCTGGGCTTCGGGCCTTCGTATGACGCGCGGGTGGCGGATCGTGGATCGCACCGGAGTGAGTGTCGATGTGAAGTGAAGCAAGGCGGTCGAGGTGACGGCTGGAACCCGTCATCCCCGACCTTATCATCATGGAGGTACCAACAATGATTGGACGCAATATAGCGCCTTCGCGGCGCGACGCAATCCGCGCGCTCGCCGCACTTTCAGTCAGCCTGCCGACTTTGGCAAATGCTACACCAGCCGAGACATGCCCCGCCGCCGTGAGCCAGCGTTGGAGTGCGCTGCTCTCCGCCTACAGAGAGGCACAGGCGGCTGAAGATGCCTACGATCAAGGCGTCATTGAACCGTTCTTCGTCGGCATCGACAAAAATGATCAGGCGGCATGGAGAAAGGCTGCGAAGCCCATTACCCGCGCCATGTGGGATCATCTGGAGTGCTTGGGCGACGAGCGCTTGGCAGCCGAAAAAGCGCTCATGGAATGCCCGTCGCCACATGCC
Source organism: Erythrobacter sp. (assembly GCA_002695185.1). Next base: position 4,077 of record NZOF01000124.1, read on the forward strand.
TCTGCCTTTGCGCTCAAGTATGTGATCGCACACGGCAATGGCCGGGAAGCTGATTGCTGGGATGATCTGCTGGAGGCGGAAGCCAAGCAGTTTGGCGGGAGGGCGTGACGATGACGACACGTCGCAATTTCCTCGCTGGACTTGCCGCTGCCCCAGCCCTGGGAGCCCATCCCGCCTTTGCTGCTTCGTCCTTGGCGCACGGGTCTGCGCCCAGTGCGGCGATCTGCGCCCTTATCGCGGATTACGAGGTCAAAGAGGCTGCATGCGCCGCCTACTCTGCCAATATCTTCACGCCGGCCCGCGACGCATGGCTGGTTGATGTCGATGCGATCCCCCATCGAACGACCAGCCTGACCTATCTTTATCATGGGGATGCCCGCCGCCTTTCAACCGATCGTAGTGACCAAGTGGCCGCGGCGAAAACGGCCGCGGACATAGGTTCTGAAGGGCTTTATTCCCCTGACTATGCCGCGTGCTGCGCGGAACTGCGCGGGTTGGTGGCTGAACGCGAAGCGCAGCGGACAAGCCTGGACGAATTACATGGGATCGCTGCACTCGTCGCTGAAGACGAGAGACTTAGCGAGCTAGCCTGGCAAGCGCTTCAGAAGGTCGAGGCATTCCCAGCTGAAACCATTGCCGACTTGCTCGCCAAAATCGACTTCATCGAGGAAACGGGCGGCCAAATCGATGCTGAGATGTTGCGCGCCGATCTGCGCCACATCAATGGGGAGGCATGACCCATGGTCGAAATTATTCCCGTTAGCCCTGCCGCTCTACGTTCGGCGGGGCACCGCGTTGACGTGCATGATTTCGTCCGCATCTGGGTTGTCGTGGTCTGGCGCGGACGGGCCGTTCTGTCGCAGCGGGATTTCCCGGAGCGCCGGGACGCGGAGGCTTATGCTCAGCAGTGGGCGCGCGAGCTGGAATGCAGCCTGATCCACCATCCGACATGTGCCGGGGGTGGCAGTCATTGAGCGGCGTAGAAAAGCGTTCGCGTCGATTCAAACCCGTGAAAATCTGTTTATTGGGAATGTCGCTTTTGAATGGAGCGACACAATGACGGACCAGATATCACGGGTTTTGAGGGTGGCGGAGGTCTGCGCTCGCACGGGCCTCTGCCGCGTCACCATCCATCATCTTCGCAAGCGCGATGACTTTCCAGCGCCGATCCGGCTCAGCCCCGGCGCAATCGGATGGCTGGAGCATGAGATAGACGAATGGATCGCGCGGCGTGCTGCCGAGAGGCGGGTGGCATGATGGCGTATCCGATGCCGGGAGGGCCGCCGAACGAAAACGGCCCCGGTCGCGAAACCGGAGCCGCCTGCGAAAAGGAGTGTGGACACCGCTCCTATGCCGCCATCCCCCACGGGTTTGAATCGACGGGAGGCAACCATGGGTGATGTGCTGAAGCATCCGGTCGTGCCGGTGCGGTCGTGGGTCGCTTTCCCTGTCGAGGACAGCGCCGATCCCTTTCAGGCGCGCTGGATAGCCCGCCTCAATGGGGCTTTCGCTGATGCCGCGGACCTGGGCGATGCGCCTCCGGTGTCGTTTGAGGTGCTGCTCGATGTTTTCAGGCAGCCAGAGGTCCGCATGGGCCTGCCGATCGTGTTCCACCCGCATTGGTCAGTATTGGGAGGCGCGGCATGAGCTTGCTCGATGTCATGGCGATCCGGTCGGCGCATCCGCTGCCCCGGATTGCCGCCGCCAGCGTGAAGCTGTTCAAGGCCGGCAACGAATTGAAGGGCTGCTGTCCCTTTCATGATGACAGCTCGCCGTCCTTTACGATCTTCGCCAATGGCGAGCGCTTCTACTGCTTCGGCTGCGGCGCGACCGGCGACGTGCTCGACTTCGTGCAGCGCGCGCACCATGTCGATATTCGGACGGCGGCTGAAATGCTTTGCGGTGGCAATTTGCCCTCGGTGGACGTGGCGATGCCGCGCGAGATCGAGCCTGGCCCGGATCGCACCGACGAGGCGCTGGCGATCTGGCGCAACGCTGTGCCGGTGCAGGGGACGGAAGCGGAGAGCTATCTGCGCTTTCGTGGCATCCACATTCCCATTCCGGCAAGCATCCGGTTCGCCCGTCTCCGCTATGGCAAGCGCGGGCCTGAACATCCTTGCCTGATTGCCTGTGTGGGATCGGTCGATAACAAGGTGGTCGGCATCCAGCGGACCTATCTTAATTCGGCCGGCACGGGAAAGGCAGGCGTCGCCAAGCCCAAGCTATCGCTTGGTCGTGTCGCTGGCGGGGCCGTCCGGCTTGCCCCTGCCGCCGCCGAATTGGTCGTGTGCGAGGGGCTGGAGGATGGCCTGACGCTCATGCAGGAGCTTGGCCGGGCGGTGTGGGTGGCCGCTGGGGCTTCCATGCTGCCTAAGATGCAATTTCCTGTCGGGGTGCGCGCGGTGGCGATCGGCGGGGACGGTGACGATGCTGGACGGAAAGCCGCTGCTGCTGCTGCCCGCGGCTTCGCAGATCGCGGACTGGCTGCGCGAACGTTCTTCCCGCTGGAGGGCTTCAAGGACTTCAATGACGAACTGCGGGGGGTGGCGCAATGAAAGGCCCGTCATTGAAAGAGCGAGCAGACTCTGCTCCTCCCGTAACCCAGATAGAACCCGGCATCGAGCCGACAGAGCGTTTCATCGCGATGGAGTGGGCCCGGCTTAATTCCGTTAGGTGTCGGTATGACCATGGCATTGGCCGATGGTTTCAGTTCGATGACGTCCATTGGAAAGAAGACAAGACTCGAGCGGTGTTTCATTCGATAGCCGAACTAGCTAACCGCATTGGCCGCGGTTCAAAGGCCACGGGGAAGGCAGGAACCGTGCGGGGGATCGAGGCATTCGCCCAGGCCGATCCTCGCGTGGCTGTCACACACGAAATCTGGGATGCCAATCCTATGCTCCTGGGGACGCCTGCCGGCACTGTCGATCTGAAAACTGGAAAGCTTCGGGTATCCAAAGCTGAGGAATACCTGACGCGGCAGGCGTCGGTGGCTCCTCGTCATGGACGGCCGGAGCTGTGGCTGCGCTTTCTGAATGAAGCAACTGGTGGCGACGCCGAACTCATCCGATTCTTGCAGCAGGTTCTAGGCTACGCGCTTACAGGCGATACCAGAGAGCACGCGCTGTTTTTCGTTTATGGTTCGGGCAAAAACGGCAAATCCGTGTTCCTCAACACAGCCGCCCGGATCATGGGTAACTATGCATCTACAGCGGCGATGGAGACTTTTGCCGCGTCCCGAAGTGATCGCCACCCGACCGAGTTGGCGCGCCTCGACGGCGCTCGCTTGGTTTCGGCTTCAGAAACCGAAGAGGGCAGAGCATGGGCCGAGGCTCGGATCAAGCAACTCACTGGAGGCGATCCAATCGCTGCCCGGTTCATGCGGGGAGACTTCTTTGAATTTACCCCCAAGTTCAAGCTGATCATAGTCGGGAATCACCAGCCCTCGCTGCACAACGTAGATCCGGCGACGCGACGGCGCTTCAACATTATCCCGTTTACCCACACGCCTGCGAACCCCGACCCTCTACTCGAACGGAAGTTAGAAGCCGAGCACGGCATGATTCTTAACTGGATGATCGAAGGTTGTCGGGATTGGCTTGCAAATGGCTTGACGAGGCCAAGTGCGGTGAGCGCCGCGACGGAAGACTATTTCGAGTCTCAGGACGTGCTAGGGCAGTGGATTGCTGAACGCTGCGTCACAGGCAAGAACGAATGGGAGCAACCTACAATCCTATTCAGGGATTGGTCGGAGTATGCCCGCGCCAGCGGCGAAGATGCTGGGACGAACAAATCCTTCGGTAGCAAATTAGAAAAGAGGGGTTTCCGCGCTGGCCGCCGCCCAGGAGGCATCCGCTGCCGGCAAGGCATATCCTTGCAGCGTTGATCTAGCCTGCTTCACGGATTTGCTGGTTCAGCGTGGTCCCGGCAAATTCATGATCGTCAGCTGAGATGAAGCGCCGCTCGAGCATCATATCTTGGAGCGCGAAGAAGAGCGCCCGTTTTTGCCTTCCGATGTGGCTTAAAGTGTCACGATAGGTATGTTCCCTGCCTGATGCCAAGTCCCCACCGCACAAGTTTACTAACAAGTTCAGCACAATTTCGAGGCATTGCTTGCCTTCGACAACGCTCGCGTTTCTAACCCCTGTCGGGTTTTGAATGATAGCCCGCCGCGCCCTCAGCTTTAGGTCATCATATGTGGGGTTAGTTTTAAGCGCCGTTTGGTCGAGTGAATCTAGCGCAAATAAAACATCTCGAACGGCCTTCGTCCGGAACATCCAACGCATTATGCCCATCGCCCACCTCACCTGATCTGTGACGTGTGACACGTTGTGACGGATTTTTCCATTATGACGCACACGCGTGCGCGCATGAAGCGCAACCGGGAAATGCGTCGGATGCGACACACGCGTCACACCTAGTCGATTCAAGGAGATGGCCTGATCAAGGTATCCAGCTTGCTACCAACGAAGGAGCAAGCGGTGACGTTCAAGAAAGGGCAGAGCGGAAATCCTGCGGGACGATCGCCTACGGTGATGCCGGATGGTCGGACCCTGACGGACGTTGCGCGGGAGCATACGCTGGAGGCCGTCAATTGTCTGGTGGCGATGGTGGCGGATGAGAAAGCGCCTCATGCTGCCAAGGTGTCAGCGGCGACGGCTCTGCTGGATCGTGGCTGGGGGCGTCCTCGTCAGGACCTGGGCGTCGATATCAAGTCCGATGCGTCGGTGGCGAAGATGCTGGAAGAGGCGCGGCGTCGGGCTGGGGGTTGAGCTATCGCTCCAGCTCGCTCATCATGCAACGCGCGCGTTCTTGGGGCAGAGAAATGAAGCTCAAGGTCTTGATCGTATTGGCCGCTCTTATGGGTTCATCGAACCTGCCCGCCAGCGCATCGGACACTCCTCGCTTTGACGGCAAAGCCCTATTGCAGCAGTGCGACAGCGCGGAGCCGCTAATCGCTATGTCTTGCTGGTCCTTCATCACCGGAGTTTTAGAAGGCTCGCTTGCCACGTCCGCCGCGCGAGAAGAGAAACCGATTATCTGTCTGCCCGAAGTCTACAGTCAGCGCATGATCCGAGACAGTGTGCTGGCTTGGATTCGGCTCAACGAACAATATCAACCATTGAGTTCCGGTCCCCTCGTTACACAGGCGATGAGAAGACAATTTCCTTGCAACTCCGACTAGCTTGACCCTTCCCATTTCATATAAAATGGCGTAACGTTCGTAACGCTGATTTGTATGGAAGGGCAAAGCGATGAAAGCCGTCGCCTATTACCGGGTATCCACCGCCGCGCAGGGCCGCTCTGGTCTGGGGCTAGAGGCTCAGCGGGAGGCCGTGGAGAGCCTATGCCGATCGAGGGGGTGGGAGCTTACCGCGCCGCCTTTCACCGAGATTGAGAGTGGCAAGCGCTCCGATCGCCCTGAGTTGGCGATGGCTCTGCACCGCGCGAAGGTGACGGGCGCAACGCTGGTCGTGGCGAAGCTGGATCGCTTGTCGCGCAATGTCGCGTTCCTCGCGGCGCTTCAGGACAGCGGCGTCAAGTTCGTGGCGGCTGACATGCCTGAGGCGAACGAGTTGACGGTGCATATCATGGCAGCCGTGGCCCAGGCTGAGCGCAAAGCCATCTCAAAACGAACTCAGGAAGCCCTACAGGCGGCAAAGGCGCGTGGGCAGCGATTGGGTAATCCAAATGGCGCGGCGGCTCTCAGGCGGGCCGGGAAGGGCAATGCTGCCAGTGTAGACGCCATCAGGAGCGAAGCGGCTGCGAGGGCCGATCAGATGCGTCCTGTGATTGAGGATATGCAGGCCCGCGGGATCAGGTCGCTAGGCGCGTTGGCGAAGGCGTTGAATGATGGCGGGTTCGTCACGGCGCGGGGAGGGCGTTGGCACGCGTCGTCGGTGCGCAATCTGGTGGTGCGGCTTTAAGCGGTTGCTGCTCCGCGCCTAATAGTTCGCCATAGCTCTTCGGCGCTGAGCCGGGCATTTTCGTCCAGCATGTCCCAGAAAATGCTAGCCCCGGATAAAGCTAGTTCGCTGGCCTCAACGAGCAGCGTCATTTCTTCAAGCATCGACGTGATATGGCCAAAAATCGGGCGCTCGCGCTCGATGTCGAATACGAGGTTATGCGCTAGATACTGGTCGCGAAAGTTTCGCATGAGTCTGATCCGGTTTGGCTCCTCGGCATCAAGCCTCAGCAGGGCAGCGTCAATTTGATCTAACGCACCTAGCGCAGCTCTCGCATTCTCGTCAGCGTTCCAACCATCCTCAAACCATGCCGATGCCCTGCGCGCCACTTCGTCCCGGACGCCGTGCAGTTGCGCGAGTTCGGCAAGCACCTTGAACGAAGCCCGATCGCTTCTTAGTGCGCCACCGCGACCGGAAGCATCGAAGGCACGCGTTACGATCATGATAGTTTCGTACAGTGCCGAATTAGCCAGCCTGTTGATGGCGCTGGCCCCTTCATTGCCGATCAGTGCTTGATCGCGAAGCGGGTTGTTCTGGTCATTATAAGACTGCCAGATGATCCAGAGCGGCCGTGAATTGACTACGCAGCGAGAATAGAGGGTGCGACTGAGATTAGCCATCCGGTCAACAATTTCGGCGGGCGTCATTTGGTCTTCCCTGGTCGATTCAACCGCCAGCCTATCACGCTACCCTCGCTCCACAAGGAGCGTGACGACAGTGACACCAGATGAAATTCGCCGCGAGGTCATAGCAGACCTCGCCCGCTTCACCCATGACCCATTGGGCTTCGTGCTGTGGGCCTTTCCATGGGGCGTGGAGGGCACGTCGCTCGCGAAGGAGGATGGTCCCGACCAATGGCAGCGCGACCAGCTCAGCGCGATCGGTGCGAGCCTTCAGGCCGATCCGTTCAAGGTCATACAGGACGCGACGGCATCGGGTCACGGCATCGGCAAATCCGCTGAGGTATCCTGGCTGATCCTGTGGGCCATCATGACGCGGGAAGATACGCGCGGCGTCGTCACGGCCAACACGGATACGCAGCTTCGAACCAAGACCTGGCCGGAATTGTCGAAATGGTATGCGCTCCTGCAATTCGACGTGCTGCGGGAGATGTTCAAGCTGGAGGCGACCAGTATTCATGCCGCTGATCCCGGCCATGAGCGGACATGGCGCATCGACGCAATTCCCTGGAGCGAACGCAACACCGAAGCCTTCGCGGGCCTCCACAACGCCGGCAAGCGCGTCATCCTGCTATTCGATGAGGCGTCTGCGATCATCGATCCCATTTGGGATACGGCGTCGGGCGGCCTGACGGACGCGGACACGGAAATCCTGTGGCTGGCCTATGGCAACCCGACGCGAAACACCGGGCGCTTCAAGGAGACGATCGCCGGGCGCTTTCGCAGCCAGTGGACGCACCGGCAGGTTGACGGCCGGGACGTGAAGCGGACCAACAAGGCGCTGCTCCAGACTTGGATCGACACCTATGGCGAGGACAGCGATTTCGTGCGCGTCCGTGTAAAGGGACAGTTTCCGCGTGCCGGTTCGACGCAGTTCATTTCGTCGGAAGTCGTGCAACAGGCGCGCAAACGCGAAGCGGGTGAGGTGCTGCGCTCCGATCCGCTGATCTTTGGCGTCGATATCGCGCGCTTTGGTGATGATCATTCCACCCTGGCAATCCGGCGCGGACGCGATGCCCGATCGATCGAATGGAAACGTTGGCACGGTGCCGACACGATGCAGGTGGCCGGCGACATAGCGCTGGAAGCCCGACGCTGGCACCCTGAGGCGATCTTCGTGGACGTCGGGGCCATGGGCGCTGGCGTGATTGATCGTCTGCGCCAGCTTCAGGTGCAGAACGTATTTGAGGTCAACTTCGGCGGCAAAGGCCGCGAGGTGGACTGGGCTACCGGCGTTCGCGTTAAGACCACGAACAAGCGCGCCGAAATCTGGACGAAGATGCGTGCCTGGCTGGCGACGGCGGCGATCCCCGATGAGGATGATCTGGAAGCCGATCTGACCGGACCAGAATATGGCTATGGTCCTGATCAGGTGTCGATCCAGCTCGAGCGCAAGAAGGACATGAAGGCGCGCGGCCTACCGTCACCTGATGATGCCGACGCACTGGCCTGCACGTTCGCGGAGATGGTCATGCCGGTTGATGTGCCTGGCTATCTTAATCCCGATCACTTCATGCCGACGCGGGATTATGACCGCTACAAGGAGCTGGACGCGCTCGATGCCCGCTATCACTGATCGCGCGGTCTGTGGTGCCAAGCGGCGGAACGGGGAGCCTTGCCGCAAGCCGCCGATGGCGAACGGGCGGTGTCATCTGCATGGCGGAAGGACGCCAAAGCGCAGTCTAAAGATCCAAAGGGAATGAAGCCTTCAGCATCATTGCTTCATTGTCAGATTCGATCCGATAGGCAATCCCGTCGCCATCTGGTCCGCGTCGGAAGGCGGATTTAGGCAAGGCTGGGAAGCCCTCGCTGATCGCTTTGTCCTCGGCCGCTGTCATGCGCCACAATTTCCCAGCAATCCTTCTCACGTTGCCCCGTCGATTCAAGCTTGTCCCCCTGAACCCTATCGTCGCCTCCGACGATCCACAAAAGGAGTTTGGACGTGGCGGACAAAAAGGAATTTTCGGCGGCGGATTATGCCGCGCAGCGCGCTGCGCTCGATGAGCAAATCCGGGTTGCGGAGGACGATCATCACCGCGCCGGCTATCAGCAGGTGCTGGGCGAGGCGACCCAGGACGATGTCGATAAGGCGCTTGTCACGCTTGATGCGCTGAAGTCCAAGCGCCGCACTCTGGAGGCGGCCTGGCAGGAGGCCCAGCGACGCGTTGCCGCTGCCAATGAGGCGCTGGCGAAGGCCGATCAGGAAAAATCCATCGCCGAATTCAACGGCCTTCTGGCTGCCCGCGTCGCCTCGGCCGCCAAGATGGAGGAAGCCGCCAAGGTGCTGGGCGCGATGGTGACCGAATACCATGATGCCGGGGCGCGGCTGAAGGCAATCGCCGGCAGCCTTTTCAAAACCTACAGGCAAGAGCGCAGCCGGGACCATCTGTCACTGATCCACGCCAACCTGTCCGACACGCGCGACATAAACCTGCTCGCGGCGTTGCTCTATCGTGAGGGTTGCGACCTTTCGCATACCCGCCCTGGCACCGCGCGGTTCGAATATGAACGGATCGGCGGCATCGCGCCGCTGGTTGAACAAATCAACGAGAAGCTTCGGCATAGGGTGCTGAACCTCTGTCCCGATCTGGAGGATGACGCATGAGCCTCCAGCGTGCCCTTGTCGTGGTGCAGACGCCCTTTCCCGACAGCCGGTTGATCGCACGGGGGGAGGTGATCGAATGGGACGGCCTGGACTGGAAGATGGAGCCAACGGACGCGGTTGAATGGGAGGCCTGGAACGCCAGCCATCGCGATGATGAGCGCGTCGCCGCCAATTTGCGCCGCGCGGGCAAGCTGGAGGACATGTCGCCGTTGGAGGATCTGCACGTGGCTAGCGGAACGGCGGCAAGCGTTAAAGGGGATCTGTAATGTGTGCGCCACCCGTCATTGCCGCCGCCGCTGCCGCTGTAACTGCCGTTGGCACGGTATATGGCGGGCTGGCCGCGCAAGCCCAAGGGAAATATGAGCAGCGCGTAGCCGAGCAAAACGCCCGACTGGCAGGCGAGGCGGCGCGGCGCGAACAGGACAATACTCGTGATGCGCTTCTATCCCACTACCGTCAAGTCGCCCAGCTTGAGGGCCAGCAGCGCGTCGCCATGGCGGCGGGTGGGCTGGACGTGAATTTCGGGAATGCCGCCGATCTCACCGCCGACACGCATATGCTCGCGCAGGAGGATGCTCGGCGCATCTATGAACAAGGTGCGGAGAATGTCCGCGGCTATAATATCGAGGGCATGAATTACCAGTCGCAGGGACGGGCTGCTCGGTCCCGGGGCAATGCGGCTTTCGTCGGAAGTTTGTTCAGTGCAGCGGGAACGGCGCTGGGCGGTGCAAGCCAGTATTCTTCCCTGAAAGTGAAAATGGGCGGATCTGGCAGGAACGCGTATGGCATTTCGGGCGGCGAAATCTACTGATGCTTCGTATCCAGGTCTACGGTCGGCATATGCACCGGGAGTCCGCTGCGCAGCCGGAAAGCGCCATGGCGTGGGTCAAGGCGTGGGAGCGTCAGATGGTCGCACGAGACCGAGCGCAAGAGTCGGCTGAGGCAGGGATGGTTCCGCCTATCTCATCTGTCAGGCTTCCCCTGTTGAGTGGCATCCTCATGCAGGAACAAGAAAGGCGCGATCGTGGCGACTGATCCGTTCCAATATCTGGACCAAATGCGCAGCCGGGACAGCGAGCCCGAGACCGTCGATCCCTTCGCCGCCGATTTGCAGCGCCAGCGCGATGAGGAAATGGCGTTCCGCATCAAAGTCGCCAAGCCCGACGAAGCGGCGCGGGCTGGAGCCATCGCAAAGGCGCGGGGCCTTCCCGCCGCCGTGGTGGAAAGCAACCTGCCCGCGTTTGAAATGGAGGCGCGGGCCGCGCGGGCGAAAGCTGCGGCGCAGGACTATCCCGCCATCGGGCGCTGGGCAGCGTCGCAAAGTAACGTAGCGGTCGCGGCTGACGATTTCGACGGCCTGCTAAAGATCGCCAAGGCGCTTGATCCTGTTGATTGGGCACGAAGCGGGAGCAATGAGCGGTTTTGGAAAAAGGCGCTAGCTGGGCAAGGTAGTGTTTCGGCCTCTCAGCAGCCGGACCCGTCGCTGATCAGTGTTGTGAAGGGCTTGGTCACTGATGTCATTCAAGGCGGGGCAAAAGCACGTGAAGGTCTGCGCGCCGCGTTTTCTGACTGGACGGATTTTCTGGTGCCGAGAGCAGCGCCAGGCGCACCCTCGTTGGGAAACTTTGGGGCTGCCAATGCAATCCAGCGTTACCAGCGCGCAGATGCACGCGCTGCGGCCAGTCGGCCCGCTTTCAAGTCCAGAACGGCGCAAGGGCTCTATAGCGGTGCGTCGTCATTGGCGCAGATGGTGCCTGGCATTGCCGTGTCCGTCGCGACCGGTAATCCGCTGCCGGGGCTCGTGGCGGCTGGCGGCCAGACTGGTTTTGACGCCTATGGAAAATATCGGGCCCGTGGCGGCTCGCCCGCGGAAGCGTCGATCGGCGGGGCGCTAGAGGGTGGCGTCGAAGTAGCAACCGAACTGCTTCCCATGGGCTTCCTCGTCGAGCGGTTGGGCAAGGTGGGGGCGGGGCGGTTCCTCTCTGGCTATCTTGGTCGGGAGATGGCCACCGAACAGGCAGCTACGCTAGCGCAGGACGCGGTGGACACGGCCATCGCCAATCCCGGCAAGACGTGGGGACAATATCTGGCTGAGCGCCCTGACGCCTTTTACCAGACTGCGCTAGCTACGTTTGTCGCGTCTGGCGCGCTTACCGGCGTCGCTCACGTCGCCAACAAGATGCAGCAGCAGGCCGATGCCATCTTGGAGGCACAGGCAGGCGCTGCCGTTCTGGACAAGCTGGGCAGGGCGGTTTCTTCCTCTAAGGCCGCCACGCGCGCCCCTGAAGCCGTTGCCGAACTGGTGCAGCATTTGGGGGAGGAGCGTGGCGTTGAGCGCATCTATGTGCCCGGTGAGTCCGTGCAGGCGTATCTCGCTGCCGACGACGATCGCGAATATTTTGGAGGTGCACAGTGTCCTTGGCAAATCTGATCGTCCAGCCCCAGGCTGCATACCTTTACACTGATCAGGGCTATTACGATCGCGACGGCGTAATCCTCCGCCTAGAGCACAAGATAATGCCGTTTCTCGGCCAGTGCATGGCGATTGCAATGGTTGGGGCAGGCAAGCTGACGCCGACGATTATTTTCGACCTGATCGAAGCGCGAGGGATCGATCGTCTGACGCAGGTCGATTTTCTCGCAGCCTTCCGCGACTTGGTGCAAGAACTTTGCCCGGAAGATGCTAGCGGGTCCGATAAAGAGGATCGCCGCTTCATGATTGGGATGTATAGTCATAAGCAACAGCGGGCTATGGGTTTAACCATCTTCACTCCGGACATGGGGCCAGAGGGAAAGGCCCCCTATCAGTATCACCACGCCGACATCATCATTGCTCCCATGGTGCCGCCCTCGGAGGCATTCGGCGGGCGCAGGATTAACGTCACCTCTCACGCGTCGTTTGATCCTCGAGAAGATGGCCGCGCGCTCGTGGGTGCTCAGCGCCGGAAGCGAACTGGCTGGAGCCATGGCGTTGCTGATGGCAGTCGGGTTGCGGGTGATATCATGCTGACCGAAATTTCTGCGCAGGGCGTGAGATTCGAGCTGCTGCGGACTCATTCGGACCGGATCGGCGAGAAGGTGCGGGCCTTCGCTTAATGAAGGCTGTTGCATCGAACCTGTTTCTGTGGGACAGAATAGCAATGTCGTCCACAAAATGGCTCGACTGAAGAACTGAGCGCGATCTGGCTGGACCAGCATTCATGCACCCTACTGCGCGCCAACCATCTTCCTTCCTTCTAAATCGCTAGCGCTAGCGCACCCTCATTCTATCCGGCGTGCGTCGGGTCATGGAGTTGTTTTCATGGCTCGTATCTTGAAATGGCTGTCGTCCATAAACTGGGCGACGGTCGCAACCACTCTGATTGTGGAGGCTATCCGCAATCTACTCTGAAAGATGGCCAGCGGTGCACGCCGCTGGTCGTCCCTGCTCATGGGTCAATTTCATGTGCCATTTATGTGCCATGGAGACGCCGGGAGCGGGCGGAAAGTAGCGGAAAAGCCCGGAAATCTGCGGTAAAGCAGAGAGGCGTCTTTGGCACATAGAACGACAGCCCCCGGTCATCTAAGTCTATGCTTTTCAAGGGAAAATGATGGATGCCCGACGAGGATTCGAACCTCGATTGACGGAGTCAGAGTCCGTAGTCTTACCTTTAGACGATCGGGCATCAGGAGCGGGCTGTCGCTCGCTGGAGACGCGCAGATAGTCGCCACTTTTTTCTGCGTCAAGCATGTTGTGAAAAGTCAGCAGGACGTTTTTGCAACCGCATGCGGTTGATCAGCACGCCATTTCGACGATGCGGTCGGCGAGGCGTTCGGCTTCGCGCAGGTCGTGCGTGACATAGAGGATCGGCAGGCGCATGTCGTCGCGCAGCCGTTCGATGAGGCGCATGATTTCTTCCCGCCGGGCGCGATCGACGCCGGACAGGGGCTCATCCATCAGCAGGAAACGCGGGGCCGACAGCAGCGCCCGGCCGATCGCCACCCGCTGCGCCTCGCCGCCCGACAGCGTCGCCGGCATGCGGTGGAGCAGATGGCCGATGCCGAGGAAATCCAGCACTTCCGCCTGCGAGAGGCTGCCGCCCGGGCGTCGGCCATAGCGC
>NZOF01000125.1 GCA_002695185.1 Erythrobacter sp.
AAGTGCGTTCGTCATTGGTGTTTCTCCCGAACAGTTTCATGTTCGCCAAGAAAACCACATCTGCGGCATTACCGCCGCAAAACGCTCATCTGGTCTATGCTGCCCGGCTGGCTGCGTCCGAGATCGCACGGGAACTCGGTCATGACGGGATCGCGGAGGAACAGGCGCAAAAGGCCTCGGAATTGAAGTCCCGTTTTGACGCGGCGTTCTGGGACGATGAGCTTGGAACCTATGTGCTCGCCCTCGATGGTGACAAACGGCCCTGCCGAGTACGCAGTTCGAACGCGGGCCATCTGCTCTGGACGGGAATCGTCCCGGAGGAGCGCGCCGAAACGGTCGTTCGAGCCCTGATGGGGCCGTCGTCTTTCTGCGGATGGGGAGTGCGGACCATTGCCGCGGGTCAGGCACGGTACAATCCGATGAGCTATCACAACGGGTCGGTCTGGCCCCATGACAATGCGCTGATCGGGGCGGGGTTGGCGCGCTACGGGTTCCGTGAAGAGGCCGCACGGATTTTCGAGGGCATCTTCTCTGCGGCCACCTATATCGACCTGCGACGGTTGCCGGAGTTGTTCTGCGGCTTCCCGCGCCACGAGACGCAAGGCCCCACCTTCTATCCGGTGGCCTGTACGCCGCAGGCCTGGGCGGCGGGAGCGCCGCTTTTGCTGCTTCAGGCCTGTCTCGGGCTGCGCTTCGACGCCGAGGCGCGGCAGGTGATCTTCGAGCAACCGATCCTTCCGGAGTTTCTGGGAGAGGTCGTGCTGCGCAATCTCCGCCTTGATGGTGGATCCGTCGATGTGGCTCTGCGCCGGTCTGGCACCCACGTGGTTGCCGATGTTCTGCGTCGCGACGGACCGGTTCGGGTTATTGTGACCACCTGAAGGGACGGGCTGGCGCCATCGTCTGCGCCAGCCCGATTTCTGCTACTGCAGATCATCTTCTTCCTGATCGGCTTCGAGCAATTCGACCAGCCGGGCGACCCGGCCCGATGGGAAGGGGCTATGGGCATCGACCTGCGCCTCGTCCGCCTCGACCCAGGCCTTGGCACAGGCAAGTTCGGAGGCGTCGGCGCCGGTGCGCAGAATATCAGACAGAAGCGTGGGGTCCGTGCCGGGACCCAGGATGCTTTTCACGTCGTTTTCGGTCATGATCTCCTCCTTTCGAATGCTACAAGGAAGCAAGAGAAATATAGGAGAGCTGTTCGTAGAAAAAAGTTTCCGAGCATCCTCTTGAAACCGTAAGGTGCTGTTCCAAATCACTTTATGCAGATCGCCCAGATGGGGATCGGCCATGAAGCGGGACATCGCTCCTGCGGTGCTCCCGATGTCTGTACCCATGTTGCTCAAAGGAGGATATGGCTATGGCAACGACACTTGATTTTGCACCTCTGTTCCGTTCGAGCGTTGGCTTCGACCGTATGCTCGACGCGCTCGAGACAGCCCGTCGAGTGGAGACGCTCGACAACTGGCCGCCTTATGACATCGTCAAGACCGGCGAGGACGACTATCGCATCGACATGGCGGTGGCGGGCTTTGCCGAAGACGATCTGACCCTGACCCAGGACAAGAACATGCTGATCGTGTCGGGCCGCAAGGAGACGCCCGAAGGTGACGGCGGTGTCAGCTATCTCTATCGTGGCATCGCCGGCCGGTCGTTTGAACGTCGGTTCGAACTGGCCGATCACGTCCGGGTCGAAGCGGCCACGCTGTCGAACGGCTTGCTGACCGTCGAGCTCAAGCGCGAGATCCCCGAGGAACTCAAACCGCGTCGGATCGAGATCGCGTCGGCTGAGGCGACCGAGGGTCTCGAGACCAGGCAGCTCGAGACAGCTCCAGAGCCGGAACCGGTCGCGGCCTGAACCAGCTTGGACCCAGAACGGGACGTTCCGGCCGCTCGGGTGGCGGCCGGACGCTCTTCCTGCAATCTGGAGGCTAAGAGATGAACGTGATCAGCGGAGATTTCACAGGACAATCACATGTATCACCCATTCTGAGTCAGGCCGGTTCGCGACCAGACTGGGACTCTTCTCTGCCGGACGATGCGGTCGCCCGGATATGGAAACCGTCGAAATCGGCGATGACCTCGGGGCGCACGCGTACGAAGGGCTGGAAGATGAGCTTTCCACGCCGGACCGGTCCTTGGCTCGAGCCTTTGATGGGCTGGACGGGTGGCGACGACACGATCCAGCAGATAGACCTTAGCTTTCCGACGCTGGAAGCCGCTATTCGCCATGCAAAGCGTCTGGGGGTGGCTTACGAGGTGCATCTGCCGGCAGGCGAAGCCGCGCGCGGTGCCGCCCGGGCACGGGACAGGCAGGCCGAGCTGTGGTCCGATGCCACGCTCTCTCGGCTCGGACTGTCCGAGATGCGGCAAACCTATCGTGACGCGATGGCCGGCGCAAAACGGCGGGGCGATCCGAAAGGCGGCGATGATGGGCGTTCTCCCATTGAAGTTGCTTCGGACGCCAGCCTGTCGTTGGAGGCTCGCCGTTCTATCCTGATGAACTGGGCCTACACGGAGTATCTTCAGGATGTCGCCAGCACCGAAGGCATGCCGGAAAACCAGCGTGCATCGCAGTTTGCCGAGGTTGAACGAGCGCTGTTGGCGCTTGAAGCGGCGGTGGCCGCCGACGGATTGTATCCATCCGTTGAGGAAGGGAGGGCGGCATGAATCCCTTCGTTGCAATTGATGCCCAGCAGGCGGTGCCCGATCGTTTCGCACTGGTCCTCGCCGCGAGCGCCCGCAGCCGGGCGCTGAGGGCCGGGGCAGAACCGCGGGTCGAACCTAAACGGCAAGCAACCGAAGAGCTTGCCTTGGAAGAGATCGCGACCGGTGCGATTTCGCAGGAGGAGCTGTTGCCCTTCCTGCCTGCGCCGGCGCCCAAGCGGCTGGCTCGGCCGCATTGAATCCCTGGTGAAGAGAAAGGAGGTAACACCATGAGCAAGACCTGGACCACGAACTATGACAAGCTTGGCGACGGCATCAGCCTTCTCGCGGGCCTAGCCCTCGCTGGGTTGCCCTTCGTCGTCACGATGACCGATATTGCCTTCTGGAGCGCCCTACTGACAGGAGGACTGATCGCAGTGCTTGCCGCAATTGCGCTTTGGCGACCGCATGAAGGGCTTGACTGGGCGCGTATGGTTGCGGGTGTCTGGGCTGCGATCAGCCCATGGGCTCTCGTAGCCGGCTTCACGCTCAGTATCGCGCTTGCCCATGTGGCCCTCGGCGTGCTCGCGCTGGCCTTTCCCGCCTGGCGGCGCTGGAAGAACGACGGTGGGAATTCTGCTCTGACAGCCTAATTTGGCTACCGGCCCCGCGAACGGGGCCGGTAGTTTCTTACGTTGTTTGAAAGACCAACGAAGTAGTGACGCGTTATCGGGATTTAAACCTCCACCTTCGGAGCATTTTAGGCTGGGTATCCGAAAACTGCGATAGGGTACGCCATGCTACGATATCTATCTGAAAACGCTGGTCTTTCTGAAAACCGGGCCTCACGTTCATATCCGAACCTACGCTACGATTTCCGCCCCCGTGCTTACGTAGTGCTTACGCGAGAGATCGAAGCTCAGCGGAGTGACCGTGATGCCTAAGATCACCAAACGTGTCGTAGACGCCGCCGGACCTCGCGACAAGGACTACGTCATCTGGGACGACGAGCTACCCGGTTTCGGTCTGCGCGTCTTCACCTCCGGCAAGCGAAGCTACGTCATTCAATATCGCTCCGGCGGGCGCTCGAGACGCTACACAATCGGCCTACACGGGGTGTGGACAGCGGAAACAGCCCGCCAAGAGGCGAAGGTTCAGTTCGGTCGCGTCGCCAGCGGGGACAATCCCGCCGAGGAGCGTCAGCTCGACCACAAGGCAATCACCGTCAAGGAACTCTGCACTCTCTACATTGCCGACCTTGAGGCGGGTCTCATTCTCGGGAAAGGAGGGCGGCCGAAGAAGGCTACGACTGCGGCCACCGATATCGGCCGCATACACAGGCACATCTTCCCGCTACTCGGTACGCGACGGGTCAAAGACCTCACCAAGGCCGATATCAATAAGGTCCTGAAGGACATCATGGCGGGAAAGACTCGGGTCTCCGTCAAGACGAAGAAGCTTCGCGGCAAGGCCATCGTCCGCGGCGGCGCCGGCACCGCCACCCGAACGGTCGGATTGCTGGGCGGCATCCTCACCTATGCCGTCGAGGCCGGCATCATCGAGCACAATCCTGCCCATGGCTTGCGCAAGCCGAAAGACCGGGTGCGGGACCGTCGGCTCACCGAGGCAGAGTATCGCGTTCTCGGCGAGATGCTTCGCCAGGCCGCTGCCAACGAGAAATACGCGATGACGGTCGACATCATTCGCCAGATCGCTCTGACCGGTTGCAGGCGCACGGAGATAATCCGGCTGATGTGGACGGAGGCGGATACAGACTCTAGCTGTTTGCGCCTGGCCGACAGCAAGGAAGGCGCATCAACACGCCCCATCGGTTTGCCGGTGGTCGAGTATCTCGAGGAGCGAAGGAAGCATCGTACCGGGACCTACGTCTTCCCAGGTCCTCGGGCAGAGGACGGAGCGTTCGGCAGCTTCCCCAACCATTGGGAGCAGATCTTCGCGAACTCTAGCCTGTCGGATGTGACACCGCATGTCCTCCGTCACAGCTTCGCCAGCATCGCCAACGACCTCGGCTTCACCGAGGTGACAATCGCCGCCTTGGTCGGCCATGCGAAGGGCTCGGTGACGAGCAAGTACATCCACACGATGGACACGGCGCTCATCATGGCGGCGGACACCATCTCGGGCTACATCAAAGGCCTCCTCGACGGGATCGGCTTTAAGCAAACCACCTATGCGCTCGATCGCGCATCCCGCCGCGCCGCTCTCGACCGCTTCATCGCTCAGGCGAGCGCTCCAAGCGAGCCCGATCAACATCGGCAAGCGGCATAGGAAGGCGCGGATTAGGTCCGCGCCTTCAAATATAGAACTTGAAGGGCAACTTCGGCTCGCCATCCATCGGCGCAGATATCAGTACGTCGCCCACAGCATTTGCAAAGCGGATCGTGACCGGCAGGCGGTCATTGTGGAGGCACGAATTGAAATTGATCTTGGTCAGACCCAACACGTCTTGGAGAACCGTATTCAATGGACATTCACCACGGAGCACCTTCACCGAAATAGGATTGGGCGTTTCAGGCCCCATATAGGTGTCGAGCCGCTGCGCGTAGCCCGCCGTCCACAGGAACGCGTGCCGCTCGCCAACCTGCAGCGCTGTTCCTCTGACAACCGGGTAATTGCCCGGCCTAAAGAGCTTCAGGTCATCACGAGCCTCGGCGATCTGGACCCCGACCAGATTCGTCGACTTCCCGCAGCCCGCCAGGAAGCCTTTCCACTCCGGATCCGTGAAGGCAGACTTCGCGTGAATGAACAGCTCGCGCGGCGGCCCGTCATGAAGGCGTATGTACTCCCCGACCACCATCTCGATGAGAGACTTTGCGGCGTCTTCGTCCAGGTGAAACTGTTTGGTATCGGTCTGGAACCACGGGCCTAGCGCGCCGCGAAACACAACGCCCTCGCCATCGGCCAGGAACATCTGGGCCGCGCAGCAGGCATGGCGCTTGTCGCTCGTCAGCTCACTTCGCTTGTAGACCAGGCCGACGTAGCACACGCCGGGCCGAACGTCGGCGAGCTGCCATGGCTTGCCACCTGCCTTGTAATAGGCACCCGTACTCAACTTCCAGGCTATCGTCGCCGCATCCTCGACGCGCCGGATCGGCATGCCGTTATCCCGTCGAAATTCCTCCGGCGCCAAGGTCGTCTCCCGCACGATTTGTGTAACGATCCTCTCCTTCAGCAGCCGCGCTTTGAGCTGACGACGAAAATGCGTGGCGTAGAGGTAGACCTCAGCCTCACGTTCGTCCTCGCCGAACAAGGTCGGCTGCACTAGCAGCTGGCGCGCCCGGCTCTGGCTGATCGTGACCTCGCCAGCGATGCGCTCGCCCTTGCGCACGGACGACTTGGGCCGACCGAGCTCATACACGGCCTCGGGGATGACGACGAACCACACCGCAGGCGGGTGTTCGAGCCGGTTGTTCTCAGTCACCAGCCGGCTGACGAAGAGATCGACGGTTTTGCGAACGGCCTCATGCCGATTGGCTAGATGCAGCGCCTTGTCGATCACCTCGGCATCGAGATCAGCCACGACAGCCGCCGGCGTTTCGGGCCACTCGGCGTGAAAGGCCTCCGCGAAGCCCGGGAAGGGCACATGTTGGGGCTCGATCGCTCTCGACCTCCGGCCTGGTGGCGGCACGTCGATAAAGCCTCGCAGGCGTTTCGACCACACGTTGAAGCGACGAACGCCCTCCGCCGTCCCGATCACGCCGAACCGAACGGCTTTCAACTGCCCGACATCACCAACCGGGCCATAGAGGAAGAGGCCATCGCGCGGATACGCAAGCCGCTGTCCATAACGAAACTCGAGCAGCGGCTCACCCAGATGCGTCAGACGCGGCTCGAAAATGATAGGGCTCTTCCTCACCGGCCGCTTGCGCGCCCTCGAAGCTTTCCTCCCCTTCGTATTCGTCGATGTCGTCATCGTCGCTCGGGTCATCATCGTCATCCTCAACGGGGTCGGCTTCGGTCGGGATGCTGACGGGCGCCATCCACGACACCGGAGGAAGCTTGAGCACCAGAGCTTCATCGCCGCTGACCGCCGCGCTCAGCACATCGCTGCCGCCCGCCAGCCAGTGAAGGAAGGCAAGCAGCATGTCCCGCCAGCGCGGGTTTCGCCATGTCTTGGCGAAGGACCGGCGCAGCCGGTGCATCTTCACAGGATCGTCGAACGGCTTGTGGCCGTCCTGCGTAAAAATCAGGCGGCTCAGAATGCGGACATGCCGAAACGGCGCGGTGCGCGCGGCGACGCTGACGCCGAAGTGCCAGTTCATTTGGCGCTTCGCGGAGACGCCCTGAATTTGGCGAAGGCCGGCGAGGTCACCCCAGCGGAATGCGACTTTTGTCGTCGGTGCAACGTCGGCGGGCGGCCACCAAGCCTGCTGCCATCCCGACATTTGATAGCCCTTCAACCCCTTGCTTCGAAAGAGACCCTCCAGCGCTTGCCGCGCGAGGTCCGAGAACTTGTTGCGTGCATCCCACCGGGCGATGTCGAGCTTGGTCCAGCCATCTTCCACGAACCCGTCGGTACTTCGCTCGGCTTCCAGTTTGAGCGGAAGATGCGCGCCAAAGTGGTCCTGCAGATCATGGAGTCGGGCGAATGTCAGGAAGCCGCGGCGAAATGGGACGAGCGGCCAAGGCGCGTCCTTCATGCGCGCTTGCGCCAGGCGCTCCGAGCCGCCCCTGAAATCGAAATACCGAATCTTGGACGGCAGACGCTCGATCGCCAGCCAATTGGAGACGAGCCGCTCGGACGTGGCGACGACCGTTCGGCCGTGAAGAAGCTGGATCTCGCGCCATATGGCGCTGTTATCCGTGCCGCTGCGGGGGACCCGGTAAGTTTGATCAAGCGTTTCGAGAAGCTCGGCCAGACCAAGGGCCCAGCCGCACTGAAAGTCGATGTATTGCGCGTGAGCGATCAGGAACGGTGCCTCGAAAGGCGCGAGCCTGAGAGGGATCACGAATTCCTTATCGTTGATCTTGCGTGCGACTTCCGATGCGATCTGGATTTCGTTGCGCACGCCCTGCTTATCGACGGCGCGCGGATTGGCGACCAGAAGCACCTTGCGCGCCCGGTGCCGCAGCGCGTGCTCCAGCTTTCGCTGCCAATCGTCACCGCCCCGCAGCCGCAGCACATCCGCCCAGACCTCATACCCCATGGCCGATAGCTTGGCGCCGAGCCAGAGGGTAAAGGCGTTGTCCTCCGGCGCGGCGTGGCTGATGAACAGGGCTGGCCGCTCGGCCGCCCCAGTGACTGACCCGGGAGCAAGCGCAGACTGCGGCATTGAACCCTTCATCGGCTTCGCGCGACTCCTTCGCTTGTTTAAGCGCGCTTACCTTAGCCGAACCGCTATTTAAGCCAAGTCCTTATTGCTTAAATAAGCCCCCGCCCCCATAATCGGGGGCATGGTCGAGTCCAATACCGCTTCACGCCTAGGCCGCTACGTCGAAACGCCGGTTGCGGGCGAAATCGTGCGTGCCTTCGTCCCCCCCGCACTGCCGCCGCAGCCGCAGATCGACGTGCTGAGTCTTCTCGATCGGCTGAGCCTCGCGGAACGCGCTTTGGGCCGCCTCGACGGCATCACCATGCTGCTGCCCCGCCAGGAACTGTTCCTCTATATGTATGTGAGGAAGGAGGCGGTTCTGTCCTCCCAGATCGAGGGCACCCAATCCACCTTATCGGATCTGCTCCGGTTTGAGACCGAGGCGCAGGCCGGCCAACCCGTCGACGACATCCGAGAAGTCTCCAACTATGTCGATGCGATGATGTTCGGGCTGGAGCGGCTCGAAACCCTGCCGCTCTCGCTCCGCCTCATCCGCGAAATGCACGCCCGGCTCCTGCAAAACGGACGCGGCGAGACCAAAGACCCGGGCGAGTTTCGGCGCTCGCAAAACTGGATCGGCGGTACGCGGCCCGGCAACGCGTTGTTTGTGCCTCCTCCAACGACCGAGTTGGGCGCCTGCCTCGATGCGCTTGAGCGTTTCATGCACGAGGAGGCGTCGAAGCTTCCAGCATTGATCAAGGCGGGGCTGCTCCACGTCCAGTTCGAAACCATACATCCTTTCCTTGACGGCAACGGCCGCATCGGCCGCCTTCTCGTCACGCTCTACCTCTGCCTCAACGGTGTGCTGCGCAAGCCGCTGCTCTACCTCAGCCTCTATCTGAAAACGCATCGCGCCGACTATTACCGGCTGCTTCAGGAAGTGCGCGAGCATGGCGCCTGGGAGACCTGGCTCGAATTCTTCCTGATCGGCGTCGCCGACACGGCCAATCAGGCGTTTGATGCCGCGACGCGGATCGTCGACCTGTTCAAGGCCGACCGCGAACGCATCACGGCTGAGAGCGAACGGCCCGGTTCGGCGCTTCGCGTCCACGACCTCCTCCAGCAGAATCCGTATCTCACCGCCAATCACCTGGTCGCACGCACGGGCCTTTCAGCGCCGACCGTGAATGCGGCGCTCGCCGATCTCGAGCGGCTCGGCGTGGTCGAGGAAGTCACCGGGCGGCGGCGAGGCCGCGTCTTTGGCTACCGCCGCTACCTCGCAATTCTCAGCGAAGGCACAGAACCTCTGCCGTCCGGCGACACCTGAAAGGA
Source organism: Erythrobacter sp. (assembly GCA_002695185.1). Next base: position 9,252 of record NZOF01000125.1, read on the forward strand.
TCGACGTGCGTCTCGAGAACGTCACCATCTCGAACTTCCGCAGTTTCGGGCCCGTCCCGATCGCGACGGCCATAGCCAACGAAATCACGGCGATCGTCGGGCCGAACGTGACGCGGGGAAGACGGCACTACTTAAACCCCTGTCGAAACTCTTCGGGTTTCGCGGGCGCGACGAAACGCGCAGCGATCGCACTTTCACGATAGGATATTGCAACAGGGCGGCCTCTTGGAAATTAAACAATTCTTAGGCGACGGGTGAGTATCTATTAACGATGCTGGCTGGACCTATCAGGATAGCAATTCGCCTCGTCCTCGCACTTGCGGTGGCGATAGCTTTGATGTTGCCTCAAGCCCCTGTCTCGGCCTCCCATGACCCTGCCTCTCTTGCCGCGGCGGCGACGCAGCGCCACGCCGAGCTTGGGGCTTTCGACGTCGGTCCAGGCCATGTGCATGAGAACGGAACCGTGTACGAGCGGGTTCCCGGCCATTCGCATGGCCATAATCCCACCGACCATTCGCATGAGACGCCCAGCATGGCGAATGGTGCGCTGCCCTCGACTCCGCCCTACGCCCGCACCCGGTTCGCCGTTCTGGAGGCAGGCGCGAATCTCAGCGCCCGGTATCGCTTCCTACGCCCCCCTCGCACGCTCTCTTCGCCAAGCGAAGAGGCGTGATCTGTGCCCCATGTGTGGGCCTCTTCCGCTTCTTCTGATGAGCCATCGGCATCGCCGAGCTTCACTCAGCAAAGTGGAATCCTTTCATGTTCAAGAAGGCATCGGACGCGTGCGACATGCTTGCACGCAATTTTCAACTCGCCGGCTACGAGCCCGGTGAATCTACATGGCGCGATATCAGGAAAGGTGTCAAACGCGACCTCCAGGCTCGCGGGTTGAGGCCTAACGTTCCAGTCCCGTCGCGAAGGCACATATTCGCCTATTTCCGCACGATGTGGCGAGAAACCGGCTCCGTCACACAGACCGTGCAATCCTACCTGCATGACGGGTCGTGGACGTCCAGTGGCGGCTCCTTCCTGCTCGCCGAGCGGCTGGGATACGACCTGCCGGCCATGATCGCGGAAAGTCTGGATCGCGGTGAGGAGTTCCGGCTGCTGGAAGTCGGCGGCGGCTGGGCGGGCTTCAAGAATCCACCGGGAGATGCACGGGATATCGCCGGCCTCAGTCGACGCTTCTCGGCCGACTGCGGAAGCCGGCTGCACCTGCATTTCACCAATCTCACACCGTGGCATTCCGAACTGCCGCAGGGCGTGACGGAACACAGCTATCTCACCGGCGCCTCGTTGGGGAATATCCAATCGCAAGGCTGCCTGCCGCGCACCGTGGATGTCATCTATTCGCAAGCGGCCGTCTACTTCGAGACGGATATTGCGGCGTTCCTGGCGAATGCCTGGAGTCTTCTGAAAAACGATGGCCTGCTGATCTTCAATTATCCAGAGGCGGCCGCCAATTCGATGCGTTCCGAGGCTGCCAAGTTGGGACTACAATTGTGCGACAGCCTCGAATTGGGTGGCATGAACGGCAGCGTGACGGCCTTTCGAAAGCAACGTCTACAGGCCGTCGATTCACAAGATCCATGCGGGCATGACCGCCGTCGAATTCCCCCGAACCCGCAGGACGTGGAGGCTGAGAGCGCCGCACCACATGTTGCGACGCCGATGACGCATGGGGTGCGTAAAGCGTCATAGGATCCCGCACATGATGCGTGTTCCGTTTGCCGGAAAAGCAGGAGCGCGCCAATGGTCGCTTATGCGACGATACAGCTGTCGAGTAGGCCTCGGCAGCAACCGTGAGGCAACAATGCTCGATAGAAACATCAGCCGCCGCCGACTCATCACTACCTGCGCCACAGCCGTCGTTCTGCTGGCGACCAGCGCACGGGCTCAAACTATGGGCGACATCGTCGCCGAGCGCGTCCAGGAAATCGAACGAGAGATGAACCGCCGCAGAATGGCAGGCAGCCCCTTGCCATCTGAATGGTTCGCGGAACGCCTTGCACCGGGTCTCGATGCGCGCCAACGCCGGATCGCGGCTTTTCACCTCCTGCAGCGCATCCCCTACAAGCTGACGGCCTGGAACAACGATCCGGACAGCCTTTTCTCTCTCGGCCGGGGGGACTGCAGGCACAAGTCGGCGGCGACACGACGCCTCATGCGCCTGCTGGGATACCGCGCCGAGCTTGTTCAACTGCCGTTCGACTGGGCCGACCTGCCGATCCCCCGGGACGTATTGTCGCCCTTGACGGAAACGCGCGGAATTCACGATGCGGTCGAAGTCGTCATCGATGGCGAACGCAGGCTTGTCGATCCCACCTGGGATCCTCCGCTCGGAACCGTCGGCTTCCCTGTCCTAGAAGTCTGGAATGGAGTTTCGTCAACGCCCTTCATCACGCCTCGCGCAACCACCATCGTCCGAGCGGGCGACATTCCCGAGGGTCGCAGCATCTATGATCAATTCAAGATCGCATGGCCGAAGCGAGAAAAAACACTCGCATATAACCGCGCCTTCAATGACTGGAGCGATCAGGTGCGCGCCCGAGCGGTCGCGATTGCCGAGTCCCGGTAAGCGAACGGGTTGGGATCAAACTGGCGGTCACAGCCGTTCAAGGCTGTGCATCCTCCAGATTAATATTCCTGTCGCGGAAGCTCGATGCACATCTTCTTCGCGGAGATGGGCCGGGCGACCGGAGCGGTCGGCGGCAACGCCCAGGGCCTCGCGGTGCTTCACTCGCCCACAGGTTCAGGAACGCCTCAGCCATGAGCGATCTTCCCAACGCTCTTTGCCAATCACGGGGCAGCGGTGACGAGTTCGCCGAAGGCCGACGGCGGAAGTTTCCGCTTCAATGTATGCAGGGCTTCCTCGGCTTTCCCGGGACCTAACCAGGGAGGGCACGCGCGGCATGCCCAGCCGGCCGGCCGGCGAGCGTCAATTGCCAACGCGGCGCGTGGCGCAACTCCACACTCTGTTTTCCCAGACTCATCGTCCGGCTTCGGCCGGACGTAAGATGCATGAACCGCACCGGCGACTGCCTTGTCAGACCGAGCGCATTCGCCGCCGCCGCGCCGTTTGAGACGATCACTTCGCCACGCTGGGTAGCCAATGCCTCGATAGCCTGCTCCACGCTAGGAGCCCGCCTGCCAAAGCGGCCGGTGACGGGACGCAGGTATACCCTGCGCCCGGCGCGCATAAGCTCCCCGCGCTCTGTCAAGCGAGACCGGGCCTGTGGTCCACCCCCGCTCGGCTGTCGCGGCTAAGCTAAGCTCTTCGCGGCCAGCGGCGCGCCTTCCAGCGAGGCTCCCGCGTGGGCAAGTATCTGTTCCGTGAGACGCGTCACGACCGATCTCCTGTCAGAAAAATAGCCTTTCTCTGGCGGCTTCAGATCGCTTGAGCGACGGGAATGTCTGCCTCCTGCCAGAACCCGCCGCTCGCAGCGGCTTCCAGAACGCTTGACGAACATTCAACCCAACGATATTGTTGGGTCATGCTTCCTGATGTCGACTCATCGACTGGCTACCTGCCTCCTGGGGTGCACGACGCGCCCTGGAGCGAGGTTGCGCCGCGATTCGGCTCCAACGGCCATCGCACCCGCCTGATGGGAGGGCTGCTCGCGGCCCTGCAAAACCTCGCCAGCGCCGGCTGTCGCGCTGTGCTGCTCGACGGAAGCTTCGTTTCACAGAAGGACCTGCCGGAGGACTATGACGGAGCCTGGAACACACTGGGGGTCGACCCCTATCGACTCGATCCGTGCTGCTCGATTTTGCCAATGGTCGGGCGGCCATGAAGTCCAAGTATTTGGGCGAGCTCTTTCCGGCGTCATCCTTCGCCGCCCCGGGCGTGCTCTACCGTGACTTCTTCATGAAGGACCGGAATGGCGTGCCCAAGGGCGTCATCAACATCGACCTCGGGAGTCTGCCATGATCACCAATGAACGGCAGTACAAGATTACCCGGAGTGAAGCCGACCGGTTTCGGAAGGCCATTACTGACCTGACCGGAAGCCCGGCACGCCCGGACGTACACCCGCGCCTGATCCAGGCCGAGCGCGAGGCCATGGAAAGCCAGCTTGCCGACCTGCAGGCCGAACTCGCGGAATACGATCGCCTGAAATCCGCCGACCTGTCGGTGATCTCGATCAATTCGTTCGATGAGCTGGCCGACGGCCTCATTCAGGCCCGCATCGCAAGCGGGCTCAGCCAGAAGGCTCTCGCTGACCGGCTCGGCTTGAAAGAACAGCAGATCCAGCGCTACGAGGCGGAGCGCTACGCCTCCGCCAGTTATCAGCGTCTGCGCGATATCGCCAACGCCCTCGCCGTGCGCATCAAAAACGACATCCTGCTACCGGTGGCCCCCGACAGCTTCGGCGGCCTAATCAGCAAGCTGCGCCAGGTCGGACTCGACCGTGAATTTTTGCTGTCGCGGCTGCTGCCTTCGGCCGATGCGGCCCGCGCCAGCGGCGAGGTGGCCAGCGATGACGACGACTACGCCCTGACCGCCAAGGCCGGAGCGGTGCTGGAACGCGTCTTCGGCTGGACGCGGGACAATGTCTTTGGCGCGCAGGCGCTGACAGCGCCGCGCTTCGCCGCAGCTGAAGCGCGCTTCAAGATGCCCGCCAATCGCGCCCAGGCAACGACCAGCCTTTATGCCGCCTATGCAAACTATCTTGCAGTCATCGTGCTCAAGGGTGCGCGCGCCCTGCCAAAGGCAGAAATCCCGACCGACCCGGCTGCCATGCACCACCGCATCCAGGCGAGCTACGAAACAGTCACGCTGAGGACGGCACTCCACACCGCTTGGGACTTGGGTGTCGTCGTCCTGCCGCTTCGCGACCGCGGCACGTTCCATGGCGCGTGCTGGCGGTATGAGGGCCGCAACGTCGTGGTGCTGAAGCAAAGGTCGAAGCACGAAGCACGATGGCTTTTCGATCTGTTGCATGAACTCTTTCATGCCGCACAGCGCCCAGAGGCGAACACGCTCGAAGTCATCGAAACCGATGAAACGTCGGCCGAGCGCCGCAATTCCGATGAAGAGATCGCCGCAAGCCAGTTTGCCGGCGAGGTCGTCCTCGACGGTATGGCTGAGACCTTGGCGCAAGCCTGCGTCCAGGCGGCGCGCAATTCGGTCGAACGTCTCAAGAGCGTCGTTCCCACCATCGCTGCAACGCATGGGGTGAGCGTCGGCGCACTCGCCAACTACCTTGCCTTCCGCCTCTCGTGGCAGGGTGTGAACTGGTGGGGCACCGCAGCCAATCTGCAGGCGGACGACGGCGATCCCTGGGCGATCGCTCGCGATGTCTTCGTCGAACGCTTTTTCTACGACATCGATAACGAGCTCGATCGGCAACTGCTCGACCGAGCGCTCCAGTGAGGTCTCCATGACTGAATTCCAGAAACCCCCGCCGCTCGACATCAAATGCACGTCGACGGACTGCGACAACGATCTGCACTGCTTCAAGCAGCTCAAGAAGATGACGCCGGACCAGCGCGGCAAATGCCGGGACTGCGGCGCCGATCTGGTCGACTGGAAGCGCCTCCACCGCCGAGACGGGACCGACGCCGCTCACACTTTCGAGGCGCTCCAGCACGAAATGATCCGCCACCACTTCTTCCATCGGCCGGTGGACGAGGTTGCGATGCGCCATGCCCAACGCAAAGGCCGTCTCGCGCTGAAGGACGCGGCGCACGATCGGCTGCGCAAGTATCTCGCGATCGCGGAGCCGCCGCGCGACGGCCGTCAGACCCCGCTTGAGGGGAACGCTATCTTCTATGCCCAGCACGCCACGGCGACCTGCTGCCGCACCTGTCTGGAATATTGGCACAACATCCCGAAGGGCCGGCCCCTGACAAAGGAAGAGTTCGACTATTGTGCGAGCCTCATCGACCTTTTCCTCGATACCAAGCTGCCCGACCTCGCCGACGAACCGATCAAGGTGCCGCGCCGTCTGAAGGGGCTGCCGCCCGAAGCGCCGGAGGCACATCCGTGACCGGCGCGGCAAAGCCAATCGACACCGAGCGTTTCGCCGCGCAGTTGCGCGCGCGGGCGATCGATCTCGATGGCGGCCGCATCTTGATCTCCCGTCTTGCCGGCTCTGAACAGGAGGTCGACCTCACGTTGCCGGCGAATTGCAATGGTTACGGCCGCGTCCGGCATTTCCGTCTGGCGACGGCCCAGGGCTGGCCTGCCAACCCGCTGCCGATCGCCCCGGCGTGCAAGGCGCTCGCCATCACGCCGATGCCGGAGATGATGACCGCGCTGGTGTTCCAGAACGCGGCCTGCGCGTGGCGCTGCTGGTACTGTTTCGTGCCGGAAGATCTGCTGAAGGCCGATCCCAACCGCTCCGCCTGGTTCACGGCAGAAGAACTGGTCGACCTCTACCGCCAGATTCCCGACGCTCCACGGATCATCGATCTGTCGGGCGGCTCTCCCGACCTTGTCCCGGAATGGACGCTGTGGATGATGCGCGCCCTCGCCGACGCGGGCCTCGCGGAAACGACCTATCTCTGGACCGACGACAATCTCAGCACGACCTATCTCTTCGACGCCCTCGCGCCAGAGGACATGGCGCTCCTGCGGAGCTACCGGAACTATGGGCGGGTCTGCTGCATCAAGGGTTTCGACTCACGCTCCTTCGCCTTCAACACGCGTGCCGCGCCCCAGGACTACGATCGGCAGTTCGAGGTTCTGCGGCGGGTGCTGGAATTGGGCCTCGACGTTTACGGCTACGTCACCCTGACGTCACCACATGACGATGGCGTCGCGCAGGGCGTCGCCGACCTGATGGACCGGCTTCAGGCGATCGATCCCAACTATCCGCTCCGCGTCATTCCCTTGCGCATCCAGGTGTTCACGCCGGTCGAACAGCGCTTGGCTCGCGACGACACGCGCGAGCGGAGCCTGGCCGTCCAGGAGGAGGCTATCGCCCACTGGATGAACGAGCTCGAGCGCCGGTTTACTGCGGATCAGCGCTCCGTTTCGATCACTGACATAGCGCTGCGGACGAGGCCATACTGATGTCTGTCCGCCGCTCGCTGACACAAGCCGCTTTCGCGGCGCAGGTCGATGGACTGGCCCTGACCGCCGTGCAGGGCGGAGTAGGCAGCTTCGCCGCCCTCCTGCACCAATTGCCGGGCGTCTATCCGACCGAGGTCTTGGCCTCGCTCGATCGACTGAGGGGCCGCGCTCTGATCGACGCAGCGATAGCGGCCGGCATAGCCGACGAGGCGGTCGACAATGGTGCCACCTTGGTCGAAGGGCGCTCGCTGCTACCACTTCCGCACCCCCTCGATTACGAATGGCGGTTCACTCCGGATGCAGCCCGAGCATTGCTCGACCGCGCAGCTGCGTTGACCCATCCTGGCGACGACCTGCTGCTGTTCGGAACACCCGGTCTTGCTGCCGATGCACTCACCTTGCCAATCGGCCGCCGGATCGCATTCCTGGCTGAAAGCAACAGCGTCACCGACCGCATCTTCGCCCTCAATCGGGCTATGGGCGAGCCACTCGCCATCGCGTTCTGCAGCGGCGGCCTGCCGCGGCAAAGCGCCGATGCGGTTCTTCTGGACCCGCCGTGGTATCTGGACTTCGTCCGGCCGATGCTCGCCGCCGCGGCACATGCATGCCGTCCTGAAGGCGTGGTGATGATCAGCCTGCCGCCGGATGGAGCCCGGCCGAGCGCCAAGGCCGACAGAGACGTCACCATCGCCTTCGCTCGCAGGCTGGGACTGGTTCTGGTAGAGCACGCACCCCTGACCATCCAGTATGAAACGCCATTCTTCGAGCGCAACGCGCTGCGCGCCGCCGGCATCTGTCCGCCGCCCCACTGGCGCCGCGGCGATCTGGTCGTGTTCCGCAAAGTCCGCGCTTCACTACGACCGCCGGTTTCGTCCAGCCGCCGCCGCGACTGGACCGAGGTGGGTATCGGACGGATGCGGCTGTTCATCCGCGATGCCGCCGAGGGTCGCGCTGACGAGGCCCACCTCGTCTCCCTGGTCGACGGCGACATCCTGCCCACCGTCAGCCGCCGCGATCGGCGCCGCGCCGCAGCGAATGTATGGACTTCGGGCAACCGCATCTTTCACACCGACAATCCACAGCTTGTCCTCGAGGCGGCCGTTTCGTGCGCTGGCGAAGCGATGGGCACTGGCTTCCAACCCGGCCTCTGGGGCAGTATGGCCAGACGTGGCGCGCTGGAGCGCACGGCGACTGCGCTGCGCGAACTGGCGGCGCTCGAAGAACAGGAAGAAGGCCGGACGTCCATGGTGACGACGGAAGGGAGCATAGCTTGGAGGTCGAGTTCGACGCATTGCTGGAACAGGTCGGAGGCCATCGCTTCTGGCTGAACTATCTGTCGGACGCGACCCGGCCCAAAAGCCGGATCGGGATTCATCTCGCCATCTTCGCCGAGCCGTTTTTGTCCATGGTTCTCAGTGGCGAAAAAACCATCGAATCCCGTTTCAGCCGAAACCGCTGTGCGCCCTATGGTGAAATCGGCGATGGCGACATCATCCTGCTCAAAGCGGTTGCGGGACCGATCTGCGGTCTGGTGCTTGCCCGCCGCACCTGGTGCTACGACCTCGCCTGCGAGCCGATTGCCCGTATCCGGAGCCGCTTCGGCTCGGGCATCGGCGCCGACGATGCGTTTTGGGATTCCCGTAACGACGCGCTCTACGCCACCTTGATCGAGCTCGACACGCCAACATCGATCGCGGCGGTCAATTGTGACAAGCGTGATCGACGCGGCTGGGTTTCGCTCCGCTCGCGCCAGATGACGTTCGACTTCGCATGAGCTTGCTGCTCTGCTTTTCGGGTCAGATCGGCAGCGGGAAATCCTCAGTCAGTACTGCAGTCGCCGAGGCGCTCGGCTGGCGACGCACTGGCTTTGGGGATTACCTGCGGAGCGAGATCATCCGTAGCGGCGGCGATCCCAACGACCGCCAAGCGCTCCAGGATCTTGGCCAAAAGCGGGTCGATGCGGATGCGGCGGCGTTCTGCCGCGACGTGCTTGCGGCAGCGGGATTCACGCCTGGCGACGACCTGGTCATCGACGGAATCCGCCATGTCGCGATATTCGAGATTCTTGCCGAGGTGAGCAGGCCATCGGAAGCTCGGCTTCTGTACCTCGGCGCGCGCGAAATCACCCGAAACCTTCGTATCCAGTCGCGGACCGATGCGCAGGATTTTGCCCGCGCCTCCGCGCATCGGGTTGAAACTGAATTGCAGGACGCGCTTCCGCAACGCGCCGACGCCCTGATCGACGCGGATCAGCAACTTGAGCAAGTCGTCGCCAACTGCCTCGAAGCGATAAGCCGCTGGCAGCAGCGCTAGCTGCAACGCACCTCCCCAGCACCGGCGCAGAAGGTAGCCCGAGCCTCCTCGATCACTATAGACGGGCCGCCAACAGTCCCTTCAGCAGGTCACCCGACGCCTTCGATCGCCATGCGCCGAAACATCTCTGCCATCTTCTGCGGCGACCATTTTGCACCCCATCAAGCCACCCGATCAACACCGGCGTGTAGGACCCGACCAACTACTCGACCACGAAGTCGGAAGGCACCGCGTCGGCGTGGGCGCGCTTGCCTCTCTGAAGGTCACGCCGCACCAGCTCCGACAGGATTTCCCGAATTCCATTCTGCGCGACGTTGCCGCCAGTGCTCCCCGCGAGCGCTCGATAAAAGATCAACATGATCGCGGGCGTGTTCGAAGAGCGCGAGGCTGAAGCCGAAGCGGGAGTCCGCGATGCTGCTCGGTATCTACAAGCCTAAGGCCGTCACGCCCTTCGCGCGCGACTGAGCCCCGTCGCCCTAGATATCAGACTTGATCGTCCTGATATTGCGCGCGATCTGTGCGTGCTCGATGCCGGCCATTTCCGTCGTCGTCAACAGCGTGCCATTCGGACCGCCGCCCTCTTCTTCGGAGATGATGCCATTGCTCCGATACCACGCCAGCTTGGCCGCCCACTTCCGCTCATAGCCGGCATCGCCAAGCATGCCGAGGTGCTCCCAGAACCAGGTGATGCCGGTATCGGCATCCTCGATCGTGAAGTCCGGATAGCGCCGGGAACCGTCGCTGCCGATATACGGCCGTTCGTACTCATAGACGATCCCCCCCGCGGCGAGCTCATTGGCGATGATCACCTCGGATTTCGAGATCATCAGTTCGCCGCGCCGCGAGCGGTGGATATGCTTGTCGTCGTAGACGCGCTGACCGACCGCAACCGGCTCCGGCGGTTCGAACAGGTTGGTGAGCCGGCGCGCCGCGTCCGACTGGTGGCGGTAGTCGAGCAGCTTGTGCGGCTCACCCTGACAGAACAGCACCAGACGCGAGTTCTGTCGCGTCAGCGCCGTGTAGAGGAGTTCGCGCGACAGAATCCGGCAGGGATTGGGGATGACGACGAAGACCGTGTCGAATTCGCTGCCCTGGGCCTTGTGCACCGTCAGCGCATAGGCGAGCTCCAGCAGCCTGCCGTCCTCATCGAGATCGCTGGGCCAGTATGTGTATTCAAAGCCTGGCTGGGAGGAGAGGGTGTCCGTCTATCTCGACCCGGGCGTGATGAAGGCGCTCGCGGCCCACGCCGCGCGGCGCGACCTGTCCCTGTCGCTGGTCGCCGAAGCCGGCATCGCCTCGTTCCTGTCGCCCGACGCGGCGGAGCGCCAGGAGGCGGCGACGACCAAGCGCCTCGATCAGCTCGACCGGCGCATCGCGCGCATGGAGCGCGACCTCGGCATATCGGTCGAGACGCTCGCGGTGTTCATCCGCTTCTGGCTGACCTCCAACCCGCCGTTGCCCGAGCCCGCTCAACTCGCCGCACGCGCCAAGGCAGCGGAGCGCTACGAAGCTTTCGTCACCGCACTCGGCCGCAGGCTCGCTCATGGACCGAAGCTCAGGCAGGAGATTTCGGAGGACGTCCCGCCCGCGCCCGACGCGGAATAATCAGGAATCGGCGCATCTCAAGTATTCGGGCGTTCCGCCGTTTCCCTGTCTTTGTACGCCACGGTACGACGTCCACATGATGGTTGTTGTCAGGCCATGATTTCTGCCTCTTCTACTCATCCCCGATCCAGGGCCGCCCTCGGCGGACCCGCAGGAGAACGGGGACGACGTGGCAGCAGCTCACCAGAAATCGGAGGCGGTCCTTCGCGGCGCGCGAATGCTGCGCACAGCTCTCGGACCCGCGATCGCCACGTTTCTGGAAGATCCCGCGATCGTCGAGGTGATGCTCAACCCCGATGGGCGGCTCTGGATCGACCGGCTCTCCGAGGGTCTCTCCGACACGGGTGAACGCCTGGCGCCGGCGGACGGCGAGCGGATCATTCGCCTGGTCGCGCACCACGTCGGCGCCGAGGTTCATCCCGGCGCGCCGCGGGTCTCGGCCGAACTACCCGAAACGGGAGAGCGCTTCGAGGGGCTGCTCCCGCCGGTCGTCGCGGCGCCCGCATTCGCCATCCGGAAACCGGCGGTCGCCGTGTTCACGCTCGACGATTATGTCGCCGCCGGCATCATGACCGCAGCTGACGCCGCTGTTCTTCGCGACGCGGTCGCTACGCGCGCCAACATTCTCGTCGCCGGCGGCACGAGCACCGGCAAGACAACCCTGACCAATGCGCTGCTCGCCGAGATCGCCAAGGGATCGGACCGCCTCGTCATCATCGAGGACACCCGCGAACTGCAGTGCGCCGCGCCCAATCTCGTGGCCATGCGGACCAAGGACGGGGTCGCGACGCTCTCCGAGCTCGTCCGCTCCTCGCTCCGCCTGCGCCCCGATCGCATCCCCATCGGCGAAGTGCGCGGCGCCGAAGCCCTCGATCTGCTGAAGGCATGGGGGACCGGGCATCCCGGAGGCATTGGCACCATCCATGCGGGCACCGCGGTCGGCGCGCTGCGCCGCCTCGAGCAACTCATCCAGGAGGCGGTCGTCACCGTTCCGCGCGCCCTCATCGCCGAGACCATCGATCTCATTGCCGTGCTCAGCGGCCGCGGCGCAGCGCGCCGCCTCTCCGAACTCGCCTGCGTCAGGGGGCTCACCCCCGAGGGCGACTACCACGTCGTACCCGCCACCGAAGCCGCCATAGGAGACCCCGCGTGATCCCCCGACTCCACATCCTTCGCCGTCATCTCGCAACAGCGATCGCCGCCGTCGTCGTCAGCGTGGCGCTCGCTCCAGCCGCTCACGCTTCCGGCTCCTCCATGCCCTGGGAGCAGCCGCTCGAGCAAATCCTTCAGTCGATCGAAGGTCCGGTCGCCAAGATCGTGGCGGTCATCATCATCATCGTCACCGGCCTGACCCTCGCCTTCGGCGACACCAGTGGCGGGTTTCGGCGGCTGGTGCAGATCGTCTTCGGCCTGTCGATCGCCTTCGCCGCGAGTTCCTTCTTTCTCAGCTTCTTCAGCTTCGGCGGCGGAGCGCTGATCGCATGACCGGCGCGG
>NZOF01000126.1 GCA_002695185.1 Erythrobacter sp.
AGCGAAATATTCATCCCTCTCCTTCGCACTCCCGAATTGGTCCCGTCCACGCGGATCAAGGCTTTCGGCGTGCGCCTGAACCTGGGCTACCGAAGCAGCCCTTTCGGGCTCCTTCAAACTGCGCATCGCCTCAATGTCCATCGCACCTACAAGGCTTGGGCTAGGCCGATCCGACTTCATCTGTGATATCGGGACATTGCCAGTGGCCGCCCGAGCAGCACTGAACTGCCAGCCGCCTTCGCCCCGCTTCCATTTTCCGCCCAGCGACATTTCCTGCCCGGCTTCAAGCTTCGCCAGATCGGCCAAGGCTTTGAAGCGCTGGTCGTTTGTAAGCGCACCGGTCTGCAAAATTACTGTGACCGGCTTGCGACCCGCCTGCTCTTCAATCAGCATCCGAGCCATAACCTCGGTGGATCCGGGGTTGATCATTCGGTGAGAAACCTCGGGGCTCGCGGCGAGCTTTCCGTATAGCGGCTTCACAACAAGAGCATCGCGCTTTGCTGCATGTTCTACAGCGCGCTCGGCTTCGGTTCGATCTAACCGACGCTCCAGCATCGCCCCCGACGGCTGACCGTACACAGACACGGAAACACCCTCCAAATGCCTGTGTACGAGCGGTTCAATGTCTTTCCAGGCCAGACCACCTTGGCCGCACCCGGGCGGCGGGATTGCCACCGATTTGAAGCCTCCATCACGGAGTTTGCTTCCTAGCTCCTTGAGGCCAGCTTCTACCCATTCTCGCTTCGACGGCTCGAAATAATGGTCCTTTGTCGCAAGGGCTGCCCATTTACGGCCATCCGGCAGATCGAACAGAAGCGCTCGGCCAGGGGTCAGTTCGCCGGATTTGATCGCCTTCTCATAGTCGGACATGATCGATGGAAAGCGCTGCGCAAATGCAAGCGCAACGCCTTTACCCATGACGCCGCGGCCGCCGCTTTTCAGCCGGCAGTTCACCGTGTTCACGAGGACCTCCGCCTTGTCGTCCACGATATTGCCGGAGACGTAGCCAAGATCCTTATGGGGCGGCAATTTGAACGCCATCGTATCCTCCAATCATTCTGGAATGATATTATCGCATCCTACAATCTGTTTTGCAAAGTATCAGAGGAGGGAAAATTGAATCCTGCACCCGTTAATTCGAACACCGGATTAAGCTCGGTGAGCCCCGAGCCGACGAACTCTCGGCTAATCGAACTCCTCGAAACGCTGAGCAAAATGCGTCAGGTCCGCGCCACCCGCGATGGAGATACGTTCGAGGCCCTATTTGCTGCGGGCCCTGACGAGCATAACGCAGCGATCCGCCTCGCTGCCAAAGCCTTCTCGATCCACGACATGCTCGAGGATAATGCCGCGGGCGATACCCTCGAGGAGCGATTAGATTTCGCAGAAGGCGAAATGGACACATTCGAGATCGAACCGGTCGCAATTACGCTCGATCCTGCACGCCTGCTGGCCGCCATCAAACAGCACGAGACGCTCAGCTACGTCGAATGCACGATAGTGCAGCTTGAAAAATCATTTCAAATCACCGATTAGAAGATTTCCTAACGTCCTACGCGTTCGCGTCTGACAGCCCCGGCAACGTTGCTGTAAGATAAAATATCTCGTGCAAATCCGATTTTGCGCGACATTAGGATAGCGCATCTGTTATAGGATGAGGGGTGGTAAAGGCTGTCGTTTTAAGGATGAGTGCGAACAAGCAAATCTTCAGATGACCGACTTTCGCCGCCTCGAAAAGCAGCACTTCGAAGCTGCAGACCTCATTCTGAATCGCGATCAGAAAGAGACGACGCTAGCCATCGCGTCCAATGCTGCTTTCAAAGCCGAGGGCGAGGGCGACTTGCAGCTGCGTCGCCGTTCCGTTGCCCGGGCAGCTTCAGAGATTGAAAACGGTGTTTGGAAAAATCCCGAGAAATGCGCGCGCGAGATCGCAATGCACATCCTCGGCGACATTCGCCACCAGAAGCTACTTCAAGAGAAGATCGCTCTGATCGATGCCGAACAGGCCAAAGGCGCCACCGGCGAAAGCAGTTTCTCGCATCTCTCGAAATTCGACATGGCGATCGTCAAGCCCATGCTTACCCACCCTCATTTGCTTCATGAGCTCAGACTCGAGGCGAACGGGCGGTATGAAGTTCTTGAACCGTCCGAGCAGGTTAAACTTCGTGAGGATTTCAAAATGGGCACCTACCTGACAAGCGCTGAACTGCACCGCATTGGCCTTGAGGTAGCTACCCGGGAAGACGAAGGGATAACTGCTCAGAAGGCTGCCTTCCTCGCCCAGAACAGGGGGAACGGCCTCTAAACCGTCCCGCCAAAGACAGACAAACAGGCCCGGTCGCTCAAATGAGCCGCCGGGCCTTTTCTTATGCCCAAAGGACATATCTTAATGACCACCACAACCCGCCGCGGCGTTCTCGTCGATACTTTCGCAGGATTTGGCGGCCTATCGCTGGGCATGGAGCAGGCAGGTTTCGACGTACAGGTCGGGGTCGACGTCGAACCCGTCAACGCATCGACCCACGAATATCTGTTCAACTATGGAAAGTCGCTCTGCCTCGATCTTCACCAGGACCAGAGCAAGGCAATTCGTGCTGCCATGCCGAGCGGCACAGACGTCGACGCGATCACGCTAGGCCGAACACCTGAAGCAATCGTGGGCGGGCCACCTTGCACGGCCCTTTCTGCAATCGGACGGCGCGACCCCAATGACGATCGCAACAAGCTCATGGCAAGCTTCATCGAGCATGGCATTCGCCTTGAGGCGAAAATCATGGTGATGGAGCAGGTTCCGACACTTCTTCAAAAGCAGAACGAGCCTCATCTCGACAATATTAGGGAGACACTTCACAAGGCCGGATACAGTCTTGTTGAACCGCGCGTCCTTCGTGCCATAGATTTTGGCGTGCCGCAACGGCGCGAGCGCGTTTTTCTTTTTTGTCATCGAAATGATATTCAAGCTCCGACCTATCCAGAGCCGACCCACAGTAGCGAACCCGACTTCCTGCTGAAGTCCACCCCGACCGTAAGCGAAGCCTTCGACGGCCTCCCGGACGCCGATAATTTCGAAGAGCTTTGGAGCCATAGCTGGGTCGATACCATGCCAGAACACCCGACCAGCTGGTACGGACGAATGATGATGGGCCTGGAGAATGATCCGGATGACCTTTCCTATCGACGGATCTGGCGCCGTGACAGGCTCACATGCTCGCAGCGCACTCAGCACGAGGCAGCTTCCGTCGAACGTTTCATGGCGACTGCGCCTGGCGGCTCAGAGCGGATCAGCCGCCGGCATCGCCTCGATCCGAATGGTCAGGCTCTAACTCTGCGAGCAGGATCAAACGCCGAGCACGGAAGCTTCACCGCTGTCGTTCCGATCCACTCGAAAGGCAGCCGCGTTATCACCGTCCGCGAAGGCTGCAGGCTTCACTCCGTACCTGACTGGGTTCGCTTGTGCGATTCCAAGATCGCAGCGCTGCGCCAGCTCGGCAATTCCGTTCCGCCGCTACTTGGCCGGGCCGTCGGTCGTCAGGTCATGAAAGCTCTCGACCTCGCTCCCGCCGCTCCAGTCGAAGCGATCAATCTTGGCGATGAGACACTCCTTTCGAACACCTCCATCCGCTCAATTGCCAAAGCCGCATAGCCTCAGCCACACAGGAAACCTCCATGCCCAAATTCAAATTTGCCGTCACCGAAACCCGCAACGTCGAAATGCAATACGTCGTCGAAGCGGAAACCGAAGCCGCGGCCCGCGACAAAGCGGAAGCCGGAGAAACACTCTCCGAGACCGAGATCTCGATCACTGGCGTTTCGGATCGCTACGTTGGGGAAATGATCGGCGAACCGACAGAGCCGAGCTCCGACTGCAAGAATGGGATCCATTCCTGGGTCAATGAAACCGGAGTTCTCCCGGCCGACACCCAATGCGATCACTGCGACGAGGAATACGGCAATCCCGATTAAGCGCCCTCACTGAAGACCCGACGATTTCAGGGCGGCCCGAAAGGCCGCCCTTTTGATTCCAGGAGAATTTATGGGACGCAGTTTTCGCGCTTCCAACAGCGATCTCGCACGCGCAGGCGCAGCGATCGCCCAATGGGCCCGCTTCAAGCACAATACCCGAACCCTCTTCGGCGACATGCTCGAGATCTGGACGATCGCGCTACAGAACGGATTCATGCCGCGCGACACCGACTGGCTAAAACGCGAGAAGCGCTACGCCGAGCTTAAAGCTTCATTTGATGGTGAGGGCTATGACCTCATGACCGAGCTCTTCGCCAAGTTAACAGCCATCTCCGTCAGGGAACGGGGCGATTGGCTTGGCGAACTCTATCATCAGCTCGAGATCAATTCGAAAGCCTCCGCCCAGTTCTTCACCCCGTTCGGCGTCAGCAGCATGATGGCCGCCATGACCTTCACGAAGGACGCAGTCGAGAAGGCCGTCGCCGAGAAGGGTTTTATCGGAATGCAGGAGCCCGCGTGCGGGGCGGGGGGCATGGTCATCGCTGCCGCACAGGCCATCGAAGCCCTCGGATACAATCCGAAGCAAGTCCTTCGCGTGCATGCGATCGACGTGGACCGCCTGCCCGTAATGATGACCTTCATCCAGACGACACTCCAAGGCGTCCCCTGTTTCGTCGAACAAGCCAACTCGCTCGACCCGGCAAGCAGCGATCAGTTCAACTACCGCTTACCGAATGTCCACTTCGCCTCGTGCCTCGCGCTCGCTGCATAATCGGAGAATACAATGACCCAGCACATCATCTATCATCCCGGCACTGACACCTTCCTACCGATCGGCGAATGCTCTGCGGTCGAACTGCCTGCCACAGTTACCGAAGCAGAGGACATCGAGGCCTATATCGCCGAAAAGCGACCGGTTCGACGCCGCCGCGTCGAAATGGACGTTGCTGAGCGCGCAGTAGCCCCCATCAACTCGCTGTTCCTCGTCCGCGGATGGGATGTCGACGGCGAAAATCAGGATCTGTTTGTCGTTGCCCCCACTCCGGCGCGCGCAACATCCATCTGGAACGCATATTGCCTTGATGAGGACAATGAGTGGTCGCGATCCTGTAACGACAACGGCGATCCGCAGGCGAACATCGAGCCGCAGAACATTCGCCAAATCCTGAAGGATGTCAGCGCCACAGAGTTCGACGGGCCGGAACGCGCTATCGACTGGCCGGACCTTGCCGAAGTGCTATGACGCCAATCTCTGATATCCAGTGGCACGGATCCGACCGGGATGACCTCACTCTAAAAACCGTCAAACCGGGCCTTCACGTGGGAACCCGCACGCAGGCGGAGATGCGTTGGCCCGGCAGGCATCTGTATCGGATCGAAATCGCGACAGGGTGCCGGACAATTCGCCTGAGAGACACCGGCGGCTGGTCTGATAAACGCCTCAGGGCAGCCGCCAAGCGGGCTCCCGTCGCCGTCTACCTCAATCGCTACGAAGGCCTGCCTCTCGACGCGATAAATGCGGCTGCAGAAAACGACAATGCTCCAGATTATCAGTTTCGCAAGAAGGTCGCTGGAGCCGAGGACAGCGCCATAATTTTCGACATTGATGTAATACGCTGCGTCGAAAGAGTAATTTAATCGGACTTCTCACGCTGATAAAACCGAACCACGCAAGTTAAAGCTGACAGGGGGGAACCATGAAAATTCAAATCTTTGCTGCATTCGCAGCAACTCTCATGCTTTGCGGATGCAACAGCAATCCGACCGAAGATGCTGATGCGGCCAATCTCGACAATGAGACGGCCACATTTGCCGACAGCGAAACCGCCCTCGATGAAATCGAACTCGCGTCTCCGGTCGCCGCCGAGGACGCCATTTCGGCAGAGCCAGAAGAGCCGTCGCTAACCGGTCCTCAATACCAGGCCACCAGATCGGCACAACAATACCTCTCCATGACTGGGTTTTCGCGGGAAGGCCTCATCGAGCAGCTCTCTTCACAGCATGGCGAAGGCTATGACCGATCCGACGCGATCGCCGCTGTCGACAGCCTCGACGTCGATTGGAATGAGAATGCTGCCAGATCCGCGCGCCAATATCTCGAGATGACAGGCTTTTCCTGCAGCGGCCTCATCGAGCAGCTCTCGTCAAGCGCTGGTGAGCGATACACCCGCAGCGAGGCCGAATATGGCGCCCGTCAGGCTGGTGCGTGCTAAGTGAGCGATGAGGGCGGGTAACGCCCGCCCTCTACACTGGAAGAGATTATGCGACAAATGTCCTTGCCGCCTGTCGGCGCTCTTACGCACACCAACCAAATCAAACCCGGAGACAAGTTGATCCTTGTCAGCCCATGCCCGGCCGATCCCCTTATTACTGCCTTAGAGGTATCAAATGAGGGGGTCCAAATTGAACCCGGCGAACGCCCTAAAATCAAAGGGCTGAGCATCGTTCAACGCCAATCCATATCTCCGTTCCGCTTTTGCATGGTTGGCTTAAATCTGGTCAGCGATAGCTGCACCACGAAGAACGACTACAACAATGCATATCTTTTCAAAGACGAAGGTCTCGCATTGAAATATGCCAAGGTCTGCAGCGATCGTCCGGATACCGAGGTCATGCATCGTTATCCAGATGGAGGACAGCGAAGTCGAAGCGTCCTTCAACATTGGCAATCTGAGTGGGCTAAGAAAAAGCCCACCCAAGACCAACCGACCAGCTGATATTTAATGCAATTTCAAAAGCCGGCAAAGACCAAACCTAAGCATCGCAAAGCCAGTGCATAGCTGGTGCCGATCTTAGGCAAAAATGGGATCCAAGATGAAATACCTCGCGTTGCCGGTTGCTTTTGCGATCGCGATAAATTCGCCCTCCGCCACTGCCGACACAATCGAACAACGGCAGTCTCAGAACGATGCAGCTACTGCCTTGATGAACGATCTTCTCAAAGCACCCGTTTCCGCCTTGCCATCTGATATTTGCGAAAAAGCTGAGCTGTACCAAAAGCAATCAGACGGTATGCGAGCGGAATCCGGCGCCATTCTAACTTCAGCCATCACGATGCTTCAGCAAGGCGAACCGCTCGAAGTGGTCGGCGACCAGTTTGCTGAGATGGGAAGCCTCCTGCGCATAAAGGCCCGTCATGACCAGGCCACCGGCATGGCGGTGAGGATGTGCTCTGAGTTCATGCACGACTTCGAGAACTGAACCCACTCAAAGCGGGGTCCAGTCCCTTTGAGGCTAAAGTTGATCCCTCATCGCCTTCCAGATGTCGATGAAATCGCGACGGATTTCCTGCAGCACCTTTTCATCGAAATTGACTGCGCAGCCAATAATCGCATTGCGAGCTCTCGAGTAAAGATCTCGCATGGCGCTAGCCACCGCATCGTCGCCCGAGATGCCCATCTCCAAAGCAAGCAAACTCGAGACGGCCCGGGACAAAGAGCGGCTCGATAGATAGGGATGCTCAGAGCGCTTCGCATAGATCGCCGTACCCAGCGAACCGATCAATTGCTCAAAACATATCGCCACGAGCTCCTGACGCGTCGCACCGTGCACACGCGCTTCGAACTCGATTTGTCGATACGCTTCAGCAGGAGGGATCCTCCGGGCAAGCATTAATCGCTCGACGCGTTCCACGCATCAATCTGGCTTTTGAGGAAACTGAGCGTCGAGTTGAACTGGCTGACTCTCGCATCCGACACAGCAAACTGTGCGACCAGCCGCTGCCGGGTCGTCTCCTGGTCCTCTTCGAGGTCGAGCTTGTCATCAGCCAAATTGGCGAGCTGCTTATTGAACCTCGACACGGCGCCGGCGAGCGAACCCGGGTCGCTCGCAACACCTTCTTCACGGCTAATCTTGTCGATCGTCCCATAGATACCGTTCACACCGGTCGTGAACATCGCAGCGACCCCTTCCGGATCGCGCTCAATCGCAGCGTCCAGTCGCTGGCTATCGAGATCGAACGTCCCGTCCCGCGTAATGTTTACGCCAAGATCGCCAAGGGAGCGGATTCCACCAGCAGCCACAGAAGGCATGATGATCTCGCTCGCTAGCCTGGTGAAGTCCTGCCGGAAACTACGAGCACTGTAATCCCGGCCCAGATCTCCAGACAGTGGATCAGTCGCAGCGTTCAATTCGGCTGCGATCTCATTGAGAGCCGAAACAAGGTCCTGCATCGCTCCCTTGATCCCGGCCGACGGGTCAGAAAAGCGTACAGAAGTCGGTGCCCCGACGTTCGTGCCCGACAGCGTCAAATTCACGCCGGGCAGCGCTTCCTTCACGACGTTCGACGACGCAGTCTTTGTCAGGCCATCGATCTTGAAACGCGCATCGGTCGCTTCTTGCATCAGCGTTCCGCTAGCCGATCCAGGCTGCCACGCGAGTTTCGATAGGCCGGGATTTGCACCATCTTCGGCCACTTCGAGAATGAAGCCATTAGCTGCGCCATCTGCACCTTTCAGCACAAGCTGCGCGCCATCCACCGTATTGGCCACATAGGCCTGCACGCCTGCATTGGCTCCGTTGATCGCCTTC
This sequence comes from Erythrobacter sp., assembly GCA_002695185.1. The sequence continues at coordinate 8,494 of NZOF01000126.1, forward strand.
GCAGTCTCGGCAAGCGTCGCACCAGGCTGGATTACGATGTCGACTGCAGGCTTTGCTGCGTTCTGCGTGAAGGCGCCGCCCGCAACCGTGCCAAATTTAAGGGTGATTGTTCCTGCACCGACCGCATCCGATGCAGATCCATAAGCCGCGCTTGAGAGGACCTGCTGCTGCGCCAGCTGCTCAACCTCAAGAGAATAGCTCCCTTTCGGTTGCTGCGACCCGCTGAGGGCGGCCGTCGCTACCGACGTATTCCCTATGCTTGGCTGCGCAGAAAGGTCACCTTCGCGGATACGGGCCCCGAGCGAAGTCGAAAGGTTCAGCAGCATGCTGCGCAGATTGGCCGCCGAGGAGATCTGGGCTTCCAGTTTCTCCGTCCTGCTGTCGATCAATTCCAATCTGCCGGCATATTGGGCCACTGCGAGATCCTCGGCGAGGGCCGTCATATTGACGCCGCTCCCGGCGCCAAGGGCAGAGATGATGGAAGACGTGGCGGACGATGTGCTGCTGGTCGTGGTCATAGTCTATTGAACGACAAGGTTCCCCAGTTTTTAAGGCTCGCTGATCACGAGTTTACCCTCGGCATCGAAACGAAGCTCAACGGGCACGTTAACATCGGGCGCATCGCGGCTTTCACCGCGCTTGATCGAAAACACGAAGGCTAAAATCGCTGCGACAGCACCATAAAGCTCGTGCCGGATGATCTGCTTCTCACGGGTCGTGAAATAAAGCGCTCGCGCTAGGCTCGGGTACTCCAGCACCGGCAACTTCATCTCCGCTGCAAGCTCCCGCATTGCCAAGGCCTTTTCCCCGCGCCCCTTTGCAAGAAGGATCGGCGCCTCCGCCTTGTCCGGATCATATGCAAGAGCCACCGAGAAATGCGTAGGATTCGTGATGACGAATTGAGCTTCTCGCATCGCAGGCGCCATGGCTCCCATCGCCATCTTCCGCTGCCGATCCCGGATCGCGGCCTTTTGCTCGGGGGAGCCGTCCTGCTCCTTGCTCTCGTCCCGGACCTCCTGAAGCGTCATCTTCAGCCGCTTGTTTCGCCTGAAGAACTGGACCGGCACATCTGCGAAAGCGATAATTAGCAGTCCCGCTCCAAGCCAATAGGCGAGTGTGATCAGGGCATCCCAGGCAAAACCCAATTGCTGCGCAAGATCGCCGCGGCCCAAGGTCGTCAGGCCGGCAAAATGCGACAATCCCCACGCCCAAGCTATGGCACCCAGCAATCCTATCTTCCCGAGACCTTTTGCAATCTCGATTAGGCCGGTCGGTCCAAACATCCTCTTCAGGCCGTTCAAAGGGTTAATGCGGGAGCCTTTGAACGAAAGGTTCTTCGGCACCCACATGCCCGTCCCGAAGCCGAGCTGCGAGACCAATGACGACGCGATGATCAGTGCCCCCAGTACGAATATCGGCGGCAGCACCGCGATCATCATCGTCATCATCATCGACCCGGGTGCGAAATCATCGACATCCGCTCGGTCCCAAACCAGACCCTGGTGCAGACTCTGAACTAGCCCCTCGAAAAGCCATCCGCCGGCCCAACTCAACCAGGTTGCGCCCACGAGGATCGCAGCCGCAGTCGCCAGCTCCTTGGAGCGCAGAACGTCACCTTTGTTGGCAGCGTCGCGCTTTCTCTTGTCAGTGGCTTCGAAATTCTTCTCGCCAGTGGGTTCCTCGCCGCTCATCCGCCAAGAAGCCCTGCAGAGGCCGTGATGGCCAACCGACTAAGCCATGTCAGCTGCTCCACGAGAACCGGCGCACTCATGATCAAAGCAGCAATTCCGGCCAGAATGCCTGCCGGCAATCCAAGAGCGAAAAGATTGAGGCTCGGTGCTGAACGGCTCAGCACACCTGTCACTAGCTGCGACAGTAGCAACACGAAAGTCACGGGAAGCGCTATCATTACGGCCATGACGAACATCATGCTCGCAAAGCTTAGGATCGCCCCGGTGTGCTCCGTCCCAAACCATGTCTCTCCTGGCGGAAACGTGCGGTAGCTCTCAACCAGCAATCCAATCCATTGCAAATGAGCGCCTATCCCGAGAAAGATCAGTGTCATGATGACGGTAAAATACTGACCCAGAGCCGGCGATTGCGCACCGCTTCCCGGGTCGACGGCCGTTGCCATGGACATACCCATCGTGCCTGAAATTACTTCGGCGCCCAAAACGGGAGCTGCGAAGGCAAGCTGCAAGATGAAACCCATAGCCAGTCCCACCAAAACCTCACCCGCAACGATCAAAAGGCCGTTCGCCGAGAGAAGGGCTGGTGGCGCTTCGACCGTGGGTAGCCAGACACATACGAAAATCGCCAAAGCCGATGTGGCGACAACCCGGACCTGCATCGGAACCGTCGAGGCACCGAACATGGGCGCGGCGAGAAACGCCGCGCCTATTCGTGTCATCATGAAGAGGAATCGCCAGAATTCCCCCTCAATACCACCGAGACCGAACGACATCTGCATTATGAAGAAATCAAAGCAATCTGGGCAAAAATCTCTTCGGCGAAGTCAACAACAAGACCCATCATCGCCCCGCCCATGACGACTAGTACCAAGGCCGTTACCCCCAGCTTCGGGACAAACGTCAAGGTTTGCTCGTTCACCGATGTCGCAGCCTGCACGAGGCCGATTACGAGGCCGACAGCCAGAGACGCAAGAAGGACCGGCCCCGCCACCAGGGCGGTGGTCCAAAGCATCCTGTCTGCCAGGGCGAGAAGCGCGAGACTTTGGTTGTCCATCAGGCGAAACTCTGCGCGAGCGATCCCATCAAAAGCGCCCAGCCGTCCACCAGGACGAAAAGCAGGAGCTTGAAGGGAAGAGATACGATCATCGGGCTCATCATCATCATGCCGAGGCTCATCAGCACCGATGAAACGACAAGGTCGATCACGAGAAACGGCAGAAACAACATGAACCCGATCTGGAAAGCGGTCTTCAATTCACTGGTCACGAACGCTGGCAACAGGATCGAGAAAGGCACATCTTCGCGTGTCTCGAAAGCAGGAGCATCCGCTATGTCCGCGAACATGAGCAAGTCGCGCTCACGGGTTTGTTTGATCATGAATGCGTGAAATTCCTCGCCGGCATTCGCTATTGCCGTCTCGGCTGGAATCTCGTCGTTCGCATAAGGGGCAATCGCCCTAGTGTTAACCTGCTCCAACGTCGGCGCCATCACGAACAGCGAGAGAAAGAGCGATAAGCCCACGAGAACCTGGTTCGGAGGGCTTTGCTGCAGACCAAGCGCCTGCCTCAGGATCGCCAGCACGATCAGGATGCGGGTGAAGCTGGTCATCATCAGGATCAGGCTGGGCAGAATGGTCAGCAGACCCATGACCAGCAGCAACTGAAGCGAAAGACTCAGCGAGCCACCATTGGTAGCCTCAAGTGATCCGAACGCTCTATCAAGCGCACCCGGAACGGCTGCCTGGGCAAGGGCGGGCAGGGGCGCTGTCGCCGCCGCTACCGCAAGCGAAAGGGCGATACGCTTGATCACTGGGCTGCTTCTGCATCTTCGAGGCTAGTTTCGAAGCTGCGCGCCGCGCGCGCCGGCGCTTCGGCAAGCCTCGTGAGCCCATTCCGCGATGCCGACACCAAAATCTCACGGCCATGGAATTCGATGACCGCCAGCTTCAAGGTCGGTGACAACATCGTCGTCTCGATCACGCGAGCAGATTTTCCCTGACCGCCGGCAACAGTTCTGTCTTGCAGCTTTTTGGCAAGCTTCAGGCAGCCCCAGCCCAGAAGGCAAATGAGCGGGAGCATGACCGCTAGCTTGAGGATATACCAAAGCATCCGATCAGGCCTCGGTCACGATCTCGGCGTCTGCCGATCCGGGCAGAGGGGCACTCAAAGCTTCCGCGGGCGAATGGCCTTCCATCTCCACGATGCGCAGAGCAAACCGGTTCCCCTCTGTGACAACTTCTCCGCGCGCGATGCGCTTGCCGTTCACCGATATGTCGATGAGCTCGTCGGTCAGCCGATCAAGGACGACGATTCTGTCCTCCTTGAGATCCATCAGTTCACGTAGCGGCATCGATGTCGAGCCAAGTTCAACCGATAGCCGCACGTTCACATCTTTGAGAAAGCTGAGAGCGTCTTTCTGAAAATTCATCGAATAAATCCTTTTGAAATTGTTTGGGCAATGCTCAGAAAGCAGAGGTGATCTTGAGAGCCACCCTGTCGTCGAGTTCACCTACCGAACCGTGTGCGATCACCTTCCCGCCAACTGACAAAGGCACGCTGCGCGCGACTGACACAGGGATCAGGTCCCCGGGCTTCAGTCCGCTCAGCCGCGCGATCGGAATCTTCATGTCGATCAGGGTCGCCACTGCCTCGAACGGAATTTCTTCAAGCGCCCTTTCGGTTGCCCCGGTGCTCTCGTCGGTTGGCGTCCTATGCTTACCGGAAGTGTCATCCTCGCAGATTGCGTCCAGCGTCTCAGGCTCCATCGTCAGGCATAGAGACCAAGGCTGCCCCCCGAATGCTGAAAACGTGAAATTCGCTTTGCGAAGATGTTCCGCATCGTAAAATCCGCGGAGCATGGTGATGTCCGTTTCCCGCTTCATCGGAACAAGACCTTTCAAGGTGTTGCCCGGCGCAATGCGCGCGAGAAGCTCAGCGAAAGCTACTTCGAGCCTTTCCAGGATCATCTCGGCAGAGCGAGGTATCTTGGTCGGAAGCGGGCTCGCTGCTTTTCCGTCTCCACCAAAGGCCCGATCTACCATTTCGAAGATCGCAACCTGGTCCATCGACACGAGGATCTCGGTCGACGTCGAAAGTGTCTTCAGGAGAAAATGCAGCATTGGAGCTTCGCCGATGGTCAGCAGATCATCTGGTGCACCAATCTCCATCTCCTTCGCGCGCGCCGAGATATCGGCATCACCATAGAAGGGTGCAAATACCGCTGGCAGCAACGTCGACAGCCTGCGATTTAGACGACGATAATCATCGCTTCGGTCAGCAGGCTTCATCCGGTGCTTTAGAAGCTCCGGACAATGAGCCGCCAGCGCGCGATGCGCCTTGAATTGCATCGACTGATCCATCGTTTCTACTGCACGATGATGCTGTTGAAATAGACACGATCAACGCCGCCGAACCCTTCAAGCTCGGTAAGCTGGTCATTGATCGCTCCGGTCAGACGCTTGCGCAGCTGCTGCTTGCCATCCACCGTCAGCAACTGTTCTTCCGGCGTATCGGCCAGCACAGTCAGGAGGGACGACCTGATCGCAAGCTCATGCTGCTTCATCCAGAAGATCACACGTCCATCACGCTGCGTCGATGCCGCGAGACTTAGTTGAACGAGGGAAGGGGACCCCTTCAGGTTCGACGTAAAATCGTCACGGAACACGAAATAAGCCGTGCGATACTCGCTTCCGCCATCGCCAAACTCCGCAGCGGCCGCTTCATCTTCACCGGCGATTGTTGCGTATGGATCGGCGTCGCCCTTGCGAATGAGCCGCGGAGTATTGTCGACATTTTTCTCCATCGGAATCACGCCGCCTTGCATCATCGCGAAGGCACCGCCGCCGCCAGCCGCCAAAAGGACGACAGCGCCCAGTACCTTGAGCAAGAGGCCGCTCTTTTTCGGCTTTGCCCCCACGCCATCATTCTCTTCAGATTTTGCCATTGCAGATTGTCTTCCTTGGATTTTGTGAAAAGGGTTTTGAGAGATCAGGCGTAGATGCCGTCATCTCCAGAATCGCGGGGTTGATCGCCCTTCTCGCTGGACGAAGAGTTTGGCGCACGCTGCAGGTCTTGCCGCTCTGCCTTGGCCCCCTGATGGGAGCGTTGATCATGACCGGCGGACTGCTGAGAATGGCTCGAGGCTGCTTGCCCGGCCTGATCGCCGAAATGCTGCGGCCGTCCATGCTCATCATTCCGGCCGCCCGATGCACCGGCATCTCCAAGTGCACGGACCGCAGAATGCGCAGCATTTCCAAACCCTGGATCGGCACTCGAGATGACCGCCGATATGCCGCTGTCATCGCGCGACAGGCGCAAAGCCACCACGCCGAACTCTGCATGACTCAGCGTCGCTTTTACCGGCTGCGCACCGTTCGTATCCCTGGCAGTGCTGATTGCCTGAACCAGCTCTTCGAACCGCTGGGTTCCTCCAAGCTGGACGACATCTGCCGCTTTAGATACCGGCCCGGGCGTGGCCGGGGCGGGACTGGTAGCGCTCGCCGCAAGGAAAGAGGATTGCATCTCCGCCCCAGTACGCGGCATTGACGTTGTAGCCTCACCTTCGGCGATCTCCTGCCTACCCGACGAAACTGCAAGCCTAAGCTTGACTTGCGGAGCGACGTTCTTCCCATTCGTTTGGGTCCGGACATCGGCGCCATCGTCGCTGCCAAAGCTAAATTTGCCCTCATCAGCGACAGCTTCCCCATTCGCTTTGCCGGTCGGCACCGGTTGACCCGCTGACAACGACATTTGAGCTTGTACGGGACCTTTAGCTTCCAGCTTCAAAGCCAAGTCGCCGCCAACTTTCTCAATCGTGGCCCCAGCCGGAACACGCCCAGCCAATACCCCTTCAATAGCCTCTGCCGCCTCAGGCATTGCAGCCTTCACGACTTGAAACGCATGTCCAACCGATACCGGCAGCGGCCCATCTGCTGCAGCCTGCCCCAACGGCGTAATTGCGCGCGCCAGCTTGGGGGCCCCCGATCCTTGTGCGACCTTCTCGTCAAGCGCCCGCATAAGCTCGTCTACCTTGCGATCAGCCAGACCAGCTAAGCCACCAGTTTGCAGGGCATCCGCGACCAACACCTTTGCGTCGGCTCCCGCTGCCGCCCCAGTCGATATTTCCGGACTGGCAACGCCCGGCACCGCCACCGGCAAAACACCCGGCAATGTTTTGCCGGTGTTGCCGGTATCCGGCTCGATTTTGCCGGTTGCCGGTTCGACTTTGCCGGTTGCTACTATATTTGCCGTGTCGGCCTTCGCTGGCACCAACGCAACCGAAAGCAATTCCAGGACAGCCGCGAAACCCTCGTTTTCAGAGGGTTTCTTGTCTTCAGAAGAGGCTTGAACCTCCGCGTCCCCCTTGATCGAGTGTGCAGTCGATTGAGGCACCTGAGAAATGAACATGGCTAGTCGTCCGGCAAATGATCGAAGTCACCACTTGCTATTCAAGAAGCGTGCCAATTCCGCCGCCGGGGCAAAATTGTCTCACCATCTTCCCGCTGCGCTGCCTTCTCAGCCTTCACCACCCGCTCGCTGACGAAAGAACGCTGTCTCTCGGCCTTGGCGAGCTCTTGCTGAAATTCGTCGGCGGTCACCTGCGCAACCTGGACATCCCGTTCCGTCGACGCGGATAACTCTGTTAGACCGTCCACGAAGCGATAGATCTGGCCAAGATCAGCCCCTAAGAGGCATCCATCTTGCGGATCATATCCTTCGGCCATTTCCTTTGTACGGCTGCGGATCGCCATTAATTGGCCAAGCGTGCCTTCGGCCTCGGCAGCCCGAACCGTCGCTGTATGCCGGGCAACGGTTCTCACTCTTTCGATACGCCTGAGACGTCTTAATTTGTGGCTCGCCGCGTTCACGACTTAGGCTTCGGCATCAGCAGTTCATGCAATTCGGCAATACTGTCCGCGAGCGAAACGCTTTCGCCGGTGTCCTGGCTTAAAAACTTGGATATCGCCGAGTGCATCCCGATTGCCTTGTCGAGCTCAGGATCAGAGCCTGCTCTGTAAGCTCCCATAAGGACGAGATCATGGTTCGCCTCATAGCTCGCACATAGCGCGCGCAAGGCACCAGCCGACTTCTTGTGCTCCTGACTTGCCACATCGTTCATGACGCGGCTCAACGAAGCACCGATATCTATTGCTGGATACTGGCCTCGCTGTGCCAGAGCACGTGATAAGACGATATGTCCGTCGAGGATCGCCCGCGCTGTATCCACGACTGGATCATTCTCGTCGTCGCCGTCTGCCAGAACTGTATAAAGTCCCGTAATCGAACCTCCGCTTACAGCCGAATTGCCCGCTCGTTCGACGAGCTTCGTGATCGTCGCGAGCGCTGAAGGTGGATAGCCTCTGGCGGCCCCCGGTTCCCCCATCAGAAAACCGATCTCCCGCGCCGCATGCGCTACGCGGGTCAGGCTGTCCATCACCAGGAGAACCTGTTTCCCCTGGGCTCGGAAATACTCGCATAGCGAGGTCGCCAACATCGCCCCCCGAATACGGAGCGTAGGCGAATGATCCGCAGGAACGGCTACGGTAATCGACCTTGAACGATGCTCGCCCTGCATGTGCCTTTCGACAAAGCCTGAGACCTCGCGGGCGCGCTCGCCGATAAGGCCAAAAATGACGACGTCCGCCTTTGATCCTTGAGCGATCATGTCGATGAGCACCGACTTGCCGACGCCGGACCCTGCCATGATACCCATGCGCTGGCCGCGCCCAAACGTCATCATCGCATTGATCGCGCGAATGCCGCTGTCGAACGGCAGCGTAACAGGGCTTCGGTCAAGCGCGCTGGTTCGTACCCCGCCAGACGGCCAGTAGCGCGAGGGACGAATGTCGGCTCCTCCGTCGATAGGGCGTCCTTCTCCATCCACTGCGCGGCCAAGAAATCCTTCTCCGACCGGCAGCTGGCCCGGACGTCCCTCGGGATAGACGCGTGCTCCGGGGCTGAGCAAAACGCTGTCGCCCAGCAACATCAAGAGTGTCTGGCCATTGCGAAAGCCGATCACCTCCGCGGCAAGACCATGGCCATCCTGCTCAATCCTGCAATGACAGCCAACCGGAACCGATAGTCCGCTAGCCTCGACAAGGCCATTATCGCAGGCCTTCACCAATCCATATATAACCGGCCCTGACTGTACCGGCGTCGATACCCGAAGGCACTCGAGCAGATCCTGTGTCAACACGAGCTCATTGCATCTGCAATAGCGCGCCGCCAGACCTGCGGCCCATCTTCCATACCGCGATCTGCCGTCTCCATCCTTAAGCTTCCACGCTCCAAGGATGGATCGGCTTGGACGACGATCCCCTCCGGCAATCGCTTCGCTAGCAACTCCATATCCAACGGGTTCAGTTTAAGGACCCGAGGGCCTGCATCGCCAAGCATATTGATCACTTTCAGCGCTCTTTTCTCGAGCCCAACTTCATCGACCGACTGGGCGTCGATCAACGTTTCACAAAGCTCGAGCACTGTCAGCTTAAGCCTTTCCGCCAGTACCGCTGCCTGGTCGCCATCAATCCGGCCAAGCGAGATTTCCAATCTGGACATCGCGGCGGCGTCGTTCTCACGCCGTGCAGCTTCTTCCAGCCGCATCTGCTCGCGTCCTTCGGCGAGCCCCTTGGCATATGCGCGTTCTTCAATCTGGCGCCGGACTTCTGCCTCTGTCGGTAGCGCAACAGATGGGCGCCCAGCGACATATCGCCGAACTTCCTTGAATCCGTTCGACTGGGCTAACGCCTCCGGCGTCGCAGCTTTGAGTTTATCAAACATAGCCGGCGTCATCGCCGCCAATGTCAATCTGCCCATCCTCGACCATTCGCCGCGCGATCAAGGTGATCTTCTTACGGGCAGCATGAACGTCAGACGCCTTCACACGCCCAAGCTCCTCGATCTCCTCGCGCAAGCTCGTTGAAGCCCTCTCCGACATTGCTGACAAGAAAACCTTCAACTCCAGTTCGGGAAGGCCCCGGAGCGCATACATCAGGTCCTCGCTTTCGACCGCGCGCAGCAAAGCGCCCATACTCATCGGGTCGAGCTTCAGCAGATCGTTGAAGGTGAACATCTCGTCCTCAACCTTCTTCGCCAGTTCTGCATCCACCTCAGCTATAGCAGGCAAAATCCGCTCTTCAGCCGAGCGTTCCGAATTATTGATGATCTCGGCCGCTTCACGCGGCCCACCGGCCTTCATCACATCATGGCCGTGGCTCTCACTGATCCGCCGGCTGAGAACTTCTTCGAGAATTTCCAGCGCATCGGATTTAACCGCGCCAAGAGAAGCGATCCGGCGGACAGCCTCGTGCTGGACATCTTCGGGCAGTCCCTTGAGAACCCTTGCCGCAACTTCTGCCTCAAGCTGCACCAAAAGCACTGCGATAGCTTGGGGATGCTCATCAGTGATAAGCGGGATCAACGCCTCTGGCGTAAGCCAGCGGACCAGCTGCAATGGGGAAGGGCGCTCCTCATTCGGCGCTATTCGCTGCATCAGGTTCTGTGCTTTCACATCGCCGACAGCTTTCGTCATCAACGAACGAACCTGCGAAGTCCGATTAACCCCGCTGAACGCGAGCTTCTTCGTCCGCTCGAGGAAATTTGCGATTGCCTCTTCGATCATGTCGCCTTCGATATTGTCGAGGCTGCACATGCGTTCACCCAGCAGTTTCAACTCATCGGGCTCGAGTTTCGAGAGAAGCTTGGCTGCCTGGTCCTCGTCCAGAACTGCAACCATCAAGGCTGCGCGCGTTGCAGGATCCACCGTTCCCGTGAGCATAATGTCGGTGCCTGGCATCAGTTTGCCTCCAAAGCGGTGTCAGGTTTCTCGTTCAGCATCTCGCGGAAGGCTGCGAAGGCGTTTTCCGGCTGCTCATCGATGAAATTGCGGGCTAACCCGAGCTTTTCCGTCAACTGTTCTCGTTTGCGCGCCGCTTCCACAAGCGCCAAAGCTTCCTTGCTGATCTCGTCCTTCTCTTGCTGTTCTTCAGCCGAAGGCCCTTCCAGCACTGGCACATCATCTGCCTCATCGCGCTTCCTCAAGCTTTTCAGGAGAGGCCGAGCACCAAGACCAATGATCAGAAGCGCGACGAGTATGCCGCCGCCAATCCGAAGCAAACGAGCGAACCAGCCTTCTGCATAAAACGGCGTGTCGACCGCTGCGATCGGCTCGAATTCGCTCACCATCACGGCAACCTGATCACCGCGCGCGTCATTTGCACCAACCGCTGCGCTTATCAGCGTCTTCAGCTCTGCAAGCTTCGCCTCGTTGGCTCCCTCGATAGCCTCGCCGCTGAGCGCAACTGCGACAGACAAGCGCTTGATCGCCCCTGGCGCGCTATTCGCGACCGACACCTCACGGCCAAGCTCCCATCGCCTGCTCGATGAACTATCCGTGTTCCCGCTTGCGCCCTCATTCACCTCATTCTGGCCGCCCTCCGGCGCACCCTCCTCTGCCTGCGGCGTCGGGGGAGGGGTGTTAGTCAACGCACCGGGGATCCCGCTGGCGTTTCCATTGGCAGATTGGGTGGTGACAAGATTTTCGCTTCGAAGGGCGCCATCCTTGTCATAGCTTTCGCTGGCCCGCGTAACCTCGTCCATGTCGAGGTCTACTTGGATCTCGCTGGAGAAATTACCTTCTCCAATCATCGGCGTCAGCAAATGCGCAACCTGGCTGCGAAGCTTCTCTTCGATGCGCGCCTGCAGATCCAATCGATCACCATCGTTCGACCGCGGGTCCGAAAGAAGACGTCCCGCCTGATCGACCACCCGAACGGAATCGATCGACATGCCCGGCACCGATGCTGCAACAAGGTTCACAATCGCGCGGACTTGAGAATCCGACAGCTGCCGCCCTCGGCCCAGACTGACCATGACAGATGCCGAAGGGGGAATATTCTCCCTCACGAAAGCCGAGCGCTCGGCTTCAGCAAGATGAACCCGCACGGCATCGACACCGTCAATCTGACCAATGGTCAATGTCAGCTCTCGCTCGCGCGCAATGCGAAGCCGCTCGCCTTCCATTGTCCGGCTAGCTCCCAAAGGCAGCGAATCCATCATTTCGATGCTGCTTTCCGGAGCACCGATACTGGTGTCGGTCGCTGCCAGCATGCGAGCCTTGTAAAAGTCTTCCTCGTCCACCGTCAGAACGCCGGTGGCATTGTCGATATTCCAGTTGATCCCCTGGCTATCGAGCAATTGGGTGACTGCGGCCCGATCCTGATCATCCAGTCCGGAATAGAGCATTCGTTGCGGGGCGGGGGCCAGCTGCGACCACGCAAGCGCTGCGATCCCGATTGCCGAGACCGCAATGAAGGCAGGTACCATTTTGCGAACCTGATCCTGCGCCGCAAAGGTGCCGATCCGCGTCAGGATGGGGCCGCCCTCCCGATCAAAAAGAGGCGCGGCAAGAGACCGCGCCGGCACCGCGGTCGTGGATGTCGGAACTGCGGGAACCATGTCCACCATGATTTAGACCCCCATTCTCATGATTTCTTGGTAGGCGGACAGAAGCTTGTTCCTCACCTGCAGCGTCGCTTCGAAGGACACGCCCGCCTCCTGCCGCGCCAGCATGACTTGCGCGACGTCCGTAATCTCGCCGCGCTGATATGCAGCACTGACGTCACCCGCTCTCTGCTGCGCGTTATTCACGCCTTCGACCATACCTCGAAGCGTAGCCTCGAAGCCGCCTCCGGCCTTACCGTCCGATCCTGTCTGGCCTCCGATCGAGGAATGAAGATCTCGAAGTGAGGACGATCCGTCGATCATTCTTCCTCGAAGGTCCATGATTTGCTGAACGCTGAACCCCGACCCAAACGAACCTATCGCCGACATTGCGCAGCCTCCCGGATCTGGACATCAACGTCGATCCCCGATTCCCGCATCGAAGCCAGTCGATATCGCAATGTTCGCTCCGATATGCCGAGGAAGCTCGCGGTCTTCCCTCGATTTCCTTCGTGTTTACGCAGCGCGTTCAAAATCGCCTGTGTCTCGGTTTCCTGCTTCACAGATGCCAATCGCGCATCGGCACGCGCGGCAAAATCGAGCGGAATGACTTGCGCAGTTTGCTGCTGGCCATCTGCTTCCGGCGCCGCCCTGGCTCCGCGATCGAAAAGAATGTGCTCCGGCTCGATGAGATTGCTTCCATCCGACAGCAAGAGTGCACGGCGGATAACATTCTCGAGCTCCCGGACATTCCCCGGCCAATCGTGAGCGCGAAGCACGAGATTTGCGCTGTCCGATATGCAAGGTACCACTTTACGACCCGCGCTGTGCCTAATCGCCATCGTCTGCGCGAGAACCTCAACATCCTGAAGGCGTTCGCTCAGTGCAGGAAGCGACAAGGGGAACACATTCAGCCGATAGTAAAGATCTTCACGGAAGCGTCCCTCGGCCACTTCAAGGGGCAGATCACGGTTCGCAGCCGCGATGATACGAACATCAACCTTGATGGGCGTCGTCGCGCCCAGCGGAACCACTTCGCTCTCCTGTATTGCCCGCAGCAACTTGCTCTGGAGCGACAGGGGCATTTCGGCGATCTCATCGAGCAAAAGCGTCCCGCCTTCTGCCGCGCGAATGAAACCTTCGCTCGCCGCATTTGCGCCGGTGAACGAGCCCTTCTGATAGCCAAAGAGCATCGCCTCCAGCATCGTCTCGGGCATCGCAGCGCAATTGACGGCAATGAACTCGCCCTTCGAACGAGGGCTGCAGCTATGGACGAACCGGCTCAGGATCTCCTTGCCCGTTCCCGTCGGACCATTGATCAGCACAGGGATATCGGTGGATGCCAGCCGGCGGGCCAATGCAAAGATCGCCAAGCTCTCTGGATCAGAAGCGCTAGGCCCTTCGCCAGCGGACATTGCCGCCAGCACTCTTACGAAAGCCCGATCATCCGACGCAGAGCGATATCGGACGAGGAAGTGCCCCTCAGACGACCGCTCGATACCTTCGGCATCGCCTTGCTGTACCATGACAACACGCGCGCCATCAGGTGCCTCGGCGGCATCATTCGGGTCGCACAAAAAAATATTCTGACTTGCAAAAACTATGTCCGACACAGCCGATAGGCGCTGGATCAAAGCGTTATGGCGTGCCTCTACGATATTCGAATAGCGAACCCCTAACACTAGGTTCCCCCCTCATGTGATGGTTCAGGAGCCCTGTTTGTAGGATGCATGTTACCAATTCGCAAAACCCTAACCTGAAAAATTTACAGCAGCGATTCCGGCGCGCGAGGCGGGCACATTTTTTTCGCGCTCGCCTTAAAAATTTTCCCGGGCGGTCGGTCTTAGGGGTGGCAGCCGAGCCAATGGGCGGTTTGGCTAGACCGGAAAACATTCCAGACCAGGAGTTTCTCAATGTCCGTAATCAACACCAACATCAGCGCACTGAAGGCGAGCAACGCTTCGGTGAGCGCAAACCGCCAGCTGGGCACTGCCATGGAGCGTCTGTCGACCGGCAAGCGCATCAACAGCGCCAAGGACGACGCCGCCGGCCTCGCGATCGCCACCAGCATGACCTCGCAAATCCGCGGCATGAACCAGGGCATTCGCAACGCCAACGACGGCATCTCGATGGCTCAGACCGCCGAAGGCGCTCTTAACGAAGTGACCAGCATGCTGCAGCGCCAGCGCGAACTGACCGTTCAGGCTTCGAACGGCACCTATTCGGCAACCGACCTGACGAACATCGCCGCCGAGATGACCGAACTCAACACGCAGATCAGCGACGTTCTGGCCAACACCCAGTTCAACGGCCAGAACCTGTTCAACGCAACAGCTGGCTCTGCCGCCGACGGCAATGTCACCATCCAGGTGGGCGCCGAGGCCGCTGACACCGTGACGCTCGATCTGTCGACCGACCTGACCGCCGATGCGACCATTACGGCAGCAGCCGCTGTGGACGTGACCGCACTGGCCGGCGACGGCAGCGAACTGGACACGTTCGATGATGCCATCGCGACCATCTCGACGACCCGCGCGACCATGGGTGCCACCCAGAACCGCCTCGAAAGCGTCGTGAACAATCTGTCGGTCAATGCGACCAACCTGTCGGACGCTCGTTCGCGCATCGAAGACACCGACTACTCGGCTGAAACCACGGCTCTCGCCAAGGCTCAGATCCTGTCGCAGGCTTCGACCGCGATGCTCTCGCAGGCCAATCAGAGCCAGCAGAACGTGCTTTCGCTGCTGCGCTAAGCAGACGCTAAGGCTGCTGTCCGCATCACCTTCCCCCCGATGCGGGCGGTCGTTCAGGCCCGGCGGTTTTCCGCCGGGCCTTTTCTTTTGTCCCATCGTTAAACAGCCTTTTGACCATCGCCCACTCCTAAAGGAATTTTCACTTTCAGAGACTAAGCAGTCGTCACGGGCGAACTCAAAAGTTGACGGGGGACAAGAGAGAAGAGGCTATGCAAATTTCCGTAGACCTCTCCTTGATGGTGTTCGGCATCATCATTGGTCTTGGCCTTTGCTCGCTGCTCGTGCATTTCGCACTGCGTAGCGGATCCGCGCTGGCCTGGCTTGCCGCCACGATGGTAGACGTCGGCATCGAGACCCTCGTCATCCGCTTTGCCGCCGATACTAAGGCAGGCATGATAGCGCTGAGCCTACTTATCCCCTTCGCCTACTTCTTCGCCTCCCACGCGATCCGGCAAACCCTATCGCTCAGAGACGCCAATAAGAGCGTCAAAATCGCCTTTGGCGGCCTGATCGCGCTGTCTTTGGCACTCATTCTTGCTGACGCACCACTGTTTATCCAATGCATTCCATTTCAACTTGCTGGAATGGCGATCTTTTTCGAAACCATTTGGGCTATCGCCCGCATGCGATCGCGCGATGCCCTTGGCACGGCACTCCTGATCTTGTGTTGCGGCTCTTTTCTGGGTTTAGCCATTCGGCTGCCCATGTTTCCGCTCGTCCTTGGAGAGCCGACTCCATTTCCGATCATGGACCGGGCTACCTTCGAGCAAGTCTTCATGCATTGCCTCAACCTGTTTACAGCTGGACTTTCTCTTCTCGTCGTTGCGAAAATCGTCGCTAATATCATATCCGGCTATCGCCATGGTGCCGAACGCGATCCGCTAACCGGTCTCTTGAACCGCCGCGTTTTTGACGAAATCCTCGACCGCCCTGCTACGTCCAACGGCGCGGCCATCATGGCAGACATCGATCACTTCAAGTCAGTCAACGATGTCTATGGGCATGCTGTAGGAGACGAAGTCATTCAAGCCTTTGCCTGCATCCTCTCTCACTTTGCGGATTACGTCGGACGAATGGGAGGCGAGGAATTTGCCCTCATCCTACACGACGTGGACGTAGAAACTGCGGCCGAGCAAGCAGAGGCAATTCGAACTGGCTTCCACCAGTACCGCTCAGCCTCCATTGGGGATCACGTCGCCATGAGCGCAAGCTTCGGGGTCGCAGCCTTCAAGCCAGGTCAGCCGGTCCGCTTCGCGCTAGAGCAGGCCGACAAGGCCCTATATGCGGCGAAGTCTGCTGGTCGCAATCGGCTAGAAATTGCAGAAGTGCTCGACATTGTTGGCGCCTCCATCAGCAAAGCCGCATGATGGCCCTAACAATGGCAAATCAGATGTCTGCCAAACGGCCCAGGGCCCGCCCGCGCTTCCGTCAGGTCGAAATGCTGACCGGCCGCGGTCGGGCTTCGAAAGCTCTACCACCAGACTCCATTGATGCTCGCCAGTTCGCGATCACGGTTCAAACCTAAATCTAATCCAGGACCGTTATCGATATCCGTCGGTTGCGCGGATCGTTGGGATTGTCGGCAATGAGAGGTTCGCGGTCGGCAACGCCTTCAATTCGGGTGAACCGGGTCTTATCGATCCCGTTTCGCATCAACTCCATCCGCGTCGCCTCAGCCCGGCCAGCAGATAGAGACCAATTGTTCCCGATTACCCCTTCACGCCAAGGCAGTGCATCCGTGTGACCACGAAGGGTCATAAGCGTGTCACTGCGCGATGCAGCATCAGAGATGGCGCTAAGGAGCTCGCGCGCATCATTTGTCAGGACAGTCGTTCCGAGCTTAAACATCGAGAAATCGGCATCGTCGACGAGGTCAATCCGAACGCCCTCGGTCGTGTCCACGAGCCGGACCTGCTGCGCCAGTTCGCGTAGTCGAGGCGTCGACTGGAGGATCTGCTCGATGGCCTGTTTCGTTGCGCTGGATCTGCGCGTGCTCAATTCACGAGCAGAAACACTCCCTGTTGCCGTCGCCTTGATGACACTCGATTTCGCGGTAGGCATTTCCTCCCGATCCGACACCGAGGTGCCCTTAAGCAGGTTTGTGCCGCCAGCGCTCCGGTCGGACATTTGGACCAACGTTGGCGTAAAATAGTCAGCCAGACCCTGCTTCTGTTCTTCCGTCGTGGCATTGAGCAGCCAGAGCAAGAGAAAGAAGGCCATCATGGCCGTCACGAAGTCGGCATAAGCAACCTTCCACGCCCCGCCATGATGACCACCCTCGACGATCGTCACCTTCTTGACGATAATCGGGCGAGGGGCCTCTACGACTTCTTGAACTGGCTGACTGGCCACGGTTCAGCGCCCCCGGATAGCATCGAGCAGTTCGATCTGCCCCGGCCGCACAGCATGACCAAGACCAGAGCGAGCGCTTTCCACGACGAGCGCCTGTGACCATCCCTGGTGGCTCGCCATCACAACCTGCTTTACGGCATGGAAGATCTGCTCGTCCTGCTCATTGATCTGCTTCAGCCGGCCAGCCA
>NZOF01000127.1 GCA_002695185.1 Erythrobacter sp.
CAGGGCGTGCTCAAATTCTGCGAGGATTTCGAGCAGGCCGCTGCCCGCACCGGCCAGTTCGTTCGCGAATTGCAGGAAATGGACCTGCTGATGGACGGCGAAGTGTCGATCCAGACGCCGATCGCCGACCAGCCCTTCGTCTATCGCGGCTTCCGCATGATCAACGAGGAAAAGCTGCGCGAGCTGCGCGGCGATCAGCTGCGCAAGATCAACCAGAGCGGCATGCTGCCGCTGATCTACGCGCATCTCTTCTCGCTGCAGCTGATGCGCGAAATCTTCGAAGCGCAGATCAGCCAGGGCAAGGGCCCGATTAACGCGCCGGCGGCGCCCGCCAACGCCGCGACGCCGGCCGAAGGCTGAGCCGAGCCCGCCGCGCGGCGGGCTCCATCTACTGGCGGACAGGGCATCGCTTCCCCCTTGAAAGGCGGATAGCGCTGCCCTATCTATCAATCATGCGGCGCACCTGCCCCCCTTTCGGGTGTGTCGTATGGGCGCCTCCCCCTTTGGAGGCGTCTCCTCCCTGAACCTTGGCCACCCCATGCTTGCATGGGGTGGTTTTTTATGGAGCGGCGACGGCAAAGCGACCGCTTTCGCTTGACGCTCCTGCGGGGGCTGCTAAAGCGCTCCCCCTGCCGGCCGCCGATGCGACCGACGGCCCCTTCGTCTAGCGGTCAGGACGCGGCCCTCTCACGGCTGAAACACGGGTTCGATTCCCGTAGGGGTCACCAATCTTTTCAATGACTTAGCTCTTGAGGTTGGCCCCAAAATACCATTTTGCCTATTTCTTGTCCTTTTGACCGTCTGGGATTGTGTAGGACGCGCTTGGAAAAATTTTTCTTGATGAACTGCGGCGTAGTGCCTCGCCGCTGGCTCAGTTGACCAGCGTTGTGCAGCGCGAGGCTACACCTGCCTGAGCCCCACTCCGCATTCTTGTCTGGGCTTTAGCGTGATCGCCGTCGCTCGATCGCCTCACGCAAACTTGCAACCATGATCAAAGTCGAACTTCGATCTTTCACGATCTCCAACTCACCGGATTTGATCAGCTCATAGAGGCGGGACCGGCTTAACCCCGTCATTGTCACCGCTACCGCGATCCTTACGCTGATGGGATCAATGAGTGTAGGTGGCTTTGACTTCTCGACAGGAAGTGGCGCGTTAATTCTTGGCAGGCTCTTACGCACGGCAGAACGTCTCCTTGTTGGAGTCTGCCAAATGGGATGAAGCCTTCTCAATCTATCGGAACTATGCGGAATTGGAAGTCCAAAGCTGACAGGTATGGGGCGGCGAAATGCGCGCGCGGCGAGGCCTCACCGTTTACGAGGAACATAAACCTACTGAAAGAGCCGCAGGTCCTGACCCTGACGCCTCACGGTGTCGCCAGCGCGGCACGCCGGCAAGGTGCCCGGAAAAGGGCTGGTTGAATGAACTCCGAATCGAAAATGTGCACTGCACAGCGTCACATTCGCTTTTCCTGAATACCGTTGCGGCAGGCTCAGATGACCGGGGGCGCCGATCATTTTGTTCGCTCAACGAACTCTTCCTCCAATGCCCCCCGCGCCGAAAGATGAGAAAATCGTTACACCGAACCGGCGCTTCAAATGTTCCGCTACGCTGCGGGCATATCGCCTCTGCCGATCAGACCTCGGACTGTGATAGACGCCCACCGCCTTCCAATAGCTGCCCGTCGATGCCAGAGCAGCGACGAAAATCCAACGGGCTGCGTGGGCATTGAAGCATGGATCGTAACGCAGCCAATGGCGAACTTCCTCCGGTGAACGATCAAGCGTTGCTGCGATTTTTGGCACCCACCAGCTATTGATCTGGAGAGGTCCGAGGTCGTGGCTCCCATTGCGGTTCGGAACCGCTGCGCCGATCCAACCGCCTTCCTGATCGCGCAGCCCCCACAGGGTCACTTCGAGCCATTTCTGTCCGCCCGCTGCTTGCCTGATGCAATGGGCGACCCTCCGTTCATCGGCTGCATTATGACCCGACGGTGCTGCAAGACAATCCGATTGCCAGATGATCAGTATCATCAGGGCGGCTGTCCGCTTACCGATCGTGATCATGCGATCGCTCCCCAATGTTCCGCTCTGTGGCAAGGTCCTCCGCCTTGGGCGCATGGGCTTGCCGATTCTCGGCCAGCGTCTGCAAATGACGGTCGAGCGTCTCGAACAGTGAGCGGGCATTGCCTGCAAGACGTCCGACAATTCCGCGGTCCGGCTCTCGCTGATCAAGTTTGCGCGCGAGCGCCCTTCCCTCTGCCTTCCGCCGCTCCTCAACCTGTTCGAGCTTCATTCCCTTCAACCGCGCCTCGTTCCGTGCGGCAAAGCGCCTGTTGTGATCGCGCTCCAGACGGCCCAAACCTTCGAGCGCCGATGTCTTCTCGCCCGACCTCTCTTCGAGTTTCGCGATGAGCTTCTTAGGGTCTTCTGTCCAGAGTTTGACGCCGTAACGGGCTCGCGTGATGGCGGTGTAGAAGTTTTGTCCATTGACAAGCGGGGACGCCACAGGGGCCAGCACATAGACGCGGTCATAGGTCTTTGACTGAGCGGAATAGACGGTCTCGGCATAGCCATGGTCCCAAGTGGAGTGGCGTCCAAGGTCAATCTGCTGGACCCGATCCCCGCGGTCCCAGCGAACCGTCGCCACCATGCCATCGAGCCGCTCCACCGTTCCGCGTTCGGCGTTTTTGAGACCAAGCTCCTTGGTCGCGAGCCGCCACTGGATGCGATCACCAGCGGCGAGGTTGCGATGCTCGGAGAGGAATATATTCACGTGCGCCGCCTTGCTGGTTCGCGGATTCCAATTGTGGATGCGCCCCTGCTCATCCGCCAGTCGCACAAGCTGCCGGCCCTTCGCATCGCGCACCACGGAAACCACCCGATACTCGCCATCGCGCGCCAGGCCAGCGCCGACCTGATCGCGGTTGAATTTCAGAACCTGGCCGCCGGAATAGAAGCGGGCCATCTGCTTCTCTTGGTCGCTGAGCCCGGCGGGGGTTAGGACCGCGAGCCGGGTGTCCTCGGCCGCAACGACGCCTTCCCGCTGCAATGTCTCGCGGATCTGACTGTTGACGATGAGGCGCGTCGCATTCTCCAGAACGAGGATATTCGTGGTTGCTCGGCTTTCAGGCTTGAGGCGCGTCCATTCCCTCACCAGCCCCTTGGCCAGTTCCTCCGCGTCTCCGCCGCTGACCACCTTATCGAGATGGTCCAGCGAACCGGCATAATCACCGGCGCGAGCCTGGGTGACAGCAAGCTTCATCGCCCTGGTTTCCTGCCGCCGTGATTCAACCAGCTCGGCGGTCGCGAGCCCAAGCTTCTGCATCAGCCAGAATGCCTTTCCCTGTTCGATCGCGCCGGTCTGCCGGTTGTCACCAAGCAGGATAAGTCTCGCACCGGTCGCACGGCTGATCTCCAGCACCCGCAGCGCCTGGCGGTTTCCGAGCTGGCCCGCCTCATCGAGGACCAGGACATCGTTGCTGCTCAGGCCATGCCCGCCACTCGCCAACAGGCTGGCGACGGTGCGAGATGCAATCCCCGCGCGATCACCCAGTTCAGCGGCGGCAGATGATGTCGGCGCAAGCGCCGTCAGTACCATCCCCGGATGCGCGGCGTTCTTGAGTGAGCGAACCAGCATGGATTTCCCGGCCCCGGCCACGCCATGCACGGCCGTTATCCGGTCTCCTGACAATGCCATGTGCACGAGAGCCTGCTCCTGCGCCGGGGATAGACCAGCGCTTTCCAGAACGGGCAGCAGCCGGTCTGCGCTGGCTACCTGTCTGCCGTCTCCGAGGGAGAGCGCGAGATGCTGGGTCAGCGCCTGTTCCAGCCTTACCGTCCTGCGGCTGGTTCGCCCACGCGTGAGGATTGCGTCGCCGGTCTGCCCCCGAGTAGCGAGCAGTTTGCAGCGGCTCTCATGGTCAATCAGGAGCGGTCTCAGGTCTTCGAACCGAACCTCTCCCACATGGGAGGCAAGGCCTACGGCAATGACGCGACCAAGTGGATTGACCGCCTCGCGCCCTTCCGATTGCCTGATCCCAAACAGGGCCGCCCGCGCTGCGTCGGCGGGCTCAACCGGGACGGGGCGCTCACCAGCCTCCATGGCCTGGGCGAGGACAGCTGCAAGTTTGGGCTCATAAGGGATGAGCCGCGCATCCCAGCGATCATGCAGCTCGTTCAGCCCGACTTTCACCTTTGCGCCACGCGTCTGATAGAAGCTCTGCCTACGCGCCGCCTGCCCGGAAAGGCCATGCTCAGCGGCATGAGCGTTGATCTGCTCGGCACGCTGCGACATCTCTTTGATCAATGCCTTTGGGACGCCCCTGATTTCGAACAATCCTTGGCGCGGATCGAAGTCGATCTCAAATCCATATCCCCGCAAATGGTGGGCAAGGGCGTTACGGTAGATTTGGCCGCTGGCCATCTGCTCGGCATACATGGCCCGCGTTTCGAGACTGGCCATCGGATTGCCCGGATCGCGGTTCGTCATGTTGAGGATCACGATATGGGTATGCAGATGGGGGTCGAGTTCGCGGCTGGCATGCTCAGTAAAGCGTGCCCACAGGAGCCGCCCCGTCGTCTCATGAACGATTTTCCCTTCTTCCCGGCGGCGCAGCTGGGCATGTTCTTCAAGATAGGAAAGCGCTGCGTCGACAGCCTTCTCATGCGCCGCGACCATCCTCTCATCGCGAAGGGCAAGCGCCATGATCGATACGGATTTGGGGGCGCTGATCGCAAAATCCCATCCGGGATGGTGGTCGATCCCGTCTGCACGCCGACGCCCTAACTGCTGGTCCTCGACAGCGCCGCTGAGCAGCGCATTAAGCTGCGCGGAATCCACCTCTCCGTGCAAACCAAGCTCGCCAGCGAGCGCTCCGCCCCAGGAAGATGTCTCCGCATCTCCCTTCGTGTAATAGTCCCCGACGGTGTAATAGCGGGCGATGTTGCCCGGGGAGCCCTTGAGGCGGCGCGGATGCATCATGCCGGCCTCGCATCGTCACGCTCACCGTTGGAACGGCTATGCTTGTGGAGGTTGAAACCACTCCTTGGCCCAAGGAGTTTGGGCGGTTCGGCGTTCGAGCTGTCCCCATCCTGCTTCGGAATTTGGTTGCCCTTATGCGCAGGCGGTTCACCCGCAGTTGCTTCTTCGGGTGAGCTGCCGTCCAAGGGCAGCTGCGGCGCGGGCGGCGCTTCCTTCCCGGCGCGACGGCGCTTTTTCTGCGACACCTTTTCGGGGTGGGGTAGAGCGTTGCCCTCCTCGAACCTCCTCGCAGGTTCCGTTCGCTCGACGAACGCCGGCTCAATCGTTGGCAGCCCATTGTACCGATCCCGGAAATGGACGACGGGCAGATTTCTTCCGAACCGGAGAAATCCCGACAGGTTGGGGAGGTTCGTGACCTCGGTATGCATGACCAGCGGGCGGGTGACTTGCATACGGGAGAGATTGACGCCGTCCCGCATGTCGTTGACCCCATAGGACATGCCCTCATTGGCCTCGACCTGTTCGACCTGCCCCAAATTCTCGGACACATGCTTGGCCGTGGGGGTATCGTTCGCTCGTAGCGCCACCCAGGTGGAACAGTATCCGGTGATCGCGGCCGCATCCTGGATGCCATAGGTTGCCTCCAGCTGCGGATAAGACTGGAACCCCAATATGCCGCATCCGCCATATTTGCGGGCGCGCGCCAGGAAGTCGCTCAGCGAGGGCAGGCGCTGAAGCGTAGGCAGCTCATCGATGACGCAATAGAGGCGGCGCTTCTGGTCGGGCGGAAGGCTCATGATCGCGCTGATCGCGATGTCGAGCCAGACGGTGACGAGCGGCCGCAGAGAAGGAAGCTGGTCGGCTTTCACCGTGATGAAAAGCCAGCTGTCATCCTCTTCATTCGCCACCCAGTCGCGCACCGAGAAGCCGTCCAGTGTGTCGTCAAGATAGGAGAAGCTGCGCATGACAGAGGCCAGTTCGGCGCGAATGCCCGCGGACGTACGGTCTCCCTCCAGCGAAATAAAGGCGGCGGCGTCCGTCCCTTCCGCAAAGGCCGCCAGCGTCTTCAGAGGGCTCCGCAGTAGCGTGTCGAGCAAGACCGAAATGAGCATCTGCTTGTTCTTCGCAAGCTTGCGGAAGACGGCGACCAGCGTTCCCCTCGCCGCCTTCGCCCAAAAGGGATCGCCGCCCTTATCTGGTATCGTGGACTCCGCGATCTGATCATAATGATAGTCGCGCGGCACATCGACCCAAGGGGACCAGCTGTCGGCTCGAGCGTCGAGCGGGTTGAGCAATATGTCATGCCCGGGCCGGTAGAATTTTTCGACGAAGGTGCCGGCCGTATCGAACACGATCGCCCGGCGGCCCTTCCCACGCATTCCCGCCAGCATCTTGACGATGATGTTGGTCTTGCCCGTCCCCGGCGCACCGCAGATTAATATATGCTCAGGCTCAAACTCTTCAGGAACCGGCACACCGCCGATAGCGAAGCTTCCCCGCTTCGACCGCCACAACAGCCGGCGCAACTGCCGCGCCGTCCCGAACCGGGCGCCGCGGATGAACTGATTGGAGCCGAGCCCCTTCCCCGTTCGCGTGAAATAGAACCAGGCCCACAGAAGCATCAGCGCCGCGAAGGCACCTGACAGCTCCGCACCATAGATCAGATGCTGCTCCATCGCCTGCATGGTCTTCTTCGCGATAGGAGAGGCCAGCAGCGCGTCCGAATTCGTCCAATATTGGCGACCAGCCGGGGTCCTGAACAGGATCGGCGCCCCACCCGGTACGTCGCTTTTCAGCGTAGCTTCGGCGATCTTCATCGCGACGAAGCGCTGATAGTCGCTGGATTTTTCGAGCACATACCAGATGATGCCGCCGACCCAGATCGCGAGTCCTGCGAGCAAGGTCTGGAAGAAGACCTGGGTGGTCATTCTTACATTGTGGACGATGGCCTGACCACCCCGGGTCCAGGAGCCCAGCGTGTCGTTGCGGAAGATGCTCATAGCGCACCATCCTCGGGCGCGAGCAGGCCCCTTTCGAGGAGCAGAGCGCGAGCATCGTCCATGCCCTTCTGGAGGATATCAGGGCGCCGCGTTCCGACCGAGGCGGCCAAAATGGCGAACACCTGAATGAGGGTCGCCTGTACCTCGTCGAAGCGACCATGATAGCCGCCGGCATCAATCCCTTCGAAGCGATCAAGGATGTCGCGGACATATTCGGGGAGGCTGAGCCGCGCCGATCGGGCGCCGGAGACAAGGCGCTCGTGGAGAGCGTCCTTCAATCTGATATTGATCCTGGGCAAGCGCCGAACTCCTGTTCGTTGCCTGTCCAGATGGGGTGAAGCCCGATCTTTATACGCCGATTTACCGGCGATCTCAACGCCTTACACGACGAGCAGATGGCACCGGCATGGTGCCAAAGCTTATCAGGCACTTAGCCCTGAATTGCCTTCATATGGTGACCATTTGGTGCCAGCTACCGATGAAGAAAGCGACATCGGCACCGGCTGGCACCTTGCCGAAACCCGCAGAAAACCTCGCGATTCGCGCCCGCAGCACCCGTGCGTACGGTGCATTACAAAACGCCCTGTGCATGCGTCCGCCCTTCCGCAGCGCGCTTGCCCGCTGCGCCAGCCTAGTGCCGGAAGGCGCGGGCCCACGGGGACGGTTCGCGGCGCCCCTTCTCGCCAACTCGGCCACCGGGGTTTGATGCCCCGATGGGCGAGGCCCAATCAACAAAAATAGGAGGGCCCCATGGACCCTCCCCCGTTTCAGATTTCGTCGATGAGACCGCCCGTTACCGTGTGGACGATCCGTTCGATAAGGCACTGAGGCAGCGCGTCATAGTCCCCCTCGTCGACCACGATAAAGCCGTTCTCGCCATCCTCCAGCACATGCTGGTCGAAATAGCTGTACACCGCGCGGCGCTGAACGGATTGAAGTGCAGCACGGAATGCGCTGGGGTTGTAAGCGACGTTCATCTGCATGAGAGCCTCCTTCAGATCGAAAAGACGGGAGGCTCCGCGTCGGGCCGACAAGCCCGGGTCAAGGAGCGCCGGCGCAGCCGGCGACCGCGCAGCGGGCAGTGGGGGAACCGATTTTCTCAGGGTCGGAACGGAGCGAAGCGCAGTGGAGACCCTGTGAAAATTGGGGGGACCACCGATCCTTGAGGCGGGCGCACGCGGCCTGGCACAATCGGACTATTGTGAGAGAGTTTCTTTCCCTGACCGGCGATGCGTAGCGCCGCACGGACCGGCGGGTTCGTGCGATACGCGAGCGAGCCGGGCAGTTCCCCTAAGCCATCAGGGGTGCCGTCCGCAGGGGCAGCAGTTCATGTCGAGGCCAGTCAGCGAACAGGCACCCGGCTCCAGATCGCATTCTTCCTCGTGATCGCCATAACCATATTCATGCGCAAGCTTGGTCGCGGCGTCCATAAGGTCGGATGAAATGGTTGCGAGGAGGTCGCTCACTTCTGCTGAAAGGCGTTCGACATAGAGTTCATATATGAGGCCGCCCCCCCGATTTGCACGAGCAGCGGCGCGCTCCAGCTGTTCCCGAAAGATCGAAAGCGGATCGCCGTCTCCGGTTGCGACGTCGTCGGTTGAAACGGTCATGATCGTCTCCATTGCGAAAAAATGCATGACCGGGATCGGGGAGCGATCCCGGTCGCGTGATGCAGTTCAGGAGTTTGGCCTTTCCGCGTCCGGCTGGTCGGACTGTCGGCGAGTGAGGTGCCGGAGCAGCGCTTGGGCATGAATGATTGATCCTGCGCCACGCGACGCCTCGGCCCATTCGGACAGCGGCACCAATGCGTCAAAGCCGATATCGCGCTCGATCCGCAGCCCAAACGGCAACCGGATTTGGCTGATCTCATTCAGACTGAAATATCCCATTTCCGGGCAGCCAAAGCCAAGATCGGCCAACCCGAACAGGGTGTCGCCATCCTCCAGAAGTTCGGTCACAAGCCACGTCGCCGCGCCCATTGGATTGAAGAGTTTGACGACCGGGACATGGTCGGGATCGCGCTCGCCTCGTTCCTGTGCGGCCCGGCTGGCTGCGCAATTCGCGGTCAGCGCGGCGATGTGCTGGGGTTCGAGGAGGATCATGCTGCCAGCCTCCCTTTGCTTGCCAATTGTTCTTCCCCGGCCTGCGCGGGAGGAAGGAAATTCAGCAGATAGTCGGCGGCCTTGCTGGCCTGACTGGCGGCGCGGAAAATCGCCTTGCTGTCTTCCCGAAGAACGGAGAGCCAGGAGCCGATATAGTCGGCATGACGCACGGTCGGGACGATGCCAAGCTGCGCGCAAAGGAAGGCACTCGCCATCTCGGCGACCAGTTCCTCGCGGGCATATTCCGGGCTTCCAAAGCGCGCCTTGGGGAGACGATCGAGCCGCGAGGGGTGGCCACTCCAATGCCCTAGCTCATGAAGGGCCGTCCGATACCAATTGATCGGCTCATAATAGATGTGCGGCGGCGGTACGACGATATGATCGAATGCCGGGGCATAATAGGCCTCTTCGCCGTCGATCCTGATGTCTGCCCCGGTCGCCTCGATCAGCGCTTCGGCGCGGGGGATCAGCACCGCCTCATTATGGGTGACGGGACCGATTGCGCTATCGTCGTCCAGCCCCTCGCACTGGTCGAGATTGAAGACCGTGAAGCGCTTGAGGAACGCAATCTGACGCGGCTCTTCCCCGCTATTTGCCTGCGCGCCATCGTCCCGCTTGGGCGTGAATTTGTCGGCATAGCAGACGGTCGTCCCCTGCTCGCCCCTGCGGACATTGCCGCCCATGGCAAGGGCTTGCCGGAAGGTGACCCAGCGCTGCGAATGGAAGCGCCGGTGAAACAGGGTATGCCAAAGAATGAGGACGTTGATCCCCGAATAGCAGCGCCCCGTCTGCCCATTGCGCGGCAACCCCAAGGGTGCGCGGCCATCATCCCATGGCTTCACCCAAGGCAAAACGCCTTCCTCCAGCTGCGCGATAATCCGGTCGGTCACCTCACTATAGAGGGTAGTGCCGGTGCGCTGACCTTTGTGCTGATAACCCATTTCCTTTCTCCCTTCGCATCGCACCGGCCGCCGGAGCGGCGGGGGTGGGCGACAGGAGCGAACCGGCAGTCCCACCGCATGAGGCGGGCTGCACCCGAAGGGCCGCAACGATAGTGGAGGAGATGGGGCGCAGCCCCGTCTTGCGGCTCGCCGCGGGGGGACTAAAGGGCAGCGACGCCCACCCCCGACGTACCGAAGGTCGGCATCGCCGCCGCCATCGGGCCGCAGGCACGATGACCGCAGCAGACGGTGTCAACCAGTCTTCCCGCGCAAGGAGCGGGACAGGATGACGTCCCGCCGCAGCCTGCTCTCGGATCGACGAGCCCCGCTTGCCCCCGCCATGTCTCTGACCCAGCATCATGGCTGGTGTCACGAAGGGAACGGTAGCCATACCCCCCGGCTTATACCGTCTTGCAACGCCAAGGCCGGGCGGCAGAGCCGCCCGGCCGAATTTTCCAGCCCTGCACCTACCCCTCCCGGTTCACCGCCTTGTCCAGATGGGCCAGCGCGGCGGCGAAATGGTCCTCTACGTTGAGGACGGAGCAACCGAGACGATAGGCGATTTCGGGGAAGGTGAAGTCGTCTCGGCTATGGAGATAGAAGACGATCCGGGGGATCGGAGCAAGCGTGGCAAGGCCGATCTGGAAGCGCTCGGCCAGCGCGCCTTCGGGTCTGCGTCCGGGCATGGCGATGTCCTTCTTCGTGAGAAAGAGCGGGAGACATCGCGTCCCCCGCTCCGCTTCGGTCAGGCAGCAAGCTGACCGGGTTCCTCTTCCTCGCCCTCGCTCTCATCGGCAGCGGGGTCAGGATCGTCCTGCCCGACCGGCTCAAGCAACGATGCATCGGTCTGTGGTGCATCTTCTTCCCGCTCGGCTTCCGGCTCCGGCTCCAGCAACGCCTGCGCTGCGTCCCACTGCTCGACCGTTGCGACGCCCCCGCGCCCGGTGTAAGAACTCGGCGGGAAGGTCATCCAGCGCGGTGCCCAGCCGACCCGCTTTTCACGCCCGCGCTTGCCTTCGATGCAATCCTCAATGATCGAGCGCTGGACCTTGCCCGTAGCCTTGGCGTTGGCCTGCGCCACATCTTCACCCGCGACTTCGGCAAGGATGGCGTTCACCACCTCCTTGTCGCCGAGCAGATCGACCAGCGCCATGTCGGGTTCCCAGCAGAGCGTCATGTCGACCTCGAGATACTGGCCGAGCAGTTCGATCATCGGCGTCCCCGCCTGCAACGTCTCGGCCATGACGACGGATAAGATCGTCATCACCCCCTTGTCGTCGAGCGTCAGCAGCTTGAGGAAGAGACGACCCAGATCACGCGAGAAGCTGCTATATTTGCCGCCGGATACCGAGGCATCATCTTCTCCGAGGTCGAGCAGGGACAGAGCCTCGCGCCGATAAATGTCGATGGAGGCCTCCCCCAGCGAATTCTCGATACTCTCGCTGATTGCGTCCGACTTGCCCCGCCGCGTCTGGATTTCGACGTCCCACAAGTCTGATCCGGCGATGGCGTG
Source organism: Erythrobacter sp. (assembly GCA_002695185.1). The sequence continues at coordinate 11,540 of NZOF01000127.1, forward strand.
GGCCACCATCAATCGCAGCGCGATGGCAGGCGCTTCGGCGAGTCGCGCCGACACAGCGGCATAGCGATGGAGGGTCACATAGTTGGCGAGCGGGGCGGAAAGTTCGGGCCGAGCCTTGCGCTCGATGGCTCCCCCCTTTTCGACCTTGCGGGCCTCCTTCGTGGTGACATAGCCCTCATGGAAGGTGACGCCGCCCCGGCTGTCGATGGCGATATAGACGCGCCCGCCCTTCTTCTTGGGCAAACGCTCATGCTCCCATGTGTGGAAATATTCGCCCGGTTCGAGGATCACCACATCCTGCCAGCCCTCGTCGCGATAGGCGTCCGCCTTCATCTCCACGGTTGCGCGCTGGGCCTGCCAGAATTGTTCGGAACTGGCGAAATAGCTGTCCTCGCCGAACAGGTCAGAGACGATCCCGCCGGTATAGGCATCGAGCGGGAACAGGGCGACGCTGGTGGGGATGGACGCCCCGCCAAAGAGCCATTCCTTGAGCCTGTGGCCGACCGGCGCATAGGCGTCTTCATCATCGAGCAGCTTGAGCCAGTCGCGCTGCTGCGCCTTTGACGCAAGGGTCAGATGGCGCACTGTGGTGACGTCGATATGGCCGCCCTTGTAGAGGGTACGAATGCGGGGCATCAGATTGCCGAGCGCAAGCGTCCGCTTCACCTGCAAGGCGGTGAGGCCAAAGGTGTTGGAGATATCCTCCGGCGTCCGCCCTTCCTTGACCAGCCGGGTGAAATTCTCCCACCGCGTCACCTCGTCGGGATCGAGCCGAGCGATATTCTCGATGATCGAGGCTTCGAGCGCTGCGGCGTCATCCCCTGCGGCCATGACCGCACAGGGCAGCGGATCGCTGATCCCGCCATTTTCTTCCGCGACGATGAGCGCGGCATGATAGCGCCGCTTGCCCGCGATGATCTCATAGGTTTCGGGCGAGCCCCCTTCGGCAGGCTCAGGACAGGATTCTCGCCGGACGATAAGCGGGACCAGCACCCCACGCGCCCGGACGGACGGCAGGATATTGGTGAGGTCGGGCGCCTTCTTCACGCCTCGCATATTGGTGGCGGAGACGTCGAGGTTGGCGATGTCGATATGCTTGAGTTCCATGTCTTCATTCCTTCTCTCTAACGCCACCGGCCCCGGCGAAAGCGGGGTGGGCGGCAAGAGCGAACCGGCAGGCCCGGCACCTGAGGCGGGCCGCATCCGAAGGACCGCAATGCCAATGGAGGAGCCGGCTTGCCGGCTTGCAGCCCGCCGCGACGGGCCTAAAGGGTAGCGACGCCCACACCGCTTTGGCCGCGGCCGCTTCAAACTGACGCCATCGCGCGCGAGCGCGATGCCCGATGCCGCATCAGGGATCGTCGCCCGAAGGGGCGAGACGGCCCTGAGGCCGGCTCGACGGAGCGGCACGCGAAGCAGAGCCCGGCCCCGCAAGGGGGACGCCCTGCCCGCGCTCACACCTTGGCTAAGCATGTGGAATTGCCCAGGATCGGGACGTCGCTTTCTTACGACCCTTGTTGCGCGCAGGCTCTTCGACTTCTAGCCTCTCCCTTCCGATCGACCGACCTGGATATGGCTTTCGACATGACCGACGCGCCGCTGATATTCCTGAGCTATACGACCGCCGACCGTCCGCGCGTCGCGCCCTGGTATGAATTTCTCAAGCGGCAAGGGCATAATGCCTGGATCGACAAGGAGCATCTGATTGGCGGTCAGCAGTGGGACTATGAGATACGAAAGGCACTCAATGCCGCAGCCCTGATCGTCATCTTCGTCTCGAACAATTCGGTCAACCGGCGCGGCTATGTGCAGCGCGAAATCCGGCTTGCTTTGACCAAACTCGAAGAAAAGCTGGCGAGCGACATCTATATCGTTCCGGTCCTTCTCGACGCCGATGCGGCGCGACCCGACCTGCTTTCGGGCCTCCAGTTTCTTGACGCGACCGACGACGCATTCGGCGAACAGCTCATTCGATCCATTCAGCATCAGCTGACCGCCACGGAGCATCAAAGCGATCTCATCCTCGATGAATCCGGCATCGGCTGGAGCAAATCCGTCATCACAGAGGAGCATATCGGGACGCCGGGCTATGCGTTCACAGCGCAAATTCCGCATCTCACCTCTACCGACTACCGAAATCTGGGAGACTGCACGGACATCATCAAGGGGTGGGTAAAGTCGCGCCTATGCGACTATCGCTCGGGCCTTCTTTCGCAGGACAGCTGGTTCAGCTTCGGCCAGAGCCGGTCCCAACGGACCAATATCTGGGACGCATCCTGCGCGGATCCGATGGTCCATGGGCAGACAGTGAGCATTCGTTACAGCCTATACTGGTATGGCGCTGGCGCTGCCCACGGCAATGTGGGCTTCCAGACGTTCGCCTTCTTTCTCGAGCCTTTCTTCCAGATCGAAACGCTCCAGTCGATTTTCGAGAATGAAACGGATGCGCTGGCTGCAATGCAGGCGTGCATTCTCGAAGAACTTTCCGCCATTAAATGGCCGAAGAACGAGGATGACGAAGAGGAGCAACCTCTCCTGGACCCTGACGCCATTCGTGAGGGTACGAAGGATTGGGACGCGCTTGCGAACTTCGTCTTCACTGGCGCTGGCATAGAAATCGCCTTCGGCAGCTACCAGGTCGGCCCCTATGTGGTCGGCGCGCATGTCGCGACCGTTCCGTACCGCCGCATCGCAGCTTTCCTCAAACCAGTCTATCGTCAGGCACTGCGGGCTGACTTCGTCGACTTTGAGGTTCCCCACTTTGGCGAGGACGCGTTGACATCGGCCTCCGGGCATGAAGCCGCAAACGACCAGGCCATCACACCAGCAGCTTGAAAGGCTCTGTCGTCAGGAGCCGTTGTAGCTGGCCCAGCCAGCATCTGGAGGTGACGGCAGCAGGGAGCGTGAAGCGTCCTGCGCCCCCTCGACATTTTCCTACCGCGCAAATTCATTCGCCCTTTCAGGCGAAGCATTTTTCGAGCAGGACAAAAAGTGGCCGGATCGTCCGGAATTAAGCGGGAAGACAGGGGCTATGAGATCGATGTTCGCGCGCGCCGGAAGCCTGCTCGGCACGCCGATTGAAAGCGCATCCCGCCTGTCGGGCGGTGATTTGAGTTCCGTGACAAGGCTCGTCCTCCAGGGCGGCCAGACCATTATCGCAAAGCGCGGTCCCCTGGTTGAAGAGGAAGCGGCCATGCTGGCCGCCATCCGGGAAACCGGCACGCCCGCCCCGCACATATTGGCAGTGGAAAAAGGCCTTCTTCTGCTGGAAGATCTCCCTGCAACCGGCAGGATCACAAGATCCTGGGGCCATCTCGCCGAGATCCTCGATCATCTTCATGCACCGACGAAGCAAAGCTATGGTTGGGATCGGGACTATGGCTTTGGCCCGATCCCAATCGCCAATGCCAGATCCGACGACTGGGCCAGTTTCTGGGCGAATAATCGGCTGCGATGCCACCTCTCCCAGATCGAGCCGCATTTGGCGCATCGCGTCGAAAGGCTGGCCGACCACATTTCCGACCTCCTCCCCACCAGCCCCTCATCTACGCTGCTCCATGGCGATCTGTGGGGTGGCAATATCCTCATCGAGAAGGATCATGTGTCAGGGCTTATCGATCCGGCCTGCTATTATGGCGACCGCGAAGTCGATCTTGCGATGCTGAGCCTGTTCGACCAGCCGCCTGATGCTTTCTATGATGCCTGTGGCCTTGCCCAGGGCTGGCAGGAGAGGCAGCCGGTTTACCGGCTATGGCCCCTTCTTGTTCATGTCCGGCTTTTCGGCGGCGCCTATTTCCAGCAGGCGGGCGCCTGCCTGGATATGCTCGGCTATTAGCGCGACCGCCGTTCAGCATAAGCAAAGAGGCATCCCATCTGTCGCGACGCGGCGGGCACCGACCCGATAACCAACGGCGCACCAGTCTCTACCACTGGTACAAACACTGGTGGTTGCACCGATGGCATGTCCAAATATCCGGCGGCAAAGAACCGGGCCGTAGATGGCAGATGCGCCTATCCAAGGCTGCACTCTCCCACGCGGTGGGCTGAACAGGCTCACGATCAGTTTGCCCAAGACCCGCAACGGCGTCGAGAAAACTCCTTGTTCCGACGGCCAAATTGAGGAGGATCAGGGCGTGAAGGCCGGAAGATCGTCCACCATATGTTGTTCGCAGCCTGGCGATGGTATCGCGGTTCGTTCCGGCGCTGCGCAAAGGCCGGTGCAGCGCATAGGGAGGTGAAGATAGTCGATCGTCCGGAACCCCAGGCCGTAATGGCAAGTACGCCTGTCACCCCTCGGGCAAACGGCAACAGCACCCCGCCGCCGTCCGAGTTTCTGATCGAGCGCCTCGAAAATCTGCTGGCCGATGTCGAAACGCCCGACATCGCGCCCCTCATCGAGGCGCTGATGCGCCGCCGTGCCGCCATAGACGAGCAAAGGTCGAAGCCGCCCCTGGCGGATCCCTCCCTTTATCTCTTGCATCAATGGGGCATACTCTCCCTGCGCTGCTTCAACAGCCTGCGCCACATCTGCGGCCATGACCCGGAGGCCGATCTTCTCGATTACCCGAAGCTCAGCGACGCCGCACGGGTTCCGATCAGGAAACTCCTCGACTCCCCCAATTTCCACCGAGCCTCCCTGATGGAGCTTGCTTTGGCTGCCGATGATTATGGGCATGTCCTGCGGGAGCGCGGCGGCTTGTTCGAACCTTCCGCCAAAGACATGGAGGCAGCGCGCGACGCGCGGGCCGCCAGACTTCACAAAGATCAGCAACGCTGGCACATGCTTTCCCTCCTGCTACATGAGCGCGATGGCGAAAGACTGAGTTGGACAGAGCTGGCGCTGAGGCATGGCAGGTCGGCACGACCGCTACGAATCGCCCTCCAGGAACATCAGAAGCTGATGCTATTTCAAGCCAGTAACGCGCTACCTCCCGGCAGGTCGCGCGGATAGCCGCACAGACCGCGACGCAGCAGCATCAGGTCGCGGACACCGGCTTAAACCGCCGGCGGACCGCCGTTCAAGATGATCAGCGCCGATCGCAGATAGTGGGCGAGTTCCTCGTCATTCTCCATCAGCCGTTCGGCAAAATCCTTCATGTCGGCCAGATCAGAACCGGATCGAAACGGCCCTTCGGGTTGCCGCTCGATCACATGGATGCTCAGACATAGCGCCTTCTTCATCAGATGGAGATCGCGCAAGTCGAGTGTCGGCATGAGTCTGCTCCGCTACGAGAACGGCGCATTATGCGGCAGGTCCCCGACGCACGCTACCGCCTGGTAGAAGGCACAACGGCATGAAAGCATCCAACTCGGAGCCGTAACAACTCGCGGCAATCCTGCGCAGAGGTTACACCGAATCGAATGCGCTCGTCAGCGGGAGGATCAGATGCCCTATTATGCAGGTCTCAGAGGCAAGGATGAGGCAACGCGCGTCCGCATCGCGCAGGGGCTGACCCGTCTTCGGGCCGCGATCGCCGCGCAGAATATTCCGACCAAGACGATCGATGGCGATGTCCTGATCGCGAGCTGGAACATCCGCGAGTTCGAGAGCGCGAAGCTGGGCGGGCGCCTGGACGACGCCTATTATTATATCGCCGAGATCCTGAGCCACTTCGACATCATCGCCATCCAGGAAGTGCGTGACGACCTGAGCGCGCTCAAACGCGTGCAGGGACTGCTTGGTGGGTGGTGGAAATATATCGTGACCGACGTGACCGAAGGCCGGCCCGGAAATTATGAGCGGATGGCGTTCCTCTACGACAGCCGCAAGGTCACCTTCGGCGGCCTCGCCGGCGAAATCGTGCTACCTCGGCAGGTAGACAAAGAGGTTCTCCAGTTCGCCCGGACGCCCTTCGTATGCGGTTTCAAGGCTGGCTGGGCCAAGATCGATCTTTGCACGGTCCATATCTATTATGGGAAGCAGAAGGCGCTGGACGAGAAGCGCCTCACCGAGATCAGGAACCTCGCGGATTTCCTGGCCAAACGGGCGAAGAAGGCCGCCCAGCCCCTCCCGGCAACGCCGGGCGAAGCGAAGGCCCGCCAGCCCGAACCGGACACGCTGGTGTTGCTTGGTGACTTCAACATCTTCGACCCCAAGGATGCGACGCTCACGGCAATCACGGATGCCGGGTTCAAAATTCCCGACGTCCTCACCAGGCGCGCCAGCGACGCCAAGGGCGGCTCCAATGTCGCGAAGGACAAATTTTACGATCAGATAGCCATCTGGCGCGGCAAGCGCTTCGACGAGACGCCCAGAGGCGGCGCTCTCGATTTCTTCGAGGCCGTCTACCGCATGGAGGACGAAGCGCTTTACGCGCCCGAGATAAAGCCCGGCAAGAAAGGTAATCTTCCCACCTACAAGGAATGGCGGACCTATCAGATGTCCGACCATCTGCTTCTCTGGTCCGCCTTCAAGGTCGACTTTGCGTCCGACTATCTGGAGGATCTGGCAAAGCCGCCATCCTGACCTTGAAGGCGCACGCAGGGCTAGGGCCATATCAGCACGTTCACCTGCCCTGCATCGGTCAAGCAAACAGGCGGTGAAGGCCCCAGCCAGATCCACTGTCGCATGTGGTTGCTCAAATCCCATTCTAACAGTGCCATCTTGCTATCCAGCGCCGATCTGGCAATCTCCTCTCCGGCGGGCAGACCCATGAAGGACCATGGATCATGCCAAAACTGACCGAACGTGAGCGCCTGGCCGAGCTTGAAGTGCGGCAGCGCAAACTGCTCGACGAAATCGATGCTGCACGTCTTTCCCTCCGATCACGCTACGCCGCCGCCATCCAGGAGCTACCGGTCGAAACACTGACGGAGCGGGAACTGCGCGACGTCGTGCAGCTCTCGATCCAGCTCGGCGGCGCGACCGCCATCGCCGCGCTCAAACCCTTGCTTCCGGCACATGCACCCGGGAGAAAGACGGCAACGTCGCGATAGCCGGCGTGCCCCCTCTCGACGGATCATCGCCAACTTGGCATCTGACCCGCCCGAATCATCAAATGGAAGAATTCCTATGACGCTGACCGATATCATCGCCTCGATCGCCGCTGACGAGGGCCTCGCAAAGACCGACGTCAAGAAGGTGGTGGACGCCCTGTTCGCGCAGGTTGCAGCAGCAGCCGAGAAGGATGAGGAAGTTTCCATCCCCGGCTTCGGTAAGTTCAAGGTGAAGCACATCGCCGCACGCGACGGCCGTAATCCTTCGACGGGTGAGGCGATCAGCATCGCCGCGTCCAAGAAACTCGGCTTCACGCCTGCCAAAGCGCTGAAGGACAAGCTGAACGGCTGATAATAACTCTGGTCCTCGGCTCACCGGTGGAGGACCATCAAAGTTCTCAAGGTCGCCACTAACCTGCCTCGGCCAAACCCTCCGCACGCGCAAGACATTCGTCCGCACGGTAAGAGGCTGTTGCGCGTCCGGCCATCCGCTCTGATCATGACAATTGCAGTCAGAGACATGGTCAACGCCCATTAACCAGGAAATGGGCTGGGCAGATGGATGTGAGCCGTTAAGTTGTCTGCGACGGGATTACGCCCCCCGAGCCCGTCGCCCTGCGGCCTCGCCATCTCTGGCGGGGCCGTTTCATTTCAGAACAAGCTCCAATCCGATGCTGTTGCATCAGTGCCACAGCCTTCATGACAAATTTGTGTAAACTCATTTCGGTTGCAAACCGACTTGGCGAGGCACGCGTGGCTGCTACGCTTTCGACATCCCGCTGAGCAACATGACCCCGATCCTCCTCATGGGACCGGGACAAGGCGACGGCCAGGCAGTGAGCGGGCCTAAGCGCGGCGTCCGAAATTCGGCGCCGACGGCACGCGACCTGGTCGCGGCGTCACTTTGGAGAGGTCGCCCAAAGGCCGGCCCTTATGAGGAGAACGGACATGTATATCTCACCGCGACTCGGCAAATTCGTGAACAGCTGCGGAGAAGTGCAGGACGAATTCGCACTCAAGGAATTGCTGGCCGAGGTCACGCCCTCGCTCGGCTTCGATCAGTTCGCGCTTGTCAGCCATGTGGATCTTGTCGGGCCGCCTCGCGATGCGATGGTGATCACCAGCTATCATGAAGGCTGGATCGAACGGTCGCTCCTTCGAAACTATTATGCGGATGACCCGGTCCATGCCGCCAGCACGAAGACGGTCACGGCTTTCCTGTGGAGCGTGATCCCGGCCATGATCCGGATGACGAAGAGGCAGCAGCAAATTCTGGAAGAGGCAAAGCCCTTTGGCCTGCGAGAAGGCCTCACCATCCCGGTGCAAGCGCCCGGTGAATATAGGGGCACATGTTCGTTCGGCGGGAAGAATTCCGTGACCCTCGACGCCGATCTACGTGGCGCCGCCCAACTCGTCGGCATGTTCGCCTTTGAAGCGGCGCGGAGGCTTCAGCGCGCACGTTGGGCGCCGGGCACACAGGTCCCGGAAATTCCGACGCTCAGCCAGCGGGAGCTGGACTGCATAGCGCTTGTCGCCTGTGGGAAGGGCAATTCCGAGATTGGCGGCATCCTCAAAATCTCGCCCAACACCGTGCGGCAATATATCGACGAAGCCATGCGGAAATATGATGTCTACAAGCGCACCGAACTGGTCGTCCGCGCGCTGTTTGACGGCCAGATTTGCTATCGGGCGCTGAACATCGACTGATGACCCCGCTCACGCCGCACGCCTCGGCGTGCGGCAGCATCGCGGCTGATCCTTCGCTCTGCCATCCCTCTTTTTAGAGGAATTGTTCGTCCCTCCCTGCTGCGCGACCCTCAAGGCGCAACAACACAGGGAGCCGACATGACGCAGGTCGTTCGAGGCGGAAGCCTTCAAGAAGACATTGTTCTTCGATCGATGTACGAGGCGCGAAAGCGCGTCTTCGTCGACCTTCTTGGCTGGGACGTCCCGGTCCTCGCCGGGCGGTACGAGATGGACCAGTTCGATGGCCCCTCGACCATCTATCTGATTGCCGCCGAACCGGATGGCACCCACCTCGGTTCAATGCGGCTGCTGCCGACGAGCGGCCCCTATCTTCTCGGCAACGTCTTCCCCGAACTTTGCGATCAGCCCATGCCCGCTACCGACAGCGTCTGGGAAATCTCGCGCTTCTGCCTGTCCCGCGATCTGCGAGCGGCCGAGCGCCGGCAGGTGCGCGACTATCTCGTCACCATGGCCGCCAGCTACGCGCTTACAAATGGCATCGAAGCCTATTGCTGCGTCGCCGACATGCCCTGGTTCAGCCAGATCCTATCCTTCGGCTGGGAATGCCGCCCGCTTGGCCTGCCCCGGACGCTCGCCTGCGGGATGTTGGGCGCGATGCAGATCATCATCACGGAAGACACGCCCGCGTTGATGCAGGCCGCCGGCGTCTGGCGCCCCTCCCCCGTCCAATTCGCCGCGGCTGCCGCCGCATAGGAGAAACGACCATGGCACATTTACCCGACGTTCCATGTGCAGATTTTTACGCCGATCAGCTGCTCGCTCAAGGCTATTACATCATTCCTAAAGCCATCGCGTCTGACGAGGTCGAGGCGCTAACCAGCGATCTGGCAGAGGATTTCGACGCCACCCACCTCTCGTCAGGGCCATTTTATGGCAACGACACCAGGAGGTTTGGCAGCCTGCTCAGCCGGTCCGATCGGACCAAGGCGTTCGTCCAGCATCCGACGATCCTCGCCATCATGCAGAAGATACTTGGCCCCTGGTGCGATCATTTCTCGCTGAACCTCACGCAGGCCATCGAGCTGATGCCCGGATCGATAGAACAGGTGCCGCATCGCGATCAGGATATGTGGCCATGCAGCCGGTTCGTGGATTCAGCGCTTCAGGTCGAATTTCTCGTCAATGTGATGTGGCCATTCACGCCCTATACGAAGGAAAATGGCGCGACCCAGGTATGGCCGGGCAGCCATCGGCGGCTGGACGAGATGCTGATAGACCCAACGCAAGCGATCGTCGCCGAAATGGAGCCCGGCTCGGCGCTCCTGTTCCTTGGATCGACCCTCCATGCCGGCGGCGCCAACCGTTCGGCCCTGCCACGGCGCGGCATGATCATCAGCTACACGCTGGGTTGGCTCAAACCCTATGAGCTTCAGTGGCTGGCTTATCCGCCCGAGGTCGCCCGTACCTTCGACGCGGATCTGACCGATCTGCTGGGATACCGCATCCATCGTCCGAACCTCGGAAATTATGAAGGGCGATGCCCGTCTCATCTGCTTCGCGAAACGGAGAGAAAGTCCGGCGCGATCGACATGCTGGCGCCTGAGCACCACGCGCTGATCGAAACCTTTCGGGCGGGCGGATTGCCCGAACCCGTGACCGGCTGATCGGACGAACACCATCATTCGCATGGATCGACAGGGGATGAAATGCGAGACGACAAAAACCAGGAAGACGCCGCTACCGAGCGGCGTCGCCACCGCCTCGGCACATGTCGGGCACTGATCGAGGAGCGAAGGCTCGTCGAGAAAAATCTGGGCGCCCAGCTATGCGCCAATCCCAACTGGGACATGCTCCTCCACCTTTACCAGGCCGAACTGGAAGGCTTCGCTGTCTACCAGTCCGCGCTTTGCACCGTCGCCAACATTCCTTCTTCCAGCGCCCATCGCTGGACCGCCAAGCTTGCCGTGCGGAAGATATTGACGCGCCGTCTCGACCCGCGCGACAAGCGCAGGATAACGGTCAGGCTTGCACCGCCTATCAGGGAGGCGCTGGATCACATCATGGACGGTGCATCCATCGCAGCGACCGAATTTGTCCGTCGTTGCGCCAGCGATCCAGATGGCATATGATGCGTGATGCTCAATGCTTGAGGATGATGCGATGCGGACGACCCTGGTGATCGATGATGATGTGATGGCGGCGGCGCGCGCGATCGCCGATCATCAGCACAGCTCGATTGGCCGTGTCCTCTCGGATCTGGCCCGCAAGGCGCTGCATGCGCCGGAAGCGGCTCGCACGCGCAACGGCATCAGCTTACTTCCGACCAAGCCGGGTGTGGTAGTGACGCAGGACATCGTCAATGCCCTTCGCGATGAGGCGCCATGACCTATCTTCTTGACGTCAATGTCCTGGTCGCGCTGATCGACCCCAATCATGTCGGGCATGAGGCGGCGCATCACTGGTTCGAGACGGAAGGCGGCAAGGCCTGGGCGACCTGCCCCATCACCGAGAATGGCGTGATCCGGATCGTCGGCAATGTCCGCTACCCTTCGACACCCGGCTCGCCGGCTGAGGTCGCGTCGATCATGGCGCAAATGTGCAAGCTTCCGGGTCACCGCTTCTGGGCCGAGGATATCAGCCTGCTGTCTGCCGAGCATGTCGACGCCAGCCATATCCTCACTTCCGCGCAGGTGACCGACACCTATCTCCTCGCCCTGGCCGTCGCCAATAAGGGCAAGCTTGCGACTTTCGACCGGCGGCTCACCCCAAAGGGGGTGACCGGCGGCAAGGACGCGATCCACCTCATCGGAAATCATTGATGCGTACCGATCTCGACCACCTTCCTGCGGCCAAGCAGCGCGAGCTTGAAGAGGTCGTCCGCATTCTGTTCGCCGAATTCCGTGAAGCGACCGAGAATGCGGCCGGCCGCAAGAAATCGGCTCGCATCCTCAAGATCATCCTGTTCGGATCATACGCCAGGGGCGACTGGGTCGACGCGCCCTTCGACGCCAACCAGTATAAGTCCGACATGGATATCCTCGTCATCGTCAACCAGAAGGAACTGGCTGACGTGGCGGCCTACTGGTCAGTGGCCGAGCAGCGGCTGATCGACGCCTATCTCATCGAGAAGCGCATTAACACGCCGGTGCATTTTATCGTCCATTCGCTCCAGCAGGTGAACCAGGGCCTAAGCCACGGCCGGGTCTTCTTCATGGAGATCGCTGAACAGGGCATCGCCCTCTATGAGGCAGACGATCGCGAACTCGCGAAGCCCAAACCCAAGACGCCGTCAGAGGCAGCGGCTGCTGCACAAGAATATTTCGACGAGTATTTCCCCGATGCCATGCGGCGCTTTGAAGGGGCGAAGTTTCACATTGAAAAGGGCCACACCAAGCAAGCGGCGTTCGACCTGCACCAGACAGCCGAGGGGCTATATCAAGCGATTCTGCTGACGCTCACATTTTATACCCCTTACGATCACAACATCGCCTTTCTGCGGCTTCAGGCTGAAGGCCGCGACGCGACGTTGTTTGATATATGGCCCCGTGGATCGCGCAAGGAGCGCGCGATGTTCCAAAAGCTCAAGGATGCCTACGTGAAGGCTCGCTATTCCAAGCATTATCACATCGACCTGGAAGAGCTCAATTGGCTGGCAGAACGGGTCGAAGCGCTGGGACGGGCGACACATACCATATGCACTGCCCACATAGCGAAGCTTGCAGAAAAGGCTCGCCACTGACTGCCTGAGCCGTCAATTCAAACGGCAGCCGCATGTCTTACAGTGGGACTTTGCGGTCAGTCCACTTCGGAGCGCCGAGGGTGCGTTAGCGGAGGCCAAACAGCCGATCACCGTCCGCTGTTGCCAACATATCGGCCATTCAACTGCTGGGCCAGCGCCTTTGGAAGCTACCCTTCGTTCACGGACATGCGAGCCTAAGCAATGGACCGTGGAGATTCTCGTAAAGAAAGCGAATGAACCTCCTCATCTATCTCGATTTTTCACTTGCTTGTGATCTGACCGGCCATCATTTCGAATTGCAGGAGCCGCATTTCTGTGGGGGTGTCGAGTCAACGGGCATGGGTTGGGACGACCTGTGCCTAAGTATTACTGGGGGGGGGTTAAGTGAACGACTTTACGATTCTGAATGATTCAAGTGACTATTATGACGCAAAGGCTCTTCTGGCTCGACTGAGCAATGGGATGGTTGGATCCGATCGCCAGATTGTTTTCGTTGTTGGCTCCGCACTCACAGCGCCCAAGGAGGTAGGTGGACAGGGTGTGCCGGGCGTAGATGGCATCATAGATCTGATTGGAAGCGAACTGACCGATGATGAGCGCCAGGATCTCTCAAGGGCTATCGCCGGCGCTTCGAACAAATATCAGGATGCGTTTCACTTCCTACTAGGGAGCAGAGGGCCTCAAGTCGCCAACCAGGTTATCCGCAAGGCCGTCGCAGCAGCCCGACTTGACGCTGTTGCGCGCACTTCCGGTTACGCGCTGACAGCTGACACGTCCGAAGAAGCTTGCCGCGGATTTGAGACAGATACGGCCGGCTGGCATCTTACACCTGGGGTAAGAGCGCTGGGCGAGCTGGCTGTAGGATATCCTGGTAGGTTCGGAAAGGTCATGTTGACCACCAATTTCGATCCGCTGATTGGCGTCTCGATATCGGCTGCTGGCGGTACTTCGTTTCGAACGATACTCCACAGGGATGGAAACATCTCCCTGACCGAGGGTGACGGTTCCCATATCGTCTATCTCCATGGCTATTGGTTCGGCTCCGACACGCTGCATACGCCACGCCAGTTAAATCAGGACAGGCCCCAGCTTCGGTCATCGCTCGCCAATCTTTTGCGAAACCAGATCGTCGTCGTGCTTGCATACGGCGGATGGGACGATGCGTTCACCCGTGCGCTCGTTGATGTGGTGGTCGACGACAATGCCTATCCCGAGGTCGTCTGGTGCTTCCGCGACAAAAAGCCTCGCGTGCGCACCCAACTGCTCGACTTGCTGCGACCCGGCCTCGATCGGGGCAGGATTTCCTTCTACGCTGGCGTGGACTGCCATGATTTCCTTCCTGCTCTCGCGTCAAAGTGGCAATCGCTTGAAAAGCCGCACACCCCTAAGCGCGCATTGCCGCTGCGGCCGCCTGTTGCGGAACAGCAACCTGAAGGCCCAGCATCTGTAGAAAAGGAGGCAGTCTTCTCGGCCCGATATGCGCGCCTCGTAAACACTGAAGCGGATCGGCCTCCTGTCATAGACCATTATGTGGGCCGAAAACAGGATATGGAGGAGCTCATCGAAGCCAGCTTCCGCGTCGCGTTCATCACCGGCATGGGAGGCCAGGGCAAATCGGCTCTGGCAGCGCAGCTCTACAATAGCGACCATTGCCGCGAAAAATATGAATATCGCTTGTGGCGAGATTGCAAAGAGCAGAGTGACAAGTTCGAAGATCATATCATAAACATGATAGAAGCTCTCAATGACAGCCGCGTTATGAGTAGCGAACTGTCCAAGCAGACGATTGAGACCTTGGCCGATTTGTTTTGCTCCCTTACTGATGGCCTCAAGCTGCTGGTCATATTTGATAATGTCGATCATTATGTCGATTTGGAACTTGATACTCTAATTGGATCCGCGGGAGCATTTGTCTCGCGCTTCTTGCAAAATAAATCGGATGCGGTGCTGATTTTCACGTGTCGGCCTGCAATTGCGATCACGTCAGATGCCATGTACGGCAAGAGGCTCGAAGGGCTCGATCTCCCGGCCACAAAGGAATTGTTCGGACTGCGCAAGGCCCATGTTGCCGACGAAAGCGTAGCCGAGGCGCATGTCAAGACACAGGGTCACGCGTTCTGGCTCGATCTCCTGGCCGCACAGGTTGCGGCCCGCGCACCTCACGTGACCCTTGAGGAGTTGCTTACCAACATTGCTTCCGGCACCGGCGAGATTCCGGATGCGACCCTGCGATCGATTTGGCAGAGCCTGCGCGACCGGGAACAGATAGTTCTCCAGGCCCTTGCGGAAACGCTCCGGCCTGTTTCGGCCATCACTGTTTCGGACTATCTCCATTCACGAGCGAACTACAATCAGACAAGCAAGGCGATCCGCCTTTTGCGCTCCCTCAATCTGCTCGTCGTCAAGAAGCTGGACCAGGGAGATGAGGGATTTGAACTTCATCCGGTCATCCGCGCATTCATCCACAAGACCTTCAAACGATCCGAGCGCGTCTGGTACATCGACAAAATTCTTTCATTCTACGATGCCTTTTTTGGAACCCATTTGTCAGAATTAAGCAAAAGGCCTTCTGCCAGCACGGTAGGGCGGTGGTTTGAAGGCGCTGAGCTCTGCGTAAACGCGGGGCATTTTGAGCGGGCGTTTGCGCGTCTCAATGAAGTGCGGGTCGCGCTGCGCACTAACGCGTCACCGGTAGAGTTCGTTCGGATTGCACACAGTCTCCTGTCGGCTGTGCCTACTAAAGAATGGCGCGAATATGCAGACTTCGACGCGATATTTCGGGCCTATCATCGTAGCCTCGTCAATCTGGGTCGGCTCGAGGATGCGCGCACGGCGCTCGAGCAATATGAGGAGACATTGGAGGGGAAGGATGCCCGCTACATCAATTATTGCGACATGCAGACATATGGGTTCTGGATGAACGGGGATTATCTGGCTGCAATCAAATGGGGGAAAGATGGTGCGCGTCTGAAGAAGGATAGTGGTGTCGACACGCACTTTAGCTCGGAACATAATCTGGCTTTGGCCGAACGCGATTCCGGTGCGATCGACCCTGCGCTAGCCTATTTTCTGGGAGACGCGAACGTGGATCAGGTACTCGATCCTGCCGTCTGCGATCAGGATCGCGGTGGCGCATTCTACGGTAACATCGGGCGCTGCTTTCATCTGATGGGCCAAGTCGATTCCGCCCTGATATGCTATGGTAAATCGGCTTTTCTGATCGAGAGAGAGCATGATGACAGCGATATCGAGAACCAGGCCTACATCCGGCAGTGGGTCGGGGAATTGTTGCTTGAGAAGGGAGAGGTGGATGCCAGCCTTTTCTTCTTTACAGCAGCGCTGGCTAAATGGCGCCTCGTTGCCCCTCCCAAGGCGGTGAAGCTCGAAAATGTTGTTGCACAGACATTCCCATCGGCAGAATTGCCGTCCCCGATACAGGCCGAGGCATTCGTTTCACGCTGGATCAAGGCGGCTGGGGTTCATCAATGACCCTGGTCACAATCCCTTTAAAAAGGATGTATCGAATGGCTCCTGATGAGAGGCAACTGTTTGGGGCGACGATATGAATAAAATCAGCAAGCGATATCTTGAGCTACTTGATCAGTTAGCCGCTGTTCTGGCCACTAAGAGCCTGTCTTGAATCTCATGCGTAACGAGCGATGCGCCTGATGAGGACGACGGCAGCAGCGGCATATAGGAGTGCAGTTGCGGATTTGATGGTTCGCTCGAAGTCCTTTGCCAAGCGTCGATTTCGATTGAGCCATGCGAAGGTTCGTTCGACCACCCATCGTCTGGGATGGACGACGAACCCGGTCTGGTCGGCGAATTTCCGAACGATCTCTATCGTGACGGATGTGGCTTCCCGGACGCGATCGCTGTTGTAGGTGTTGATTTCCACTGAGAAGTGACCCGGGTTTTCCATCGAGAAGTGACCCGTCTGCGGATTATGTTTCGGGTGTCATGTGTGGGTCAACTCGTGGTTTTCTCCTTTGGGTTCTGGCCTGCTTGGCAGAGCTGTTTTTGAAGCGGAAGCTATCGTTGCCGGTCTCCAGGATGTGGCAGTGATGGGTAAGC
>NZOF01000128.1 GCA_002695185.1 Erythrobacter sp.
CCGGGCTCCGCTGCGCAGCCCATTGCTTCAACCGCGCTCATGCGCAACAACGCGGCCAGGCTCTAATCCCAGCTGGGGGAAAGCTGGGGGTCACGTCAATAGGCGAAGATGCGGGAGCAATCAGTCGCGATGAATTGAACGAGCTCATAGAGGAACTGCGACTCAACTCTGACATTCGGTCTGTCGATGAGTTAGGTCCGAATCTCGACGCAACGCTACGAGACGTTCTTGCCATAGCTTCACCGAACGCTCCAGACGGCGACTTCCTTCGCTACGTAATGATTGACGCCGAGATTGCAGTCACAGCCAGTCCACTATCGGGTAAGTCACTAACGGAAATTGCTGCGGAACTTGGGGTTAATAGCACTTTCCTTGTTATTCTAGCTACGGGTGAGCCGATCACGATCATCGTTACAGGAAGTGGCTATTTAATTTATAGGGTCGGCAAGCCCATCGTTAAAGGCTTCATGGATGAGTATGATGATGATGCCGAGGGGCTAGGCAAGCGCATCTACAAGAAGCTGAAAAGGATTTTACGAAAATAGAAACTAGTCGAGATTTGGCGGCCCTGTCGGCCGATTTGTTGTTCACCGGCTTATCTGCCTGTAATCTGCGAGGCTAAAGAGAACAGACAGGCCTCTGGATGAAGCTACAAAAACGACGTTGTGCAGACCTAACTTGATCGGCGATGAGATCCGAAAAACTTGTCAAATTTTTCCTATGACAAGCGTTATCGTAAACTTTTAATTCGCCCTATCTCCTATTCATTTGGCAATCTTCCACGAATAGGTCATTATCGGCTCAAGGGAGAGAACCATGAAAGCAATTTTGGCTGCAATTGCGCTCTCGTCGCTCAGTCTAACCGGCGCTGCCGGGCCGGTCTGCGGCACGGCCTTCGCGGCGGCATGCTGCAAGGTCTGCAAAAAAGGCAAAGCCTGTGGGGACAGCTGCATAGCTCGCGATAAGAACTGCAAGAAAGGGCGCGGATGTGCTTGCGATGGCTAGGCGAATGATATGAAGACCACATGGTCCCTTCGCGGAATGCTAGTAGCCACCGCTGTTATGCTTCTACCTTCCGGAGCGATGTCACAGGCGTCGTCGAATTGGGAGGGTAACGAAACTGATCGCTCATCCCAGCCCGCCTCGCCTGATCCATTACCTTTAGAAGATGGCGGCCGCCTCGACCTCGTGTGCGGTGGTTCTGGCACTGCGAACAAAACAACGGTCATCACCGGGAATTCGAATTCCACCTATACCGGTAGCGGCGGGTTCGTTTCTGGCTCGAGCAACGCGACAGTATACGGCACGCGCCAGCAGGATTATGGAGATCAAGTCGCACTTTTTATTCAAGGTGGCGAAGGTCGAATTCGGATGCCTCCTGCAATGTTACCGACCCTCCGCGGTGGAGAGGACGGCTGGTTCAAGCTCGGAAATCTGGAGATCAAACCGAATGAGATTACTGCCACGGTGCGGGTAAACTTCATGAACAAGCCGAAGCTGCGTATTGACCGATATACCGGCGCAATTTCGATTTCAGGAAAGGCGGGCGACTATTCCGGCCGCTGCCAACACCTCGTTCCAGAGAAAACTAAGCGGCAGTTCTAGCCTACAGATAGGCCTCCCGTCGATACGTCTCGCAATCGTCTGACGCGCGGCCTATGCCGCCAGCAGCTCCCGCTCCATCTCACCCATGAGGTCCACGTCCTTCGCGGGGTCGTGAAAAAGGTGGCCATAGACGTCATACGTCATGGTGATCGACGAATGCCCCAGCATTGTCTGGATCTTCTTCGGCGGCCATCCCTGCTCAATGAAAAGCGATGCAGCAGCATGGCGCATAGCGTGTAGTGAGAACCTCGGAGCGCCCTCCCGGTCTACGATGCCCGACTTCAGCATCAGCGGCTTGAAAATGCGGTTGTAGATGTTCGAGTGGGTCTCGACGTTTCCAACGCCGTTCGGAAACACCAGGTCGAGATCACCCTTCGGACAGGCCGGCTTCCAGTTCTGCAGGACCGCTTTTAGCGATGGGCCCATCGGTATCTCACGGCGGCTGGTGCTGCTCTTCGTCGAGCCCATGTCACAATACCGATCAGCGCGTTCCCGGACGGTAATGATGCTCCGGTCGAAGTCGATTGCGCTCCATTTGAGCCCGCGCAGTTCTGACATACGCATGCCCGTAAGCAGCGCAGTCATTATCAAAGGCCTGTGACGCTCGGAGACGTTCGCAAGCAACGCCTTGATCTCATTCTTGGAGGGAAACACACGCTCCGGTTTATGGCGGTCCGCACGCCGGAGCTTCACATCACGAGCGACATTGTGTTGCACGAGCCCTCGTTCCTGCGCGGCGCTGATGATGGATCGCAGCGTCGTAAGGCATTTCTTCGCCATTGCGCGCGTGCTGTCTTGAAGCATCGCATCGAGAAATTCGCGAACATCGGGCGCGCTAAGCTCCCTGAGCAGCAGATGTCCTATCTTCGGCTCTATGTGGTTTTTCACGTGGCCGCGATAGGAATGAAGCGTAGCGCGTTCGAGCTGTTCGAGTTCGCAGCGCCGCATCCAAATTTCGGCGGCATCGCTTATGGTGCAGGCATTTGCAGACTTAGTCAAAATATTGTCCTATAACAGTGGTTTATAGACACCATTATACGACACGCGGAGTGATTTGTCGGGCAGGACTTTCGCCTATTCGGCGGGTTTGTTAGCCTGTTTCTCGTGATGCTCAGCGATGATCCTCTGCACCATCGGCGTGACGCTCTGAAAGTTGCGCTTGAGGAATAGCTTCTTCTCGGCCGCGCTTGCTCGGGTCCAGTGATATGTAATCTGGTCAGCGCGTGATGGAGCTGTTCTACGCTTACGATACCCCATGATCAGAGCCGCCGCGTAGATGCTGAGTTCGCCAGCCTCGATCTGCTCCAGGAGATCGTCGCGCCCATCTTGCTTGAGACGCCGAAGGTAGTCTTCGTTATTCCCTGCCATTCGTGCTGAGTAGACACGTCTACATAGGTCGTCAACCTGGGTGGATTTCCAGATATGCCGCTCCAGAGTAAGCCACTCGTCTTCCACGACTGCAGGCGACAAGGCACCCACATGATCAGCTGTAGAACAGGGTAAACGAACGCCGATTTAGTAAGCTCAGCCATCTGAACTCGAACCGAGCCGTCAGCTCTTCCAATGAGGGCATCCGACGCTCCGTTTCACGCCCATGGTTGAATGATATTCCGACTTCGATCGAGTTGCTTGCATCACTCACGCCCGCGTTCCACCGAGCGAAAACCTCTAGATTCCTGGGAAACAGGAGGTCCTAGGAAATATGGTTCGTTACCACCCGGAAGGTGCCGATCGCCGGGGCTTGGTTGACTCCCATCCCTTGCATCATGGCAAGGCTCGCCGAAAATGGTGGCTCATGCGACTTGAATACTTCGAGAGACTGAAGGCTGACCAGATGACGGTGGTGAGCTAATTCGTTGCTGGCCTATTGTTATAGCGGGCTCACACACTCTGATCCTTGGCCAAGCCTTCTTTCGAGCCAGCGACATTTCCCATCTCCACCGATTACGAAGCCACCCGACTTCCACCACGATACACGCGATGATGCACACCTCAGCAACAAACGAGGTTTTCATTATGAACGCATACCAAGTCAGCGACGTCGAATTCGAACCAATCCTCATGCTCACCGACCACCACGAGCGAGCGATATCAAAATTTCAGATGGCACTGGCTGATGGTCTCGGTTTCTACCCGCCGGTTAACTTCTCACTGTCGTGGATCGACCCATCGAGCCAGCCAACCTCAGCTGGCCTGGAGCGACTGATCCAGGAAGACATCGAGGGTTTCGCCCGCCGAGTTGCGGGCAGATGGCAACGCTATGAGTTTCGTTGAGCTCAGCTGCCGGTTTATCTCGAGCCATTATCCATCTGCCGAACGCCGGATGACTGAACGCAGATCCGGTGGCGGCCCCCTTTCTCTCAACAGCTTGCTATCTGGCCGAGCCAAAGCCCACCGAAGATAGGAAGGCCGAGACGCCACAATCCTTCTCCATCCGGCCAATGCCGATCGCCGGGGCTTGGTTGGCCTCTCTTCCTACGTCTTAGCTAGCTCGCCGAGGAAGGTTATTTCGCTCGCTTGGTGACCCGAAGGGAAAGAAAAGGTGAGCCGCCGGCGTGCCGGCGGTGAGCCTTTTCCGTCGGCGGCTTGCCGCCGACGGACGAAGCGGCTTCTACCCTATCTACCATGAGAGTGGTGGGCTGGGAGAAACCCAGCTCTCATAGCTTCAGTAGGAAGCTATTACTCTCCGGCGATGTAACCACTCAAATTGCCGGAATCCCGCAGAAATCTGCGGCGTTTGGCTGGCAGACCATTTCAAGCTCAGGTAGGCCGATGTAACCACTCGACTTCAGACTAGCGCTGGACAGAATGTAACCGCTCAAGCCGACGCCGGATGGGTGAATCTAGGCCAGATGGGGGTGCCCCCGTTATAACCCGCGGCGCGCTCGAGCTTTTCTATTCTCGGCCGGTCCTTTCTCACCATTTGCCGAAGGCTTGAATGCGCCATGTCGATGCGGCGCTGATCGATAGCCACCCTGGCAATCTGACTATCATTAATCGGTCGCCCCGTAAGGCGGGCGAATTCGCGTGCCCACCACACGTTGCACAGTCGCGAAATCGAACTGACAGGGAGAGAAGTTAGATAGCGAGGCGTATCTGGTCCCTTAATTACTGCGTGTAGCAACTTCTCACGCTCTTTAGCGCCTTCGGTGAGCCCGTCGCGTAGAACATCGAGGTCCTCGTCGGCCTTCCAAGCTTGTCGGAGGCGATACCGCTCCTTCCCTCTGGCCTTCTTCGCCGCCTCGTCCTCCCTCTCTTGCCAGTATGCACGCACATTGGGATCATTAGTGCTCGTGAAGGAAGCTATGTCGAGCGGGTAGCAAACAGCAGACCATCCTTTCTCTCCGAGCGCTTCGAAGGCCTTCGCAAAGCCACCCTCTTCCAAACCTCCCGCCTCCATCCACTTGCGGAGGGGCCCTCGGAAGTCAGGCCTATCCTTGGCGACGCTCTTTATGCGCTCGGTAGCGACCTTCTTACAGGCGTCAGTCGCGAGGCACTTATCGCACCGACCGTTATGGACCTTCTGGTCGAGGCGCTTAACGTAGATTGGCGGCTGGTGCGCATGTCGGAGCCATGCAGTCGGGATGCCGAAGCACGGCTTTTCAGTGATCGATGGCGTCCCGATCACGTTGCCATCTCCATCGGTATGCACCTCGTCCCGCGTGATTTGTGGTTTCGCGGAGATCTTAGTTCCCGATTTGAACGGATTTTCTCTCCTGAACCTCCTGCTTTTGTCTTGATAGCTCAGCAGGTCTAAATGCCGGACATGCCGGTCCCGGTCCGAAAGTGCCACCCGAGCCTCCCTATCGCTTACTCGATTTGAAGTTTGAGCTGAGGAAAGGTCAGCGCCGAACGGCCGCACAACCGACCGTCCGGCTCTGTCCCAAATTCCAGTTAGAATATGTCCTCAGCATGCACGTGATTGGGCAGGCAGGTCTTCAAAGCCTCAACCGGTTCCAACATCGACAACCGTTCGAATCTGCAATGACCAATCAAAGCGGTAAACGCTCTGATTGACGTTTCGTAGTGCGAAAGCGCTCCTGCGACATCCGCCACAAGCTTCGATCCGACTACGCATGCTTGGCGTTCGACAAGCTCAGAAAGCGCTTGGTCGCAAAGAACTGCCATCGCAGAGTTCATGAGCCTTGGATCTTTTTCGGAGTCATCCTGCTCACGAAGCCAGGTGAGGAGGTCATCGTTCGTGGCTTGAGGATTAAGAACCATAAAGGCTTGGCGAAATCCAAGTGTCGGATTGAGGGTGTATTTTTTCATTATCACTATCTCCTTAGAGAGGGTTGGAAACCCCACCGGGCAGACTGCTCAGCGAGTGATGATGTATGATATGCATATTTTTCTCGGCGTCGCTTGGCTTATTGCTCAAGGACGATTTTTTTCGCACTAGCGACAACATACTGATAGATAGGCAAAATTCCTTGCCATAACGATCCAGCGAGTGTGTAAATTTTACATTTATGGCTACTTTCGAGGCAGATGGTTCATGGTTTCCCAAGGTCAGGGGGCCCTACGTTTTGTATCTGCGATTCTCTGATCGCCCGCATACTCGGCTTAATGTCGCATCTCAGCGCAAGGCGGTTGCGCCACTCCTTTGCAAAGGTCGCGCTCACAAGATTGCAGAGTTTGTCGAGACGGAGCCTCGGCAAGGTGAAGGGAGGATCTTTTTGGAAGAGGCTATCGAGGTTTGTCGGGACCAGGGAGCGACCCTCATATTAGGGAAAGTCGACCGGCTGCGTGGTCGCATCAAGCTGTTGGATCGTCTCTTCAATCAGCGCGTGAAGTTTCGCTGCGCCGACCTACCCCATCTCTATTCTTCCACCCTTTACCAGCTCAAAAGAGAGGAGAGTGAGAGGCAAAGGATGAGAGGTGACAGAATCCGGGAAGGATTAGCCAAAGCCAGAGCTGAAGGTGTTTCCTTGAGCGGTCGCCGTGAAAACTCCGAAGGATTGAAGAAAGGGCCGGCAAAGAGCCTCGAAAAGAGAAGGTGGATTTCGGATTATCGGGGACGAGAGACTTGGCGGCTGGTAAAAGGCATTCGAGATGGTGGTGTTAGCTCTCTCACCGAAATCGCGGCCAAACTAAACGAGCTTGGGCATCGCGCTCCACGCGGTGGTCCTTGGAGTCCGAACCAAGTGCGCAGGGTAGTCAGGAAGTTCGAAGCAAAATAGCTTGAGCCTTATCGTCGTATCTTTCGAAGCCATGCGCTGGATCGAGTAGCCATGTGGGCGCTAGAACCTGATATCTGCAACCAAGCTAATTTGGCGTGGCAGCGACAACATCCCTCAGTTCGACATACCGCCGGGCAACCTGGATCCAGAGGTCTTTGCCACCAGTCTCGCCGTTTTCCTCGAAATGAAGCACGCGCTCGGCAATGAACTCCTCGGCGTCCTCGCCGTGTTCGCGATCGACCCAAAGCGCCATGGCCCAGATCTCTTGTTCGCGCGTGATGGTCATGAGAACACCCAAACAAGAGCAAGGCCAGCAGCGATGACGTGCAAACCGAGCAGGATCACGAACTCCATCTTGAGCCCGAATCCATGCCCCTCTCGCTCAGGCACCGGGGCACCATGGCTCGCGTCGCCCAGACCAGGTCCGTGCAAGCCCCTCTGCGACCAGCTGATCGCCAATCGAGCGCCCTGAGCGGTGCAGCGTTGCAAGGGTGCGGCCGTAACGATCTTGGCCTTCACGGGCGATCTGAACGGTCCCTGCATTCAGAAGCTGGACCAGACGGTTTCTCGCCCGCTGCGCAAGCTCACGCTCATACTCGCACGCGCCATTCAACTCCGGCGTGTCGATGTCGGCGATGCGGATCTTCTCGCCTTCCCACCACACAGTGTCGCCGTCGTGGACGCAATGGTCACGAGGTCCGGGGGCACAGACAGCGAGCGCGGCAGCGAGCAGAAGCATAGGAACACCCTACCGCGAACATCAACATTTTCCTACTTGGAACAAATATGGAACATGCGGGGTCATCGAGTCGGAGGTCCCTATGATTGTTCTAAGCCCGTCGATGCTCGCTGCGATCGCGTGCATCATCACAGCCTGCGCTGCTTTCGTTTGGTCGGTGCGCCGAAAGCCATGAGCTCCAAACGCCTCGACAGTATCGCCGACTACTTGCGGCATGGCTATGCGCTTCGTGTGGACTGTCGGTGTTGTCGCCGGGTCGCGGTATTGAACCCAAGGATAATCTTGGAACTGTGTCAGCAGCGCGGCTGGTCGAAGCAAATGTCGGCGCTTGAAGGCCGGCTGCGGTGCTCGGCCTGTCAGTCCAGAGACGTTCGAGCAGGGCCCGCATTCGCGCGTTAACAGCGAAAAATCATTCGAAATTCTAGATTTGGATGGACTTCGGCATCCTTGAACCTTTCTATAGCTCGTCAACATAAGGGTGGGAGGTTAAAGATGCCGATCAAAGCCGACGCGGTAATTAGCGGATGCGGTAAATACCGCTATTTTCTAGAGCGCTCCTGGTCTGACGATCTTCCGGAATTGCCCATTTGCATGCTGAACCCGAGTAGAGGCGACGCGCTGGAAGATGACCCAACCATACGTCGCCTAACCCATTTCGCGACCACTTGGGGTTACGGAGGCCTCGCGATAGTGAACCTCTATCCTTACCGTTCCTCCAAGCCCAGTCAGATGTGGGACAGTGACGAACGTTCGGACAAAGAGAACGAGCAATGGCTGGATGCCATCATCGGTATCGCCGAGAACAACGGGAACAAACTGCTTATCGCCTGGGGTGATGACGGTGCGTGGGAGGGTGAATCTGAGCGTTTCGTCCAACGGGTAAAAGAAAAATCGCAAACGCTCGAGCTTGTGACGCTAGGTAAAACCGGTCGCGGTCATCCGCGCCATCCCATGGCACTGGGTCGAGGCCGGGTTCCCGACAATCAAACAATGGAAGCATGGTGAGAATGGTGGAAAAGTGAAGCAGGTTGCGGCAGCTATAGCGATCTCTGAAGGCAAGGTGCTCGTCACGCGGCGCGCTGCTGGTCAGAAGCTGGCCGGGTTCTGGGAGTTTCCTGGCGGCAAGCTCGAACCTGGGGAAGATGTCCAAACGTGCATCGTTCGCGAGCTTCAGGAAGAGCTAGGCGTGACATCAACCGCCGGCGACGTCCTGACCATCTCGGAATATACCTATCCTGGCGGCGCAATCTCGCTGATCGCAATTGAAGTGTCACTTCATACCAGCGCATTCACCCTGACCGTGCACGACGATTATGCCTGGAAAGCACCAGGAGAGCTCTTGGCGCTCAATCTCGCCCCCGCTGACATCCCGATCGCGAAGGAGCTTATCGAACGCTATGGCGCAAATTGACGATCTAGAACCCGGCTCTGAATTAACAAATGCCGAGCTCTCTGAGACATTCAAAGTCGGCAACATGGGCGGCATGCGGCGATCACACGCGACCAATAGCCTCGTCATCGTAAGCGACCCATTCAAAGGTCTTTATCTCGATCGCTGGATTGGTGGTGTCCTCCACTACACGGGCATGGGAAAATCAGGGGACCAATCCCTGACATTCAGCCAAAACCGCACTCTCGCCGATAGCTTGACCAACGGTGTGGATGTCTACTTATTCGAGGTCCATGAGCCTAAGGTATACTCGTATGTCGGTCAGGTCGTCCTGACTTCAGAACCCTACCAAGACACGCAGAACGGTGATGATGGGAAAAGCCGAAAGGTCTGGATCTTCCCCGTTGCTCCCATTTCGGGAACGACGAAGCCTGTGTCCATTGAAGCGCTTAAAGGTGAAGAGGAAATCCAAGCGAAGCGTGCTCGCGCCCTAAGCGCCGACGCACTGAAGGCCAAGGCGACGCAAACGGGATCGATCAAGGTCGGTGTCCGGTCAGCCGTTACCCAACAATATCAGAGAAACCCATGGGTCGCGGAATATGCGAGGAGACGAGCGGCTGGTCACTGCGAACTCTGCACTGAGCCGGCGCCATTCAAAAAGAAGTCCGGCGAGCCTTTTTTGGAAGTTCATCATATCGAATGGCTAGCGAAGGGCGGCTCAGACACAATCGAGAACACAGTAGCCCTGTGTCCAAACTGTCACCGAAAAATGCACGTTGCCCAAGTGCAAGCTGACCTCATACATCTTCAGTCAGTTGCTCGGCAAAAGGTCTAGTGGCAAGCCTGCAAGATCATTGGGCGGCTTCTTGCTCGTGGGAATCCTACCCTTGGAAGAACGAACTCGCCACGCAAGCCGAACGGGTGGAACAGCACTTCGCAGAAGTGCTGGACGACAATTTCGAGTCGGAGTGGTCTCCACTGCACATGCTTGAGAGGGCCCTGGTTCTTTCAGCTTTCGCGATGCGCAGAATGATAGAGAAGAGACTTGTTACCGACGAATTGAAAGCGAGGACTTATCGTTTCACCACATATCTCGCGGCCAACGCCTACCGTTCTCCTGCCCACGGATCGACAGGTGGCCAAGTATTCCGCAACTATCGGCTAGGAGAGCCAACCGGTTTAAGGCTGCGCATCGCCGATCTTGCGAATGAGATAATCCACTCGTCACAGTTGCTGGTGATCTATGGACCAGGCAATCCTTCGACTGGTTTGCTGATCGCTTCCGACTGGAATATGCAAAAGCGCATCATCCATCTGACGATTGAGGAATTCAGGGATAGTGTAGATGTCGTCCTAAACGACCGCGTGACCCACGCGATTGATAGCTGGGATTCCGAGACCAACACGGTCCGATCTACCAGGGAGTGATCTCGGTAGCGGAGGTGGGGCTCAAGCCGCCGATACATGGAGTCATTCTTTCGCCTGCTGTTCGATCAGTTGTTCGATGTATCTGGTCGTCACGTAGTCCGGTGCAAGGCGCGCGCCCAACGACTTTAGGATTACGCGCAGAATGTCCTGAGTCATGAGCGTTCCCATGTCGTTGCTCATCACGCCATTGAAGTAGGTTCCGAAGGTCGCAAAAACATTGTCGAAGTGATCGTTGCGAGCTTTCTCTGGTGCGCGTCTTACCGCGCCTTTCCTCAATAGCTGCATCATCTGGACGATGTGCGCGAGAGCATATCGCCATACGAACTGGTTGTAGCGATAGGGCGGCGAATGAATGTGTGTGCCGTTCGATTGATCGGCAAACATCTTGTCTGCGAGCTGCGTCACCAAGGCGAGGATTTTGAACCGGGTTTCATCCTTCAGCTTTCGTCCTGCGCGTAGTTCGCGCAACTCGTGATCGGCAAAGTTGGCCCGCAGTTCCTCTAGCGCCTCGCTTTGGTCGCCCACTGCGGCCTGCGCAGTCTCAACTCGCTCTATAGCCCATTGGCGCCTTCGTTCGATCTGTCGCAAATACGCGGGGTCGCCTTGCTGTGCGGCCTCTATCACTTCGCAGAACTTCGGGAATTGGCGTGTTGTGTCCTTGTCGATGAAGTGATTGGAGATGGCGGGCGCTTTCGGATCAACGCGGTTAGCCAGCCGGTTCTCTTTTAGGACGATCACCTGCCTTGAGAATGTGCAGATGATCTTGAGCGAAGCGAAGATGGCTTCATTGTCTCTAGGTCTGAAAATCTCGGCAATGGTGTGGCCGGGAATGACAGCGGCATGATTTTTTGATGAACTTAGAAAGAGGTCTAGCTCCTCACTTTCCAAGCAATTTGTGTCGATCACTACTCGCATCGAAACCAATTTAGCAGACGGTGGAAGCCCTGCGAATATGTCGGCAGTATCTCTCGGCGGGAATTTCCCCAAGATCATGTGCGGCTGCGCATTCCTGAATGCGCCGCTGGAATTCGACTACAAAGGGACACGCCGACGAGTCATCGCCAAGACGCGTTCTCGAAGGGCTCTGGTTCTCATGTGGATGCAGTTCCAGACTGATCCCATCAGCGGCGCGCGCTCGACAGCGGGCTTCCTCGCGCAGGTCATTGCGGGAGACGGTGGCGGATAGATTTTCGCAAAGATCGTCGGCCAGCGCGCGGGCATTGCGAAATGACTGCTGAAGGCCACGTTCTTGGTAGCGGAGGAGGGACTCGAACCCCCGACACGCGGATTATGATTCCGCTGCTCTAACCACCTGAGCTACTCCGCCCCGAAAGGCCTGCCGGGGCAC
>NZOF01000129.1 GCA_002695185.1 Erythrobacter sp.
GCCTGCGCACGGCTCTGCGCCGCGAGCAAGGCCGTCAGATCGGCCAGCTGTTGCGATTGCAGCGCGAGCAGCTGGTTGCCGGCCTGCGCCGCTTGCAGGGCGCCCTCGGCCGATTGGCTCGCGCTGACCAGCCGATCCATACTGGTGCGAGTGCCATCGATATTACCGACCACACCGGCCTGCACACGCAGCGAGTCCTGGAAGGCGCCGACACTCGTTTCCCAGCGCTCGCGAGCATTGTCGACGAGCTGCTGTTGGGGAACCGACATCGAACCAGCGGTGTATCGGCCGGTGAAGGCCTGATCGATCTGGGTCACGTCATAGGCGATGCGCTGGGCCTCTCCCAGCAATCGCTGGGTCTGTTGTACCTGTGTCTGCAAAGCCTCGAGCTGCGAGAAGGGCAGGCTGGTGAGATTGCGCGCCTCATTGAGTAGCGAGGTCGCCTGATTTTGAATCTGCTGGATCTGGTTATTGATCTGCTCGAGCGAGCGCGCAGCGGTCAGCACATTTTGCGCATAATTGGTCGGATCATAGACGATCCCGCCAAACTGCGCGGTTGCCGGCGGGGCGGCAACGGTGGTGGCAACGGCGATCGCCAGGGCGCCTGCAACCGCGAGGCCTCGGACAGGGAAACGGGTCATGGCACATTCTCCTTCTGGGATTGAGGCTCAGGATTGGACTGGGACGCGGGGAGCAGCTCGGCAGCCCAATCGAGGCCGCAGTGGCGCAGCCAGGCCGGGGCGAAGCCGGCCAGGCCATGGGCTTCGACCAGCTCGGCAATGCGCAGCTGGTCGGACTTGGAGGACGCAGCGGCAAAGGCCAGCGCCACTTCGCCGAGGCCGAGTTCGAACAGGCGATTGCCCTGGCGCGATTGGCAATAATAGTCGCGACGCGGGGTCGCCCGGCTCAGGATGTCGATCTGGCGGTCGTTGAGTCCGAAGCGCCGATAGATGGCCGCGATCTGCGGTTCGACCGCACGGTCGTTGGGCAGAAAGATGCGGGTCGGGCAACTTTCGATGATGGCAGGCGCGATCGCGCTGGTCTCGATATCGGCCAGGCTCTGGGTGGCAAAGATGACGGAAGCATTTTTCTTGCGTAGCGTCTTGAGCCATTCCCGGAGTTGCTGGGCGAAGGCCGGGCTGTCGAGGACCAGCCAGCCCTCATCGATGATGATGAGCGTCGGCGAGCCGTCGAGCCGTCCCTCGATCCGGTGGAAAAGATAGGAGAGCACGGCCGGCGCTGCGCCGCTGTCGGTCAGCCCCTCGGTCTCGAAGGCCTGGAACGACGCGCTGCCGAGCCGCTCGGTCTCGGCATCAAGCAACGCGCCGAACGCACCGCCAACGCAATAGGGGCCGAGCGCCTGTTTGAGTGCCTGAGACTGGAGCAGCACGGCAAGGCCGGTCAAAGTCCTTTCGGAAACCGGCGCCGAAGCGAGCGAGACGAGCGCGGTCCACAGATGTTCCTTGGCCTGGGGATCGACCACGATGCCTTCGCCCGCGAGGATCGCGGCAAGCCATCCGGCGGCCCAGCTGCGCTCGACGGCGTTATGGATAGCGGCGAGTGGTTGTAGCGAGACGCCATCGGCATCGCCGTCATGAAGGCTACCGCCCAAGTCCTGCCAGTCACCGCCGCAAGCGATCGCGGCAGCGCGGATCGAGCCGCCGAAATCGAAGGCAAAAATCTGCGCCTTCGCATAACGCCGAAACTGCATCGCCATCAGCGCCAGCAACACGCTCTTGCCGGCGCCGGTCGGCCCGACCACGATCATGTGGCCGACATCGCTGTCGGCATGAAGGGAAAACCGGAACGGGGTCGAACCTTCGGTCTTGCCATACAGCAAGGGGGGCGACCCGAAGTGTTCATCCCGTTCCGGCCCCGCCCAGACCGCTGACAGGGGGATCAGGTGGGCGAGGTTGAAGGTGGAAATGGGGGGCTGGCGGACATTGGCATAGACATGGCCGGGCAGGCTTCCGAGCCAGGCCTCGATCGCGTTCATACCCTCGGGCGTGCAGGTGAAGTCGCGGCCCTGGATCACCTTTTCGACGAGGCGCAGCTTCTCCGCGGCGATGGCGGCGTCCTCGTCCCAGACCGTCACCGTCGCGGTCACATAGGCCTGGCCGATCATGTCCGCGCCGAGCTCCTGCAGCGCCATGTCGGCATCGCTCGCCTTGTTCGACGCATCGCTGTCGAGCAGCACCGAGGCCTCGTTGGTCATCACCTCCTTGATGATTGCCGCGACGCTCTTGCGCTTCGCGAACCATTGGCGGCGGATGCGGGTCAGGAGCTTGGTGGCGTCGGTCTTGTCGAGCATGATCGCGCGCGTCGACCAGCGATAGGGAAAGGCCAGCCGGTTGAGTTCATCGAGCAGGCCGGGAAAGGTCACGCTCGGAAAGCCGGTCACGGTGAGTGTGCGCAAATGCTGCTCGCCCAGCTTCGGCTCGAGCCCGCCGGTCAGCGGCTCGTCGGCGAGCAGCGCATCGAGATGCATCGGTGTTTCGGGAACGCGGACGCGCTGGCGCCTGGTCGAGATGGTGGAATGGAGATAGGTCAGCGTTTCGGCGTCATCGAGCCACACTGCCTCGGGAACGAATCCCTCGATAAGCTGAAGCAGCCGCTCTGAACGATCGACAAACCCCTTGAGCAATTCCCAGGGATCGACATCATGGCTCGACCGGCCTTCGAACAGCCAGCCTTGAACGCGCGCCGTTTCCTCAGCTGGGGGCAGCCATAGCAGCGTCAGATAATAACGGCTCTCGAAATGCGCGCCTTCGGCGCGGAACTGCTCACGCCGTTCGAGATCGACCAGCGCGGAGACGGGATCGGGAAAATCGCATTGCGGATAATCCTGCGCCGGAAGACGCTGCGCCTCGACAAAGATCGCCCAGCCCGATCCAAGCCGCCGCAGCGCGTTGTTGAGCCGCGCGGTGGTGGCGACAAGCTCGGCGGGCGTGGCGCTGTCGAGATCGGGACCACGGAAGCGGGCGCTACGCTGAAAGCTGCCATCCTTGTTGAGCACCACGCCGGTCTCCACCAGCGCCGCCCAAGGCAGGAAATCGGAGAGGCTGGCCGGGTGCCCGCGATATTCCTTGAGGGACATCATCGCGCTGCCCTCACGCCCGCAGGAAGGCCGGGTAGCGCAGATGGCGCCGGCCGACGTCCACGAATTGCGCGTCATGGCGCGCCGCCCAGACGGCAAGCGCATGGCCGATCGCCCAGATGGCGATGCCCACCAGCCAGAGTTGCAGGCCAAGCCCGATCGCCCCGGCGAGCGTGCCATTGGCAATCGCCACCGATCGCGGCGCCCCGCCGAGCAGGATGGTCTCGGTGAGCGCGCGGTGGACCGGCGCGAAATAGCCGGGAACGGGCGAATCAGGGGTGTCCGTAGTCTCCATTTCAGATCAGCGCCCCGCCGCCGAACGAGAAGAACGACAGAAAGAAGCTCGATGCGGCAAAGGCGATCGAAATCCCGAAGACGATCTGGATAAGCCGCCGAAACCCGCCGCCGGTATCGCCGAAGGCCAGCGTGAGGCCGGTGATCACGATGATGATGACGGCGATGATCTTGGCAACCGGGCCTTCGATCGAATCGAGGATGCTCTGCAGCGGGGCCTCCCAGGGCATTGACGAGCCCCCGGCATAAGCGGGGGTCGCATAGGCCATGAGCGCCGCCGCCAGGGCGAGCGGCGACAGGCGGCCGAGCGGGATGGCGCGGTGCAGACATAATTTCTGGATCATGGTTGGTCTCCGGGCAGATGGTGGATGGTGGCGGAAAGCCGGTATTCGCCGCGCTCATCGAGGCCTTCGACGCGGGCGAGTTCGGACAGCCGGCGGCCGTGGCCGTCACGGACCAAGACGGCGATGAGATCGATCGTTTCCGCGACAGCAGCGCGCGGGACCGTCACCACGGCCTCCTGGATCAGTTGCTCGAGCCGGCGCAGCGCGCCGAGCGCGGTTCCTGCATGGATCGTCCCGACGCCGCCCGGATGCCCGGTGCCCCAGGCCTTAAGCAGATCGAGCGCTTCTGCGCCGCGCACCTCGCCGATCGGAATGCGGTCGGGGCGCAAGCGCAGCGAGGAGCGCACGAGATCCGATAAAGTCGCCACGCCATCCTTGGTCCGCATGGCGACGAGATTGGGAGAATTGCACTGCAGCTCGCGCGTGTCCTCGATCAGCACGATGCGATCGTTGCCGGTCGCGATCTCGGCCAGCAGGGCATTGGTGAGCGTGGTCTTGCCGGTGCCGGTGCCGCCCGCGACGAGGATGTTCGATCGTGCCGCGATGGCCTCGCGCAATATCTGCGCGTCGGTCGCGGCCATGATCCCGGACGTGACATAATTGTCGAGTGTGAAGACGGCGACCGCGGGCTTGCGGATCGCGAAGGCCGGGGCCGCGACGACTGGTGGGAGCAGACCCTCGAAGCGCTCCCCCGTTCCGGGCAGCTCGGCCGAGACGCGCGGGGCATGCGCGTGAACCTCGACCCCGACATGGTGCGCGACGAGGCGGACGATACGTTCGCCATCGGTCTCGCTCATACAGGTGCCGGTGTCCGACAATCCCGCGCCGAGGCGATCGACCCAGAGCCGGCCATCGGGATTGAGCATGACTTCGATGATCTGCGGGTCTTCGAGCCATTCGGCGATCGCGGTCCCCAGCGCCGTGCGCAGCATCCGCGCGCCGCGCTGCGAGGCTTCGGAACGGATCGGATGAACAACGGCCACAAGCGGTCCCCTGGTCGCACCCGGACGGACTGTCCGGGCGCGTGGGGACGATTAAGAGAGCCAGAAAATCGCCGGTTTCAACAGGAAATTAAAATGGTCAAAGCGCGGGAAGGAAAGACTGGCTGCGGCCAGGTTATCGGTGGCCGCCCTGGCCGCATTCGCCAGCCCAGAGTTTTGAGTCGGATTGCCTGACCGCTACACGAGCTATAGGGCGAGGAGGTGCTTCGCTGCGCTCATATTGGGGGCATAGTCGACGCCGAGCGCCTCAAAGTCGGCGACAATGTCGGGCTTGAGGATGCTCCCTTCTGTGACATATTCCCGCGTATTCGAGGAAAGGAACACGATAGGCTCGGCAAGTCCTGCATCCCGCAAGTGACCGACAGCTTCCAGGTAGGTCTCGTAGACGAGACAATCCTTGGTCGAGTCCTTGCCGCGCTGGGCCGGTGCTCTGCCCGCATTGACGCGAGCGAAAGCTCGGGCCGGTGCGCCTGAACCGGGAACGACCGTTTCGAGTCTGGCAAGCCAGCGCCCGACGATGGTGCGTGCCCGCGCGACATGGTCGTCGAGATGAGACAGGTCTGTAGTTCCGGGAGCGCCGTAGACAGCGGACAGGAGGTTGATCCGCTTGATCTGCTCGCGGACTTTGCGCAGGTTGCTGTCGGCTTCCTCCTGGACGCGCTGGTCATGCTCGGCAAACTCGATCGCGACCTGCTCGGCCATGAGGCAGATGAATTGGCCCGCTTCGGCCGAGGCCACAAGGTCGACAGCGGCCTGCCGATCATGGACCCTGGCGGACTCCCGCGTGGGGTCACGCATGATGTCGAGCAGGGAGCAAGTGTCGATGCACAGGACCGGGACGCCGGCCGAGGCGATGGCCTTCGGGTCCATCGGCTCAAGTCTCGTCGTAGCGCGCTAGCAGTGCGAGGGCGGTTTCGAAATTGCCGGCGAGATCATGGGCGGTGTCTTCGTGCCAATGCTCGGCCTCGTTGAGCCAGCGCGCCAACTGGTCGGTACCGAGCTGGTCCTTGTTTCGGTGAACAGCGATGATGAAGTCGAACCAGCGCTGCTGGTCCATCGGATGGCTGGCGCCGGTCGACTTATTGGCGGCCCCGGAAAAGCGCCGCAGCCTAATCGCGGTATCGGCAGACACCCAATCGTCGAGCGTCTGATGCGATGCACTCGCGTCGATCGCGAAGCCCAGTGCGGGGGCAATCGGTTCGACGATCCGCGCGATAAAATCCGAAAGGATAGCGTTATATTGCGCATAGGTGAGATTGCCGGATTCGAGCGGAACGATGTTGGGGACATAGTAGCCGTCCTCCCTGCCCCACAGGGTCAAGCCGGCCCCGGGATAGTCGTCGCCCGGTGCCCGGCGGAACAGCAGCACATCCTCTGAGGTGACGGCGTTGCGCGCCACCTCGTCCGACCGTTGCTGGTCGAAGCGCCAGGGATCGACGGCAGCGCCAATGAGCGCCTCGCGCAGCGCCGGCCGGCGAGCGACCGGGCCGCGCAGATTGAGGTCTCGGAACATTTCGATCGCTTCTGCCATTGGCTTCCTCAATCTTGCGCGGTCATCCGGGGGTCATGCCGCTTCGACCGCGTGCGCCTTGATCGCAACGCCGAGACGCTTGCGCACTGCGCTGAAGATGGCGGCGAGATTGTCCATGCTCGGATTGCCCTTCTCGGACAGCATCCGATGAAGGCTCTTGCTGGGACGGTTGGTTTCCTCCGCAAGCGTTTCAAATCCGACCGAAGCATTGACGAGGTCGCGCAGGATCAGGCGAGCAACGTGTGGCTCACCGTTGAGGAACGCGGTCGCGGCCTCATCGAGCATGGCCTTGGCGAACGCCGGATCGCGCACGGCGCGCTCCTTCACCGTCTCCTTGAAATCGCGCGTCAGCACCATGTTTGTCACCTCTTTGTCTTCTTCGCCGCGGCCTTACGGGTCTTGTATTCGCTCAACAGCCGGGCGGCCCGGTCGATATCGGCCTGTTGCCGCCGTTTGGTTCCGCCCACGAACAGGATGATGAGCTCATCCCCATCGCGCGCCAGATAGAGCCGGTAGCCCGGTCCCCAGTCGATGCGACATTCGCCGAGGCCACCACCAATCCATTTGACGTTCGACGTGTTTCCTAGCTCGAGCCGCAGCATAGCGGTGGCGACTTTCGCAGCCGCTTGCACGTCCAACGCCTCGAACCAGGAGCGGAACGGGCACGTTCCGTCCTCGCGGACATATTCCTCAACGATCACCGCATCCACCACTCAAGTAACGTATATGTTACCAACAATCAAGATCAAACTACCCGACGCCCGGGCCAATGTCCTTCGACAATTCGCCGGACAGTTTCGGCCCCAGTTCCATGCGGCGGCTCAGCGCGTCAAGAAACCCTTCATAGCGGTCCTTGCCCGTCGCCCTGGCAGCAGCCTGTGCCGTATCGGGCAGCGGCGGCGTACTGGTCAGCCAGAAGCGAATGAACAGCGCCAGCGCCTCGTTGGACACTTCGATATGATATTCAAGCCGGTCGGCCTGGCGGCTGAGGCGATCGAGCCGGCGACTGACAGCCGCCTCGATCCGGTCGGACCCGTCGGGGGAAAAGAGGGAGGCGAGCGCGGCCTCGACGATATGCGCCTGGGGCACGCGCTTACGGATCGAAAACTCGGCGAGCTGGGCCGACAGGTCGGGCGGCAGGCGGATCGTATGCTTGATGCGTTTGGCGGTCATAGGTCTATTCCATCCATGGGATCGAGCGAGGCCTGACGTGCGACGTAGCGCATGCGGTCGGCGAGACGCCGATTGCGTTCGGCATCCTCGGCCCCGCCGTCCTCGTCGGGAAAGTCGAACTCGCCCTGCGGCACGCCCGGAGATGGCTCGATCTCCTCATGTTCGGGCAGTTCCGGCTCGCGCCTGATGCCGCTATTGGCCGGATCGGCCTTGGTCGGAACATTCTTCCCTTCGCCGCGCGCCGGGCGCCCAGACTTACCCGCCGCGACCGGATCAAGGGCCGTCCAGTCGTCGGGCGTTTCGCCGGGCGCGACCAGAGCCTTTGGATCGGGCGGCGCCAGCACACGCTCACGCAGTCGCCGGTCCTTGAAGTAGCGCGCCTTCTTCGCCCGGATCGGCTGCACACCGGCGACCATGACGATCTCGTCCGCCTTAGGCAGCTGCATGATCTCGCCCGGGGTCAGAAGCTGGCGGGCGGTTTCCTGGCGGCTGACCATCAGATGGCCGAGCCAGGGGCTCAACCGATGGCCCGCATAATTCTTCATCGCGCGCATTTCGGTGGCCGTGCCGAGGGCGTCGCTGACCCGCTTTGCCGTGCGTTCGTCATTGGTGGCGAAGCTCACCCGCACATGGCAATTGTCGAGGATTGAATTGTTAAGCCCATAGGCCTTTTCGATCTGGTTGAGCGATTGAGCGATGAGGAAGCTCCGCACGCCATAGCCGGCCATGAAAGCGAGCGAAGATTCGAAGAAGTCGAGCCGCCCGAGCGCCGGAAACTCGTCGAGCATCAGCAGCACGCGATGCCGATTGGCCGATGGATCCAGCGTTTCGGTCAGGCGGCGGCCGATCTGGTTGAGGATCAGCCGGATGAGCGGTTTGGTGCGGCTGATGTCGGACGGCGGGATGACCAGATACAGCGTGACGGGCCACGGCGCGTCGACAAGATCGGTAATGCGCCACGTGCTTCTGCCGGTAACCGCCGCAACAACCGGATCGCGATAGAGGCCGAGAAAGCTCATCGCCGTAGACAGGACGCCCGAGCGCTCATTCTCGCTCTTGTTGAGCAGTTCGCGCGCGGCGCTCGCGACGACCGGATGGACCCCGCGGTCGCCGAGATGCGGCGTCGCCATCATCGCCGCCAGTGTTGCCTCGATCGAGCGGCGCGGGTCGGACAGGAAATTGGCGACACCGGCCAGCGTCTTGTCAGGTTCGGCATAAAGGACATGCAGGATCGCGCCCACCAGCAGCGCGTGGCTGGTCTTTTCCCAATGGTTGCGCCGTTCGAGACTGCCTTCCGGATCGACCAGCACGTCGGCGATATTCTGAACATCGCGCACTTCCCACTCGCCGCGCCGGACCTCGAGCAGCGGATTATAGGGCGCTGAATCCGCGTTGGTCGGGTCGAACAGCAGCACGCGGCCGAAGCCCGCGCGGAAGCCCGCAGTTAAGGTCCAGTTCTCGCCCTTGATGTCATGGACGACGCAGCTTCCCGGCCAGGTGAGCAGCGAGGGCACGACCAGCCCGACACCCTTGCCCGAGCGCGTCGGCGCAAAGCATAGCACATGCTCTGGTCCATCATGCCGCAAATAGTTTTTCGCGAACTCGCCGAGCACGACGCCATCCGGACCGAGCAGGCCTGCGGCGCGGATCTCGCTTTCATCGGCCCAGCGCGCCGAGCCGAACGTTTGGGCGTTCTTCAGCTCGCGCGCGCGCCAGACCGACATGGCGATGGCGACGACGATTCCGGCAAACCCGCCAGAGGCCGCGATCATGCCGCCAGTGGCGAAAATATCGGGAGCATAGGCCTCGAAGAAGAACCACCACCAGAACAGCGCCGGCGGCGGATAGACGGGATAATCGCCGAGCATGAACCAGGGCTCGCCCAGCTGGGGCTGATAGCCGAGCGCGGCCGCGGTCCATTGGGTCGCGATCCAGATGCCGAGCAGCACGACCGAGAGCACGGCGGCGATCTGGCCCCAGAGGATTTTAGTGGCGGACATGGTCTCATTCCTTGCGGGTTGGTGTGGGCAGGTTGGCGGTCACAGGCCAAGCCCCTTCTGGCGGCCGAAGCTCCAGTCGATGCTGCCGCCCGGCGTCATTGTTCCGGCGATCTGCTGGCCGAGATGCCGGTCGATTGCCGGGCGCCAGGGCACGAGCTGAAAGCCCATCTCGCCATCCGGCCCCAGACCCTCGATCATCGCGAAGCGGCCCGAGGAAAGCGTCACGCGCTCGCGATAGAGGCCGGTGACATGCTCGCCTTGTGCAGAA
>NZOF01000130.1 GCA_002695185.1 Erythrobacter sp.
CACCAGCGCGATCGCGATGGCGGAAGCCTATCTGGGCGACCAGAAGCGCATCCTGCCCTGCGCCAGCTATGTCGAAGGCAAATACGGCCTCGACGGTCTCTATGTCGGCGTCCCCACCGTGATCGGCGCGGGCGGCACCGAGGAAGTTATCGAGATCGAGCTGTCGGACGAGGAAAAGAGCAACCTTAAGGTTTCGACCGACGCGGTCGAGGAACTGCTGGAGGCCTGCAAGGGGTTAGACAGCAGCCTGAATTAAATTTGCTCTTCGGGAATTACGACCCTACCAACGAGGTACAACGGTGCAAGTTTGCGAAATATACATTGCGAGATCAAGGTATAGTTCGGAAGACTATGCCGAATTCTGCCATGGTTTATGGGAATTTTCTAATAGATGCTACGAAAAAGGCGGTTTCACTAGCGATGAACTACCCCGCGAACTGCTGATAAGCTCTCATCTTTCGGCCACATGGGGTCAAATGGCTCAAAATGGGGTATTGGGGTATTTCCACAATTCGATTTTGAATAGCTGGGAGGATTCCGGACATCGCTCGTATTTTCTGAAAGAATTGGCAGACGAGGGGCTTGGCCTAATCGGCGCCGATGATCACCGCGAGATTTTCCGTCGAATTTGGGCGCTTTTCGAGCAAAATCGATTTTTGCTGGAAGAATTGCATGGCGCCGGGAAGTTCTATGCGGGTGGCTACCTCTCGCCTGACATATCTGAGGACATCAGAAAGCAAGCGTCGGACCTTGAATCCGAGTGGTATGGGGAGAAATTCGACGAGACTCAAAGGGTTTTCTTCAACAAGCATCGCACTTGGTTGAATTCGCTAAACAATTTCCATGTTTTAGACCCTGAAGAGTACGAACAAAAAATGGAGACGCTCTGCGCCAGTAACCCGCTGCGTCAAGAGCGGCTCCACGAACTCGAGAGGCTTCGTATTGTGGAGTTGGCTAAGTATAACGCCTTCAACAAGAAGCAGGCTCAAGCGAAGGCCGCGATTACGAGAAGAGCCTTTAATCCAACTTTCTTCGAGAGGATGGCTGATCGCCTTTCGAAATATGTTCGCAGTTAAGGAGCAGTAATGTCCATCCTCGTAGATAAAAAGACCAAGGTCATCACCCAGGGTATGACCGGCAACACCGGCACCTTCCACACGCAGCAGGCGCTCGATTACGGGACGCAGATGGTTGCGGGTGTGACGCCGGGCAAAGGCGGCACCGACCACATCGGCCTGCCGCAGTTCAACACCGTCAAGGAAGCCAAGGCCGAAACCGGCGCGACCGCATCGTGCATTTACGTGCCGCCGCCTTTTGCGGCCGACGCCATCCTTGAAGCGATCGACGCCGAGATGGAACTGATCGTTGCCATTACCGAAGGCATTCCGGTGCTCGACATGGTCAAGGTGAAGGCTGCCCTCACCGGCTCCAAATCGCGCCTGATCGGCCCGAACTGTCCCGGCGTGCTGACGCCCGGCGAATGCAAGATTGGCATCATGCCCGGCTCGATCTTCAAGAAGGGCAGCGTCGGCGTGGTTTCGCGCTCGGGCACGCTGACTTATGAAGCCGTCCACCAGACCACCATGGTCGGCCTTGGCCAGACCACGGCTGTCGGCATCGGCGGCGACCCGGTCAACGGCACCAATTTCATCGACGTGCTCGACCTCTTCCTCGACGACGACGATACCAAGTCGATCATCATGATCGGCGAGATTGGCGGCAGCGCGGAAGAAGAAGCCGCAGCCTTCATCAAGGAACAGGCTTCCAAGGGCCGCAAGAAGCCGATGGTCGGTTTCATCGCAGGCCGTACGGCCCCTCCGGGCCGCCGTATGGGCCACGCTGGCGCCATCGTTTCGGGCGGCCAGGGCGGCGCGGACGACAAGATTGCGGCGATGGAAGATGCGGGCATCCGCGTCTCGCCCTCGCCCAGCGAACTCGGCACCACGCTCGACGCGATGCTGAAGGAACTCGCCTGATCACGCAGCGCGGAAAGGTTTTCTCCTCCCCGGGAGCCTTCCGCGCCGCCGAGGCATTGGCAGTATGAGCCGACACGCAGGTCGGCGCGAAAGGTGACCCGATGGGTAACGAGAGCCAGAATTTTCTGCCCGAGATGGGCGACCAGGAGGGCCCGCAGCAGGGTCCGAGCTGGGGTAACCCAAGCTGGCTGCAGCAAGTGGTCGACAGCGATGCGGATCTGACCGCAGCGCTCGACCCCACGCAGATGCGCATTGCTGTCAAACAGGCGGCGGAAAAGGCCGGTAAGGCTGCCGATCCCAAGGCTATCGAACAGGCAGCCGACGACAGCATCAGGGCGATGCTGCTGGTGCGGCTCTACCGTGTGCGCGGGCATCTCGCTGCCGATCTCGACCCGCTGGGCCTTTCGCATCGCGACATTCCCGAAGACCTCACGCTCGAATGGCATGGCTTTCAGGGTCAGGAAGACCGTGAGGTTTATGTCGGCGGCGTATTCGGTTTCGAATGGGTCACCGTGGGTGAGCTTTACCGCGTCCTGCGCGAGACCTACTGCGGCAAGGTCGGTCTCGAATACATGCATATCTCGGATACGGAGGAACGCCGTTTCCTCCAGGACAAGTTCGAGACGCCGGAAGACACAATCCAGTTCACCGAGGAAGGCAAACGCGCCATTCTCGCAGCCGTGATCCGCGGCGAGCAGTACGAGAAGTTCCTCGGCAAGAAGTACGTCGGCACCAAGCGTTTCGGTCTCGATGGCGGTGAAAGCATGATCCCGGCGCTGGAAGCCGTGATCAAATACGGCGGCCAGCTGGGCGTGCGCGAGATCATCTACGGAATGGCCCACCGTGGCCGCCTGAACGTGCTCGCCAACGTCATGGGCAAGCCCTACAAGGTTATTTTCCACGAATTTTCGGGCGGTTCTTCCAATCCCGATGATGTCGGCGGCTCGGGTGATGTGAAATACCATCTCGGGACCAGCACCGACCGTACATTCGACGGCATCGATGTGCACATGAGCCTCGTGCCCAACCCCAGCCATCTCGAAGCGGTGAACCCCGTCGTGCTCGGCAAAAGCCGCGCCCAGCAGGCCATCCGTGACGATCTCAAGAAGCATGAGCAGGTTCTGCCCGTGCTTCTCCATGGCGACGCGGCCTTCGCGGGCCAGGGTATCGTGTGGGAATGTCTCGGCTTCTCGGGCGTGCGCGGCTACAATACCGGCGGGTGCCTGCATTTCGTCATCAACAACCAGATCGGCTTTACGACCAGCCCGCAGTTTGCGCGTTCATCACCCTACCCCAGCGATGTGGCCAAGGGTGTTCAGGCGCCGATTCTTCACGTTAATGGCGACGATCCGGAAGCGGTCACCTTCGCCTGCAAGCTGGCAATCGAATATCGCCAGACCTTCGGCCGCGACATCGTGATCGATATGTGGTGCTATCGCCGCTTCGGCCATAACGAGGGCGACGAACCCAAGTTTACCCAGCCGGTGATGTACGATGAAATCCGTAAGCACCCGAAGGTTAGCGAGCTCTATACGAAGCGGCTCGAAGCCGAAGGCGTGATCGACAAAGGCTATGCCGACGGCCTCTGCGCGGAATTCAACGAACACCTCGAGGAAGAATTCACTGCATCGAAGGACTACAAGCCGAACGAGGCCGACTGGTTCGGTGGGCGCTGGGCAGGCATGAACAAGCCGGCCGATCCCGAAACGGCGCGCCGCAATGTGGATTCGGGCATCGATAAGAAGCTGTTCGACAGCCTTGGCCGCACGCTTACGACCGTGCCGGACGATGTGACCATTCACAAGACGCTGGGCCGCGTGCTCGACGCCAAGCGCGAAATGTTCGCCAGCGGCGAAGGTTTCGATTGGGCGACGGGCGAAGCGCTCGCCTTCGGCAGTCTGGTGACCGAGGGTTTCGGCGTCCGTCTTTCAGGCCAGGATTCGGGCCGCGGTACCTTCAGCCAGCGTCATGCCGTCTGGATCGACCAGCAGGACGAGGGTAAGTATATTCCGCTCTCCACCCTGCCCCACGGCAAGTTCGAGGTCTACGACAGCCCGCTTTCTGAATACGGCGTGCTCGGCTTCGAATATGGCTTCGCCATGGCGGATCCGAAGAGCCTGGTGATGTGGGAAGCGCAGTTCGGCGATTTCGCCAACGGCGCGCAGATCATCATCGACCAGTTCATTGCCGCCGGCGAAGTAAAATGGCTGCGTGCAAATGGCCTCGTCCTGCTGCTGCCGCATGGTTACGAAGGCCAGGGGCCAGAACACAGCTCGGCACGTCTCGAACGCTTTCTGCAGCTCTGTGCAAACGACAACATCCAGGTCTGCAACATCACCACTCCGGCGAACTATTTCCATGTTCTTCGCCGCCAGATGTTGCGATCTTTCCGCAAGCCGCTGGTCATCATGACCCCCAAATCGCTCCTTCGCCATCCGCTGGCGAAATCGAGCGCCAAGGAGTTCATGGACGATCATCACTTCATGCGGATCAAGTCGGATCTGACCGAGATCGAGGACAGCAAGGTCAAACGCCTCGTCCTGTGCAGCGGAAAGGTCGCCTACGATCTCATGCAGCGCCGCGACGAAGCCGAAATGGATGACGTTTCGATCGTGCGTATCGAACAGCTCTATCCTTTCCCAGGCGAACCGCTGGCTGCGCGCCTCGAACGGATGACCAATCTGGAAACCATCGTATGGTGCCAGGAAGAGCCGAAGAACAACGGCGCATGGTTCTTCGTCGATCGCCTGATCGAAGAAGCCGCGACCAAGGCCGGCAAGGATGGTATGCGTCCCTGCTATGCCGGCCGCGAAGTCGCCGCATCACCTGCTACCGGCTTTGCCAGCCGCCACC
Organism: Erythrobacter sp.; assembly: GCA_002695185.1. The sequence continues at coordinate 4,830 of NZOF01000130.1, forward strand.
AGATCCAGCAGGAAGCACTCGTGAATATCGCGCTCGGCTTGAATGACGGCGACAATTCCGCCGCCACCAGCACGTGCGATTGATTGAGGCCTGAAAAGGAACATTAAGCCATGGCCACAGAAGTCAAAGTCCCCACGCTCGGCGAGAGCGTAACCGAAGCATCCATCGGCGAACTGCTGAAGAATGTCGGCGACGCGGTTGCAGTCGACGAGCCGATCGTCAGCCTGGAAACCGACAAGGTCGCCGTCGAGGCGCCCTCGCCAGTTGCCGGTGTGATCAAGGAATTCAAGGTCGCCGTCGGCGACACCGTCGAAGTTGGCGCAGTACTAGCTGTTGTTGAGGAAGGCGCTGCGCCGTCAGCTTCTGGCAGCGAAGCTGGCCGCGCCAAGGAAGAACGCGAAGAAGGCCAGAAGGAACGCGAGGAAACACCCGCTCCCGCAGCATCGTCGGATGCATCGCAGACTCTTTCGCCTGCAGTGCGCCGCGCCGTCCTGGAACACGGTGTCGATCCTTCCACCATCAAGGGCACCGGTAAGGACGGCCGCCTGACCAAGGAAGACGTGATCGCGGCTGCCAAGGCCAAGGGCGACAGCCCGGCACCTGCTCCATCGGCGCCTGCCCCGGCTCCCGCTGCAACCGGCGAACGCCGCGAGGAACGCGTAAAGATGACGCGCATGCGTCAGACGATCGCCAAACGTTTGAAGGGTGCGCAAGACAACGCAGCCCTGCTCACGACCTTCAACGATGTCGACATGTCTGCCGTCATGGAGGCCCGCACCAAATACAAGGACATCTTCGCCAAAAAGCACGATATCCGTCTCGGCTTTATGGGTTTCTTTGCCAAGGCCGCCTGCCTTGCACTGAAGGACGTGCCCGCGGTCAATGCCTATATCGAAGGCGATGAGATCGTCTACCACGATTACGTGGACATCTCGGTCGCTGTCAGCGCGCCCAATGGCCTCGTCGTTCCGGTCATCCGCGACGCGCAGGACAAGGGCTTTGCGCGTATCGAGAAGGACATCGCTGACTTCGGCAAGCGCGCCAAGGAAGGCACGCTGACGATGGAAGACATGAAGGGCGGTACCTTCACCATTTCCAACGGCGGCGTTTTCGGATCGCTGATGTCGACCCCGATCATCAATCCGCCGCAGAGCGCCGTGCTCGGCCTCCACCGCATTGAGGATCGCCCGGTCGTCGTGGACGGCGAAATCGTCATCCGTCCGATGATGTACATCGCCCTGTCCTACGACCACCGACTGATCGACGGCCGCGAGGCTGTCACCGCCCTGAAAATCATCAAGGAAGCGATCGAAGATCCGACCCGGATGCTGATCGACCTCTGAGGAAAGACACATGGCTGAATACGACTACGACGTTCTCGTCATCGGCGCTGGCCCGGGTGGCTATGTTGCCGCGATCCGTGCTGCACAGCTCGGCCTCAAGACCGCATGCGCCGAAAGCCGCGAAACCTTGGGCGGCACCTGTCTCAACGTGGGTTGCATACCTTCCAAGGCGATGCTGCACGCATCCGAGTTCTTCGATGCCGCGGCGAACGGCGCAATGGCTGATATGGGCATTGAAGTTGCGCCGAAACTCAATCTCGACAAGATGCATGCCCAGCGCCGTGATGCGGTAAAGGGTCTGACTGGGGGGATCGAGTTCCTGTTCAAGAAGAACAAGGTCGATTGGAAAAAGGGCCATGCCACTTTCCAGGATGCCCATACTGTGAAGGTGGGCGACGAGACCGTAACCGCGAAGAACGTCATCATTGCCACCGGTTCCTCTGTTACCCCGCTGCCCGGGGTAGAAGTCGACAACGACGCACAGGTTGTGGTGGACTCCACCGGTGCGCTCGAGCTTGCCTCAGTACCGAAAAAGATGGTCGTCATCGGCGGCGGTGTAATCGGCCTGGAGCTGGGTTCTGTCTGGAATCGCCTCGGGGCCGAAGTGATCGTGGTCGAGTATCTCGACAAGTTGCTGCCCGGCATGGACGATGATGTCCGCAAGGAAGCGGCCAAGATCTTCAAGAAGCAGGGTATGGAATTGCGTCTGTCGACCAAGGTCACAGGCTGCAGCGTCGACGGTAAGAAAGCCACACTGACGCTTGAACCTGCTGCTGGCGGCGATTCAGAAACGCTAGAAGCCGATTGCGTGCTGGTATCTATCGGCCGTCGTCCGAATACCGACGGCCTGAGCCTAGAAGCGATCGGTTTGGAAACGAACAAGCGTGGTCAAATAGAAGTCGATCATGATTTTCGCACCGCTGTCGACGGCGTCTGGGCCATTGGCGATGTCGCCCCCGGCCCGATGCTCGCGCACAAGGCGGAGGATGAAGGCATTGCTTGCGCCGAGAATATTGCCGGGCAGACTGGTATCGTCAACCACGATATCATTCCGGGCGTGGTCTACACGTGGCCAGAATTCGCCGGCGTCGGTCTTACTACCGAAGAAGCCATCGAAAAGATGGGCGGCGACAAGACCAAGGTAAAAATCGGTAAGTTCCCGATGATGGCGAACAGCCGTGCCAAGACCAATCACGAACCCGATGGCTTCGTGAAGATCATCGCCGAAGCTGATACCGACCGGGTATTGGGCGTGTGGGCTATCGCCAGCGTGGCCGGTACAATGATTGCCCAGGCCGCACAGGCCATGGAATTTGGCGCGACGAGTGAAGACATCGCTTACACCTGCCACGCCCATCCGACGCATTCCGAAGCGATCAAGGAAGCAGCGATGGCCGTTCAGGGCAAGCCCATCCACGTTTAGACAACACATCCTTTCATGAGCGAGAGGCGATCGATCCGGCGGACTTTAGAGCTCTCCCGGACGGTCGCCTTTCCAATTCTTGGCGGAGTGTTAGTGCTCCTGTGGCACGATGCCCCCAGACATTATGCTCTGGTGAATGGCGCTGCATTCCTGCTTGGTATGTTAGCAATACACTTTTGCCGTGCCCCGCTCACCATCGCGAACCTCCGTATGGTGAGCGTTGCCGTTCTAGTTGTCTTGGCCTTACCCGTTCTTACCGGGCCAGAAGTGGATGGTGTGACCCGGTGGTTGCCGCTGGGCCCACTCGCCTTGAATTCCGGGCTGCTAACGGTCCCATTGCTTGCTCTCACAGCCTCGCGGGACAAAAACTTGGGCTGGGCATTTCTGGCTGCTGCGCTCCTCATTGTCTCCATGCAGCCCGACGCTGCCACCGCTTTCGCGGTAACTGGGGCGTTGGGCGTCTCGGCGTGGACACAGCGACAATGGTGGGGATTATTATTCGCAACGGCCGGGCTGATTGTCGGCAGCTTCCTCTTTCAGCTCCCTTCTCCTCCGTCGTTTCCATTCGTCGAATATCTGATCCCAATGCTTTGGCAGGAGATGGGGGTGCCAATCCAAGCTGTCGGCCTTGGAGTCCTCCTGCTCGCTCCAGTCTTCTACCTACTGAGGAGCAAGCACGGCTCGCCGCCGCAGAGGCAAGCGCTCATCGTAGTCTATCTCGCATTTCTCGGATCGTCCTTCGTTGGCCCTTACCCCGTGCCTCTCGCTGGCTACGGAGCTTCGTCGATACTCGGCTTTATGATAGCTCTCGCTTATCTGTCCGAGCCGTCTCGCTCTGTAGATGACTGAGTGCTTCCTCGGGTGATTGACTTGTATTCAATTCACTAAGGTGTATTACTAGAGCAAGTCACCAAGGGAGGGACTATGAAACAGCTTCGCCGGGCCGCTTTGGCCTTAGCCCCCGCAATGATCGTGTTTGGCTCAACCACCGGCTTGGCCCAGGATGCCGAGCGGATGGACGAGGCCGTCTCCGCGTCTTCGCAAGACAACAGCTTCATGGGCACCGCACTCGTCGCCATCGGAGATGAAATCCTGCTCGACAAGGGCTACGGTTCGGCAAATCTGGAATGGGATATTTCCAATACCACCGATACGAAATTTCGGATCGGCTCCATGACCAAGCAATTCACAGCCGCCGCGATCCTTTTGCTGCGGGAGCGCGGCCAACTCGATATCGATCAGCCGGTGAAAACCTATTGGCCCGACGCTCCGCTAAGCTGGAACGGGATCACTCTCCGGCACCTGCTGCACCATACGTCAGGTATTCCCAACGTCACGAATTTCGACGAGTTTTCCCGATGGAAGTATCTCCCGACAACCCGTGACGAGATGATCTCGCGCTTCGCTGACAAAGAACTGGACTTTCCGCCGGGCGAGAAGTGGAGTTACTCAAATTCGGGCTACCTCCTGCTCACCGCAATTGTCGAAGAAATATCAGGCCAGTCCTACAGCGATTTCATCGAGAGGAATTTCTTCACTCCTCTCGGTATGAGCGCCACCGCGATCGACCTAACCGCCCAGATCGTACCCAAGCGCGCATCCGGCTACTCTCCGTCGGACAGCGGCCCGCTCAATGCCGATTACGTCGATATGGGCATTCCGAGTGGTGCTGGCGCGCTCTATTCGACCACGGGCGACCTCTTGAAGTGGCAGCGTGGACTATTCGGTGGAAAGGTACTGAAGCCTGAAACGGTCGCCTTGATGACCGATCCTGCGGTCGAAGCGATGCCCGGATCGTCCTACGCCATGGGTCTGCTCGTCACCGAAGACGAGGATGGGCAATTGATCTGGCACGGCGGTGGGATCGAGGGCTTCAACGCCTTTCTGGCTCATGACCCCGAACGTGACATCACCGTGGCCGTCCTCGCCAATATCAATGGTGGAGCTGCCAACCGGCTCGGCCAGTCGCTGGTTACGCTCGCCCGCGGTGGCGAAATCGAGTTGGCATCCGAGCGAACGGAAGTCGCCGTCGATCCAGCTAGACTTCGCGAATACGAAGGCAGTTACGAACTTGCTCCCGGTTTTATTCTTAAATTCTGGGTTGAGGGCGATCAACTGATGACGCAGGCGACTAATCAGTCAGCTTTTCCCGTGTTCGCAAAGGGGCCTGACCAATTCTTTCTCAAAGTTGTCGATGCGAAGCTCGTCTTCGATCGAGACACTGCAGGTGAAGTCACCTCGGTCACGTTGCACCAGAACGGTGCTGTCATGGAAGGCTCCAAACAATAAGGTGATTGCGCCCGCCCCGCTCTAGAGGCGGGCGCACTCAATCAAACTTCGTCAGGATAAATCGGCTGAATGTCGACCGGAATGGAAGACATTGCTGCGAACCTCCCTTGGGCCCAATCATCAAGCCTTGCGTAGCGGTCAAAGAACGCTTTGGTGCCTTCGTAATCACCGCGAGCCTGCAACATCAGTTGGTCATGAAGTAAATCACGGATGCCGGTTTCCATTTTCGCATAGTCGACAACATAGCGACGGGCTGACGCATCCCAGCGAAACGCGCCCTTCTCCTTGAGATAACCGTATTGGAGTGCAGCGCCCTTGCCATGGGCCTCGTCGATACCAAAGCGCATCGAGCGGAAAAGCCCAGCCATGTAGCTGGCAAGCGCGCTTTCCTTTTCCGACGTGGGCAATCCGCCTTTCTCCATCATGAACATGAGGTTCCACATGCCCATGACGTCGGCCTTGGATTCTTCGAGCGCAGAATATTCCTCCTTCAGTTCCTCGTTCACCGTAGTCTGACGGCCGTCGACCAAGATCGTGCCAGGGCCTAGGCTATGTGAAAGCTCGTGGAACAGGGTGAAAAGTTCCATGTACTTCTTCGCCACAAGTGCCGACTGATCAGGCTTGAGAACGACGTCCCCGATAGGATCGAGTATCCGCTCGTACTTGGCGCCCAGCACATTGGCGAGAATGACCTTCTTTGCACCCTTAGCCTCACGCACACGCTCGTCGTTCGGCAGATTGAAAGCAATGGTTTGCACACCGGGTACATTATCGCCGCCGCCGTGGACCTGATCCGCTACTGCGATTGGACTTTCGAAGCCTCGCTGGAAATTCTTGTACTCGTCTTCGATCGGAAGGTTTGCTTCCATGTCTCGCAGGTATTTCTTGTATTTCGCCAAGGCTGCGCTCTCCTCAGGATTGCGCAGAGTGACGAAGCTTTCGAAGGCAGTCTTTGTGCCATAAAGTCGGTCGGTATAGACCTCGTAGGGCCCGATCGCGATCTCGATCGGAGTGTCTTTCAGATCCATCCATGCCATTTCGCTCTCGAAATAGTCGTCTGTCACGAAGGACCGAGCCCGAAGCGACAGGAATTTCTTGAGGCTCGGATTTGTGGTGGTCTGGGCGGCCTGCTGAAGAAGCCGCGATGCCGGAATTAGCCACTCGGCGTATTCTTCGCTGTAAGGCACCGCGACGAGCCGATCGCCGTCGCGCTTTACGACGGTATAGGGATCGAGGAGATCTGCGCGCTGGTCGGGATTGGCGGCAAGATACGCATCGAACTCGCCGCGTGTGAGATCGAGGGGATAAAAGCCAGCGCCCTCAGGTAATTCTTCGGTTCCCCAGAAGGGATGAAATTCATCCAGGTCATCCCACGCCCCGTAGTACCGGTCGAACATGGTGAGCAGTAGATCCCGATCCCCGCGCTTGCTCCGGCTGATTGCCTGACGGACCTCCGGGTTGGCGGCGAAGCGCTGACGAAGATAAATCTCATCCATATAGCTGCTTGCATCGATCAGCAGATTGACCACCTGCCGTTCTTCTTCAGTCAGATAGCTCGTGTCAGGGTTCATCTCGATTACGGCGAGCTTCGCGTACTGCGCTTGAAGGTCGTAACCGTCGCTCATCGCTGCGCCATCGCTCCCGAGCCCGGCTTCAGTCGTTGTCGGCGCGCAAGCGGCCGTGGCAAGCAGGAGCGGAAGAATGGCGTGGCGCATCTGGAAATTCCTTCGTCTCGAAATAGTAGCAACGCCCCTAAACGAGAATATCGGCATTGTCTTCCGGAGCGATTGACCGCGGCGCGCTATGACGCAACACAGGTTCGAGAGGAGACTTGTTTGGCCTACCCCACCCTAACGCAATTGCCCGGCGCACTGGAAACCGCTGCCATGATCGCACGGGGTGATTTGTCGCCTCTGGAAGCCGTTGATTCAGCGATCAACCGCATCGAACGTCTGGATGCCCGGATCAATGCGGTAGTAGTTTGCGATTTCGACCGTGCCCTTGCCACGGCGAAAGAGCTGTCGACATCTCCTTCCACCAAGGGCCGTCCGCTGCTTGGCGTACCGATGACGATCAAGGAAAGTTTCGACATTGAAGGCTTGCCGAACAGCTGGGGCCACACCGCCTATGCGAATAACATCGCGAAGCATGACTCTGCGGTGGTCCGCAAGCTGAAGGAAGCTGGCGTCGTCTTCCTCGGCAAGACCAACGTTCCTCCCGACCTTGCAGATTGGCAATCGGCCAATCCGGTTTATGGCCGCACGCACAACCCCCATGATCACGAGAGGTCGCCAGGCGGGTCTTCCGGCGGTTCGGCAGCCGCAGTAGCCAGCGGGATGGTCCCGTGTGAATTCGGCACGGATATCGGAGGCTCTGTTCGCGTGCCCGCGCACTTCTGCGGTATATGGGGTCATAAGACGAGTTGGGGCCTGATCAACAAGGAAGGCCACGATCACCCACTCATGGAAGGCCAACTGGCTCATGACGGAGTATTAAGCATTGCCGGACCGCTTGCTCGGAATGCCCAGGATCTTGCGCTGTTGATAGAGCTGACCGCGCAAATTCCTTTGCGTCGGCGGACCAGGCGGCTTGCTGATTGCCGCTTCCTCGTGTTGACGGACCATCCCTCCTGTCCGACCGACGAGGCGGTTCTCCAACCGATGGAGACCATGGTAACCGAGCTGGAGAAATCGCGAGTCCGCATCGATCGGTCTACCGATAGGTTACCGGATCTAGCGAAGCAGAATTCCAATTATGTTCGCATGCTCAGCATCGCGATGGCTCGAGGAGCACCGGGCAAGGATGGCAAGCGTGCGAGCGCGACCGATTGGTTCGACCTGCTTGATATTCAGGCGCGCAATGCTCGAGCTTGGGACAAGCTCTTTGATGTGTACGATTTTGTCCTCGCCCCTCCCGCCCCTGTCCTCGCGGTTCCGAACCGCAAAGGCTCGGTCTTCGACGGCACAATCGAGATTAACGGAAGCCAAGTTCGTGGCGCCGATGCACTAGCATGGGCAGGCTTGGCGACCTTTCCGAACTTGCCCGCGACTGTCCTCCCCATCGGGGACACCGATGGTCTACCTTGCGGTTTGCAGGTTCTGGGCCCGCTCTGGTCCGATCTCGATACGATCGCTATTGCGGCAGAGATCGGCAAACACTTGCACTCCTGAGTGCAAATGGCCAAAGGCTCCGCCGCGTAGGACGGAGGGAAACCCATGGTAAGACAGCGCGTCATGCGGCGCTTCGCCAGCTTGCACATTTGGCTTGGCTGGCTTGTCGGGCTTCCCCTCCTGATGTGGACTGTGACCGGTCTTGTGATGGTGATCAAACCGATTGAGGAAGTGCGCGGCAATCATCTACGAAAGGATGTAGCCAGGACACCACTGCCCGAAGATACGAATATAGCAGTCTCGCTTCCTGCGGAAAGCACGGCACCGGTACGGTCGGTCTCGACCCAGGTAGAGCGCGCGAGGCCGTCACCCGGATCACATACATGGATGGTACGAGCGAGCGTTTCCGGCCGAACGGCGTGAGAATGTCGCCGCTCTCCGAGATCGAAGCACGAATGATCGTGGATGAGAACATTGTCGGCGGCGATAAGGTCGTAAGTTCCAGACGATTTGCAGCAGATGAACTCCCTCTCGATTTCCGGCGTCCCATTCCGGTTTGGCGGGTAGTCCTCGCCGACGGAACGAACGTCTATGTCGGGACAGAAACCGGCGCCATCGAGGCGGTGCGGACGAGATGGTGGCGCACCTTCGATTTCATGTGGGGCTTGCACATTATGGATCTGGAAACCCGCGAAGATACCAGCCATCCCGTCCTCATTCTCTTTGCCCTGTTGTCGGCCTTGGGCGCCCTGCTGGGTTGTGTGCTGCTGTTCCGTCGCCGGAAGCAGCGAGCGGTGGCAGCCACGTGAACGAGGAAGTTCTTACCCCCGTCCTGGACTGGCTTGATCTCGCAGGCGTGATGATCTTTGCGCTTACGGGCGCTTTGGTCGCAGCCAAAGAGCGACAGACACTGGTTACGCTGTCCTTCTTCGCCCTGGTGACTGGCGTTGGAGGGGGCACGATCCGGGACTTGCTGATCGGCGCCAAGGTATTCTGGATTGAAGATCCGTTGGTCGCACCAATTTGCCTTGGGGTCGCCCTCTTCGCATGGTTCACCCCGACCCGCTGGTGGGAAGGCCGTTTCCTCTCGATCGCCGATGGAGCTGGGCTCGCCGCCTATGCCGTTCTCGGGTCGGCAAAGGCACTTGAATACGGAGTTCCTGCCGTCCCCGCCGTCCTCATGGGCATCATCACGGGGACCGCTGGCGGTATGATCCGCGACGTCCTGGCGGGGCGTCCATCCATTCTCATGCGGCCTGAACTTTACGTGACAGCAGCCGCGCTATCGGCGTGCCTTACCGTTATCGGAGAACTCGCCGGATTGAGCAATTGGGGCACATGGACCGCAGCGGCAGTGGCTGGTTTCGCCCTGCGCCTTGCCGCAATCATGATGAACTTGGCTTTGCCCTCTTATGATGAGCGAGGGCCAAAAGCGGACTAAGCGCCAGCGCCAGGATAGCCGGTACCGATCACGAGATCGCCGTCGATCTCTTCGTCCCCTTTAATCGGTCCGCCGGGATAGGCAGGTTGAACGCTGGGCTCAGTGGCGGAGGTCGAATTGTCTACCCTGCTCCATTCAGAAGCATACCGATCGTCTCCATACTGGCGATCCTCATAATCCTGAACACGCTGACGGTGGTCGTCGCCGCGACCATAAGTTTGCTGTCCATCCCAGCCCCCGGAAGGCTGACTGCCGAAGTCGAACTCCACATTGCGTCCATCTTGGTCGATCCGGCATGTGAAGCTGTCCCCCAAGGAAACAGTCCCTTCCACAATCCACCCGGCAGCGTTGCGATCTACCATGTCGACCGTTTCCACACGACGTTCCCGCTCGACGGCATCAACACAAATGTCCACGGCGCGGTCGATGCCCCTCGCCCTATCATAATCGGGGCGCCTGTCGTGCCGATAGTCGGGATCGCCATCGCGGTCATCACCGCGACTGGCAGCCTTCGCAATGTGTGCGATCGCTCCGACGATTAGCACCCCCGCAACGACATCACCAAGACTAGGCCCACGGCGATAGCGATAATCGCGATACCGTCGATGCTGGGCCTTTCCGGCTTTCTCGATCTGAACCGTGGCTGGCACATGATCGGAGATAGCACCGGGCAAGTTCGTCGGATTTTCGGCTGCGGTTACCGAACTTAAGGGTAATGAGAGCGCGGCCAAAGCGGCGGACATCGTTAAATAGGTTTTCACTTTAGGCATTAGAGCCCCCCTGTCGTCACGCGCCCCCACCTGACACGATCTCAATAAGCAGCCGCCTTCCATTGTAGCTGTTCGCCTTTCAGATGGCTGAACCATGTACGCAAAAGGCCCGGATGAAGCCATCCGGGCCCTCAATCTTGTCTTGGCACTCAGCGAAGCCCGCGGATACCGCTGTAATTCACTTTGCTCACGCGACCGCGGTCAATGTAACAGGTGAAGTTCCCCGCGTCGCGTTCGCGACTGCTATAGCGGCGATCTCGCCGGTCATAACGATCGTACCGACCGCCACGATTCTCGACCTCCATGCGGCCCTTCACTCTCCATCCATACCTGGTATCGTCCACATCGCGTATCTGCGTTACCTGTGCCCAGCGATAGCCGCCGTATCGGCGTGCATCGCGGTTCGCAGCGTTGACACACTGTTCGACTGCTGCACGCGGGTTGCCGCGTTGGCGATATGCTTGACGTCGGTAATCGCGACCATCGCGATAATAGGCACCGTCCCGATAATATCGATCGCCGCGATAGTAATCCCGGTCTCTATTCGAGGAACCGGCGATTGCAGCGATACCCCCAATAATGACTGCGCCAGCAATTACCTCGCCGATTGAAATACCATCGTCCCGATCGCGCGCCTGCACGGGGCTTGCCCCGGCAAGTGACATCGCACCGATTGAAGCGGTCGCGATCCCACCTTTCGCGAGCGTCCTTAAATTGAATGTCATGTGAGGCTCTCCTCATTTGTTCTACCGTGGCGGGAATGCCTCGGTTGAATCGTGGTCTAAGAGAGCCGGGGTGAGACAACGCTGAATTGTAAGTGCAGCTGCCATTCAGACTTTACGGCACTTTTATTAACGATAGGCATGGGAGTTGACTTCGTGCCAGACACAGAAAAGGCCGGAGAATTTCTCCCCCGGCCTCCTTCTAACTCTGTTGAGTGGAAGGCTTATGCGTCTTCCATCTCTTCTTCGGTCATGACCGGACCGCTGTCCTGGCCCTTCGCATCGACATCACGATCGACGAACTCGATCACAGCCATGGCTGCTGCGTCGCTGCCGCGGTAACCGGCCTTGATCACGCGGGTATAACCGCCTTCGCGGTCCGAGTAGCGCTCTGCAAGAACTTCGAAGAGCTTCTTGAGCTGCGTTTCGTCCTGCAGCTTGCTCATCGCAAGACGGCGGTTGGAAAGGCCGCCACGCTTAGCGAGCGTAATCAGCTTTTCGATATAGGGGCGCAGTTCTTTGGCTTTTGCCTGCGTGGTGAGGATCTGCTCGTGCTTGATGAGCGCAGCGCTCATGTTGCGGAACAGAGCCTTGCGGTGGCCTGTCTTGCGCTGAAGCTTACGGCCGGAAATCTTATGACGCATTGTACTTCCTTCGTTCGTAGGGGGCCCGTTCTAGGTAGCCCGATACGGGCCGGATTTGACGGGTCCGGCCCACTCCCGTGTTCAAGGTGTTAGCCCAGAAGTTCTTGTTCGAGCTTCTTGGCCATTTCCTCAATGTTCTCAGGCGGCCAGCCCGGAATGTCCATGCCAAGGCGCAGACCCATCGAGCTCAGGACTTCCTTGATCTCGTTGAGCGATTTGCGACCGAAGTTCGGCGTACGGAGCATCTCGGCCTCGGTCTTCTGAACCAGGTCGCCAATGTAGATGATGTTGTCGTTCTTGAGGCAGTTCGCCGAACGGACCGACAGTTCCAGCTCGTCGACCTTCTTGAGAAGATAGCGGTTGAGCTGGTTGGTGTCGCTTTCCTGCGGCTCAGCAGCTTGGCCGATCATCGCGGAAGTCGGCTGCGGGATGCCGTCTTCGAAGTGAACGAACAAAGTCAGTTGGTCCTGGAGAATACGCGCAGCATAGGCCACGGCATCTTCCGGGGTGACGGTGCCATCGGTTTCGATGGTCAGCGAAAGCTTGTCGTAATCCAGTTCCTGGCCGACACGGGCATTCTCGACCTTGTAGCTGACCTGGCGAACCGGCGAATACAGGCTGTCTACCGGAATGAGGCCGATCGGTGCATCGACCGGGCGGTTCATCACGGCGGGACGATAGCCCTTACCGGTGTCGGCAGTCAGTTCCATGTTCAGCGTCGCGCCTTCGTCGAGATGACAGATCACAAGATCCTTGTTCATCACTTCGATGTCGCCCGAAACAGCGATGTCCCCGGCCTTCACTTCGCCAGGACCGGTCGCGGAGAGCTGAAGGCGCTTCATGCCCTCACCTTCCATCTTGAGCGCAATTTGCTTCACGTTCAGGACGATGTCGGTCACGTCCTCGCGCACGCCGGCAAGCGAGGAGAATTCATGCAGCACATTCTCGATCTTGATCGAGGTGATGGCTGCACCCTGCAGCGAGGACAGCAGAACGCGACGCAGAGCATTGCCGAGCGTCAGGCCGAAGCCACGCTCGAGCGGCTCAGCCACGAAAGTAGCCTTGCGGCCCTTGTCGCCACTATCCTTGATGTCGAGGGTGTTGGGTTTCTTGAGTTCCTGCCAGTTCTTGTTGTTGACGGACATGGATTTCCCCTGGTGTGGATGCGGGCAGGACCGGAGCTCAAACGAGCGTCCGGTCCGTGAAAATGTGTCGGTGGCTCAGCGGATCCGAGCCACCAGGCAGGTACGGATCAGACGCGGCGACGCTTGGAAGGACGGACCCCGTTGTGCGGGATCGGCGTCACGTCGCGGATCGAGGTGATCGTGAAGCCCACTGCAGCAAGACCGCGCAGTGCACTTTCACGGCCCGAACCCGGGCCCTTCACTTCGACCTCAAGGGTACGCACGCCGTGCTCGGCAGCCTTGCGGCCTGCGTCGTCGGCAGCAACCTGGGCGGCATAGGGAGTAGACTTGCGGCTCCCCTTGAAGCCCATCATGCCGGCACTGGACCAGCTGATGGCATTGCCCTGCGCATCCGTGATGGTGATCATGGTGTTGTTAAAGCTGGCGTTGATGTGAGCAACACCGCTCGAAATGTTCTTTTTGTCGCGGCGCCTAACGCGGCCGGGTTCGCGTGCCATGGTTCAATATTCCTCTATTCTATCAAGAAGGGAAAAGCCTGAGGGACAAAGCCCCGCAGCTTACTTCTTCTTGCCAGCGATCGGCTTGGCCTTACCCTTGCGGGTACGGGCGTTGGTGTGAGTGCGCTGGCCGCGAACGGGCAAACCGGCACGGTGACGCAGGCCGCGATAAGAACGCAGGTCCATCAGACGCTTGATGTTCATCGCAGTGTCACGGCGAAGGTCACCTTCAACCATGTGCTCTTCATCGATCGTTTCGCGAATGCGCAGAACTTCCTCGTCGGAAAGATCCTGCACGCGGCGGGAGTGATCGATGCCAAGCTTGTCGGCGATCTGGACAGCCGTTGTGCGACCGATTCCGTGAATATAGGTGAGCGCGATAATAACGCGCTTGTTGGTGGGGATATTTACCCCGGCAATACGAGCCACTTAATTCTCCATGCTCCACAGGGTCGTTTGGAAGCGCGACCCCATCTCAACGCCTTCTTTCACCGATAGACACGGACGCCTGAAGCGCAGAAAATCCGGATGGCGCGCGCAATAGCTGACACCTGCCGGATCCACCGAAACCATCGAATGAACGGCGCGCATAATAGGATTCGGCGGAGCCGTCAACCATCTGCGCGCGCAATCACGAGAGACCAAGGATATAGATCCGGCCTTCGCGATTTCAATGCCGCAACCTTATAAGGTATGACCAGTCTAGTCAAAATCCCGCAGTAACTACACTACACCGAATGCGAGCATGGCATCCGCGACCTTCCGGAAGCCTGCGATATTAGCGCCGCGGACGTAGTCGACCTGCCCATCTTCGCCTTTGCCATCTTGCACGCATTTTCGATGAATATCCTGCATGAGTTCGGTCAGCATGCGGTCGAGCTTGCCACGCTCCCAACTTACGCGTCCTGAGTTCTGGCTCATTTCCAAGCCGGAAACCGCAACTCCACCTGCGTTGGCAGCCTTGGCCGGACCAAACAGAATTCCGGCATTGCGAAAGGCGTCGGACGCCTTTGCCGTGCTGGGCATGTTCGCTCCCTCGACGACAGCCATCACATCATTCTTCAGAAGCGTCTTTGCAGCGTCCTTCCCCAGTTCATTCTGTGTGGCGCAGGGCACTGCGATATCACATTCAACGCTCCATGGCGCCTTGCCCTTGTGATACTCCGCGTTGCTGAATTGATCTGCAAATTCGGAAATGCGTCCTCTCCGCTCTAACTTGAGTGTCTTGACCCAATCCAGCTTCTCTTCGTTGATGCCGTCAGGATCATGAATGAACCCGTCACTATCGGAGAGCGTAAGGACTTTGGCTCCTTCTTCGATAAGCTTTTCGGCAGCATGAAGCGCTACGTTCCCTGAGCCGGACAACACGGCAGTTTTGTCTTTCAGCTCTTCATCGTCAGTTTCCAGCATCTCGCGCAGGAAATAGACCACGCCATACCCGGTTGCCTCTGTCCTGAGATCTGAACCACCATATTCGCTTCCCTTGCCAGTTAGCACGCCTTCCCAGCGGCCGGTAAGTCTCTTGTACTGGCCGAACATATACCCGATCTCTCTCGACCCGACACCGATATCCCCCGCCGGTACGTCAGTGTCAGGGCCGATGTGACGATAGAGCTCCGACATGAAAGACTGGCAGAAGCGCATCACCTCGCGATCGGATTTTCCTTTGGGATTGAAATTAGAGCCGCCCTTCGCCCCACCCATCGGGAGACCTGTCAGGGAATTCTTGAACGTCTGTTCGAATGCGAGGAACTTGAGCACGCTTTCAGTCACGCCCTCGGAAAAGCGCAACCCACCTTTGTAAGGCCCGACCGCGTTATTGTTCTGAACACGCCAACCGCGTTCGACCCGCACGTTGCGGTCATCATCCTCCCAGCAGACGCGGAACGATACTATCCGGTCCGGTTCGGCGATCCGCCGAAGTATCTCGGCTTCATGATATTCGGAATGCTCCCGGACGAACGGGATGATGTCTCGCGCCACGTCTTCCACGGCCTGGACGAACTCTTCCTGGCCGGGATTACGTTCGCGTACGCCTGCGATGAAACTGTCTAGATCGGGGATTGTGTTTGGCAATGCGGCCTCCATGTCTTTCGACATTTACGGCTGCGCATTCCGATTGTTCACCTAACCGGAAAATATCTTCTCGCTGGTTTTACAGAGACCAAATACTCTCTGAGCGCTCAGGCGAGAATGGAATCGATGGCGTGCGTAACTTCGTCAATTGCGCCCATACCGTCGACGCGTGCGACGATGCCGCGTTTTTCGTATCCGGGGAGGATCGGAGCGGTTTCATTGCGGTAGACCTGCATGCGATGCCGCACGGTTTCTTCCGTATCATCCGGCCGGCGCTTGAACTCGGTCGACCCGCATTCATCGCACACGCCTTCGACTTTCGGCTGCTTGAAAACCTCGTGATAGCCGGCCCCGCAGTTGGCGCAGGAAAAGCGGCCCGTAATACGCTCTACGAGTGCATCTTCGTTCACTTCCAGCTCGATCACATGATCAAGGTTTCGGCCATGTTTGGCCAAAATCTCATCCAGCTGATCGGCCTGCGCTGCCGTGCGCGGATAGCCATCGAAGATTGCGCCCACTTCAGGACCCATGTCCGCGAGTTTCGCATCGATCATGGCGGAAACGATATCGTCCGAAACGAGCGAACCCGAGTCCATGATGTCGGCAACCTTGCGACCGAGTTCGGTATCCGCCTTGCGGGTTTCGCGAAGCATGTCGCCGGTCGACAGCTGCATCATCCCGTGATGCTCGACCAGGCGCTGCGCCTGCGTACCCTTGCCCGCGCCCGGAGGCCCCAGAAGTATGATGTCCATCGAGAGAGGTCCCCTTCCCCGAGTGTCCTGCTTTAGCGCAGGCGGCCCTTGAGCTTGGCCTTTTTGATAAGGTCGCCATACTGGTGCGCCAGCAGGTGCGATTGAATTTGGCTAATGGTATCCACAGTCACGTTCACCACGATCAGCAGGCTGGTACCACCCAGGAAGAGCGGAACGCCAGTCTGAGCAATCATGTATTCGGGAACAACGCAGACAAAAGTCAGATAGATTGCACCGATGACCGTGATGCGCGTCAGCACGTAATCGAGATAGTCTTCAGTCCGCTTGCCCGGACGGATGCCGGGGATGAAGCCGCCATTCTTCTTCAGATTGTCAGCGGTTTCTTCGGGATTGAAGACAACTGCGGTGTAGAAGAAACAGAAGAAGATGATGCCGATCGCATAGAGCGTCATGTAGAGCGGCTGTCCGTGCTGCAGGTACTGAAGCACAGTCTGGATGGTCCCACCCAGCCCACTATCGGTGTCGAGCGAATTACCGGCGAACTGGGTAATCGTCAGCGGCAGTAGCAGCAAGGAACTCGCGAAAATCGGAGGGATGACGCCCGCGGTATTGAGCTTGAGCGGAAGATGCGAACGGTCCGCCTGCATCATACCACGCTGCGTGGCCCGCTTCGGATATTGGACGAGCAACCGGCGTTGTGCCCGCTCGAAGAAGCTGATCAGAAGGATCAGCCCAACGACCATCACGATGAAGCCGAGAAGGATACCGGTCGAGATAGACCCTTCGCTGTAACCCGAGGTCATGTTGGTGACGAAGGTCGGGAACTGCGCAACAATGCCCGCCATGATGATGAGCGACACACCGTTGCCGATACCGCGACTGGTGATCTGCTCACCCAGCCAGAGGAGGAACATCGTTCCCCCGACAAGGCTGATGACCGCACCGATGCGGAACATGTAGCCCGGATCCACAACTGCAGCGATACCGCTCGAAGCACCGAAGCTCTCAAGTCCGGCCGCGAGGAACCAGCCCTGGACCGTGCAGAGCAGCACCGTCCCGTAACGGGTGTACTGGTTAAGCTTCTGCCTGCCGGCAGCGCCTTCTTTCTTGAGCGCCGCAAGCGTCGGGTGCAGCGCAGAAGCCATCTGAACCACGATCGAGGCAGTGATGTAAGGCATTACGCCGAGCGCGATAAGGCTCATGCGTTCAAGGCTGCCGCCGGTGAACATGTTGAACATGTCAATGATGCCGCCCTGGGTCTGGTCGGCAAGTTGACTCAACGCGCGGGCATTGATTCCCGGAAGGGGAACGAAGCTCAGGAAGCGAAAGACAATGAGCGCACCCACTGTGAACCAGATACGGTTCTTCAGCTCGGTGGCCTTGGAGAAATTGGCGAGACTGATGTTGCTCGCAAAATTATCGGCGCGTGATGCCATTGGTCGTCTTCGATCCTAGCTTGCCGCCGGCCCGTCCCGGCGTTGACCGGACAGATAGGGAGCGAGGCGACCTTTGTCGAACCCCGCTCCCCAAATTCTCGGTATTATTTGGACTTCTTGGCCTTGTTGGCTTCAGTCCGCTTGGCTTTCTTCTCGGCTTCGCTCTCGCCCTTGGCGATAACTTCAACCGATCCACCAGCCTTTTCGACCGCTTCGATGGCGCCCTTGGAGGCACCGGCAACGACGAACTTGGCCTTGGCCTTCAGTTCACCCTTGCCGAGCAGACGGACGCCGTCCTTGCCGCCACGTGCGAGGCCAGCGGCCTTGAGCGCTGCGTGGTCGATGTCCTTGCTGCCGTCGAGCTTCTTCTCGTCGATGAACTTCTGGACCATTCCCAGGTTCACTTCGGCATAATCCTTGCCGAACGGATTGTTGAAGCCGCGCTTCGGCAGGCGCATGTGAAGCGGCATCTGGCCGCCTTCAAAGCCCTTGATGGCTACGCCGGAACGGCTCTTCTGGCCCTTCTGGCCACGGCCACCGGTCTTGCCCTTGCCCGAGCCGATGCCACGGCCGACACGGATGCGCTCCTTGCGGGCGCCGGGATTGTCGCGGATGTCATTAAGTTTCATAGTCTGCACTCGCTTTCGCTTTTGTTCGCGCTGTAAAATGGAAGCGGCCCGCTATCGCAGCAGGCCGCCCCCGTCAAATTGTAATCACCGAAGATTTAGTCTTCGACGATCGCCACCAGATGCGGGACCTTGGCAACGGCACCACGAACCTCTGGGGTATCCTGGCGCTCGACGACCTTGTGCATCTTGTTCAAGCCAAGACCGATGAGGATCTTCTTCTGGCTTTCGGGACGGCGGATCGGCGAACCGATCTGCTTCAGCTTGATGATCTTGTTCTTCGCCATCTCGATTACTCCGCGATAGCCGCGGCGTCGGCTTCAGCCTCGGCCTCGGACGCACCACCGCGACCAAGCAGGTCGGCGACCTTCTTGCCGCGACGCTGAGCAACCGACTTCGGCGAAGTCTGTTCGGTCAGCGCATCGAAAGTGGCACGGATCATGTTGTAGGGGTTCGAGGTACCGACCGACTTGGTCACCACATCGGCGACGCCGAGGCTTTCAAACACGGCACGCATAGGACCACCGGCGATGATACCGGTACCCGGAGGTGCCGTACGAAGCGTGACCTTGCCCGCACCGAAACGGCCATTGCCGTCATGGTGAAGCGTGCGGCCTTCCTTGAGAGGAACGCGGATCATCTTCTTGCGCGCAGCAGCCGAAGCCTTCTGAATGGCTTCCGGCACTTCGCGGGCCTTGCCCTTGCCGAATCCGACACGGCCCGAACCGTCACCCACGACAACCAGTGCAGCGAAACCGAAGCGCTTACCGCCCTTCACCGTCTTGCTGACGCGGTTGATGTGGACGAGCTTCTCGATGATGCCG
>NZOF01000131.1 GCA_002695185.1 Erythrobacter sp.
CCGATGGCGGCACCCCGCCAGGTCAGCGCGCCCAGGACGCCGCTGGCAAGCATCGCCCCGAAGCCGAACAGCACGACCACCAGCACGATCTGTTCGATCTGGTCGATGAAGTGGTGGCTCAGCTTGTGATACCGGCTGCGGTTTTCGCGCTGGCGCGCCGTGACCGCGCCAACGAACACTGCAAGAAAGCCATATCCTTCGGCGAGCTCTGCCAGCCCGTAGGCCAGCAGCAGCGTGCCCAGCACAACCAGGCCTTCGCTCGTGGAATACTTGGGCTGATCAGCGCTTTCGCTTTCCTCGTCGATTTCCTCGATCGGGGAATCCGCCTCGCGCTCGAACACGTACCACGCGCCCGCGCGGCCGACGGCCCAGCCCACCGCAATGCCCGCCGCGATGCGCCATACGAGATCGAGTGCCGCCCATTCCAGCGTCCACATGCCCAGCGAACTCATCCCGATCGCCGCGATGGCGAGATAGGTGAAGGGGAAGGCCAGCCCGTCGTTGAGGCCGGCTTCGACGGTCAGCGAAAAGCGTACGTCATGCCGCTTGTTCTCGCCCGGCGGGCCGACCTGCACGCTGCGTGCGAGCACCGGATCGGTCGGGGCGAGGGCTGCGCCCAGGAGGAGCGCGCTGGCCGGGGCGAGGCCCACCCACCACCAGCCCATCAGGGCGACAGCGGCAATGGTCAGCGGCATGGCGATCACCAGCAACGGCCAGATCTGCCGCCAGTTGCGCCAGCTGACCGGCCGGTCGATCGCGATACCCGCCGCCATGAGCGAGGCGATGACGATGAATTCGGTGAGATATTCCAGCGCAACCGCGTCGAACCCGTCCAAGGTCGGATTGATGTGCGGCAGGCCGAGCGGTAGCGAAAAGAGCAGGAAGCCGACGCCGACGTAGAGGATCGGCAGCGAGAGCCAGAAGCGTGCCAGCACGCGCTCGAGCGTCACTGCGAGAGTGAGCCCGAGCCCGAAGATCACGAACATCAATATGCGGGAGTCGAGTTCCATTCCGGGCTACTTGCCTGACCGTGGGGCTGGCTGCCACCGCTTGAAGTCCGGCTCTGCCAGCTGCGCGCTGCGAACGGCCTCGTAGGCTGCGCCCAGCTGGAGCACTTCGAAGTCCTTCCACTTGCCCCCGAAGAAACTGAGGCCGACGGGAAGATCCTCCACCGCGCCCATCGGCACGGTCAAATGCGGATAGCCCGCGACGGCGGCGGGCGTGCCGAACCCGATGCTGCCATTGAAATTGTCGCCAGTGACGAGATCGCTGACCCATGCCGGGCCGCGGGTAGGGGCCACGAAGAAGGCGACCTTGTTGTCAGCCATCAGCCTGTCGAGCGTTTCTTCTCCCGCAATTCGCAGCGCCGTGGCGCGGGCCGTGGCATAGGCTTCGGCATCGGTCGTGCTTTCGGCCAGCGTGAACAGATCCTGCCCGAACCAGCGCATTTCCTCCTGCGGATGGGCTTCGTTGAAAGCGATGAGGTCGGCCAGCGTGCGCGGCATGTCGGCACCGGGGAGGCTGGCGAGATATTTCCCCATCTCCTCGCGCAATTCATACATCAGCACGGTGAAGCTGGCGCCGTAGACTTCCTCGTCGATCTCGAACTCGATTTCGACCAGATCCGCCCCTGCAGCTTGCAGATCGGCGAGCGCGGCGTCGAAGACATCGCGCACGTCCTGCCGATCCCCCTGCTGGCCGCGCATCACCCCGATGCGCACCCCGGAAAGCGAGAAGCCCGACAGGCCGGTGTGATAATCGGCGCGACGCGGTACACCCACGGTGGCCTTGTCGGCAGCATCCTCGCCCGCGATCGCGGAGAGAAGAAGCGCGGCATCGGCAACGCTGTTCGCCATCGGGCCGGGGGTATCCTGCGTGCTGGAGATGGGCACGACATGGGTACGGCTGACGAGACCGACGCTAGGCTTGAAGCCGACCACGCCATTGATGCTGGCGGGGCAGGTGATCGAGCCATTGGTCTCGGTCCCGATTGCGGCCCAGGCAAACCCTGCCGCAACCGCCGCCCCGCTGCCCGAAGACGAACCGCAGCTGTTGCGATCGATCGCGTGGGGATTGCGGGTCAGGCCGCCCACCGCGCTCCACCCGCTGGTGGAGTTATTGTCGCGGATATTGGCCCATTCGGACAGGTTCGTCTTGCCCAGCACCACGCCCCCGGCAGCGCGCAGATTGGCGATCAGCGGGGCATCGCGGCCTGTGCGGTTTTCGGCCAAGGCGAGGCTTCCCGCCGTGGTGGGCAATTCACGCGTTTCGATATTGTCCTTGATGAGCACCGTCCGGCCATCGAGCATCAGGTTCCGCGCATCAGCTTCCGCCGCTTGCGTCGCAGCATCGGGGTTCACTGAAATGACGGCATTCAATTGCGGACCCGCATCGTCCAGCGCGGCGATCCGGTCGAGATAGGCTTCGGCATGATCCTCCGCCTGTTGGGCCATGAGAGGGGCGGAAGCGAGCAGGAGGGCGAGCGGTGACATACGCAGGATCATGAAACCATCGTGACACCGCGCCCGGGTATTGCAAGCGCGGTTTACAAGCTTCCGCTTATCGACATCTGGAAGCTTGGCCCGATGCGCCTGTCCCGCATCTCGCTGAAGGCGATCTGCCCGTCCGGCCGCGGTGTGTCGTAGACCGTGCGGTAGAACCGGTCCCGCGCGCCCAGCACGTTGCCGATGCTACCCTCGACCGTCAGGCCGAACACATCCTTATGTTCCACGAACAAATTTGCGAAGGTGGGGCCTTCCCATTCCCGCCCGAACTCATAGCGCCGGGAATAGGGCGCTTTCCCCTCGGAATAGAGGCTTGCGCCCCAGGCCCAGTCGCTTTGCGGAATGTCATAGCGGAAATCGACGTCGACCAAGTCGATAGTGTCTCCCGAGAACGGGCGTTTTTCACCCGTGAACGGGTCGATCACATCCATGTCCCGGCTGCGCAGGCGCACATCGAACCGCGCCCCGTTCCAGCCGAGGGGATCGGTCCGCACAGTCGCATCGAGCCCGAGATGGAGGCGCTGCGCCGATCCGATATTCCCGCGCGCCTCGCCATCGCCGGGAAGCGGAAACCAGTCTATGAAATCCTCGAACCAGGCCTGCCGCACATCGAACTGGAGCGACAGCCATTCGCCGAAATTCCTGTTGGCCTGCAGCTCGACATTCCAGCTCTGATAAGGGACGAGTTGGTTGTTGCCGCCGTTCTGATTGTCATCGCCCAGCGAAACGCTGGCCAGAAAATCGCCGAACGAAAGCTGGCTGACCCTGCGCGCGAAGGTCAGCGAGACATCGAAGTCGTCTTCCGGCTTCCAGGTCGCGGCGAAGGAACCCTTCGGGCGTTTGAAAGAACGGGCATTGGCCGCCGCGCCCGACTGCTCGATTTCGGAAAACTCCAGGGCCCCGATGAATTGGACCGAAATGGCGGGCGAAAGCGGCTTCGACCACGAGAGGCTGGTTTCATAGCGGTCTTCTTCCACGCCGCCTGTGCCGGAAGGGAAGTCGAGCTCCTGAAAAGCGCCATCCTCGTCCAGTCTGAACAATGACGACCGGCGGTCGAGGCGGTTGAAAGCGGCTTCGCCCGCCACTTGCCAGTCCGACGACAGCATCGTCCAATTGTATTCGAACCGGCCGATCCGCTCCCCCGACACATTAATCTGCAGGAAGCGCGAGCCCACGGCGGGTCGGTCGTCCGAGAAACTGTCGACAAGGGTGCTGGAGTAATTGTCGCGCTCGAACCGCTCCAATCCGATCAGTTTCAGGCTACCGGGCCCGAAGGGAAACTCGACATCGCCCCCGATTTCATATTCCGGCCCGTCCTCGCGAATTCTGGCATCGCGCTCGCGGACGGGGCCGAGCACGGGTGTGCCGGTCTCGATCTCATCGCGGTTATAGAAATCTTCGCCATAGCTCAGATTGAGATTGGCCGTGGAGGCCGGCCCCAAGGCATAAGTGAAGTTCGTGGCGAGCTTCGGATTATCGAACGCCCCGGAAAACCGGGAGTATTGTTCTTCGGCCAGGCTGGCATCAGGGGCGTAGACCAGAGTTTCGCCATCCGCGCCGAAGCGATTGTTCTCGTTCGAAAGCGACAGCGTGTAGTCGAGCGCGCCGCTGCTGCCTGTCAGCGAGGCTTCACCGCCATACCATTGCGGGTCGGTGTTATGCGGGCGGAAACCCAGATCCCACCGGAACTGGGCAGATGCCCCGCGGCGGACGTAAACGACATTCGCCACCAATCCCGTGAGGCCGGGAATATCGAGCGTGTTGCCGTCCACTAATTCGATCCGCACGACATCGGGCGCGGGAATACGGCGAAGCTGGTCCTGAACCGAATCCGATTTGCTGGAAAACCGCTTTCCGTTGACGAGGACATTCTGGTCCGCCTGGCCCAGGACGCGCTGCCCCTGATTGCCGCCGGAAATCGAAAATCCCGGTATCCGGCTGACCATGTCAAGCGCGTTGCGCGGCGCGTATTCGGTGAAGAAGGCGGGTTCGAAAGTGCGCGTCGTCTGCGATGCTTCTGCCGGCACCTGTTCGAGGACCGAGGCGTCGGTCTGCGCCTGCGCAGCAAGCGGCGTGATCGAACCGAAGCTCGCCACAAGCGCAATCAAACTGGCAGACATTTTCGGCAAGAAACCCACCCTCTCACAATTCGAACTTCCGCTAAGGCCGGAGCCCGGGAACCCAACCACCCGTCGATGAACGACGATTTTGCCACGACGAGCGAACCCCTGCATGCCGTGTCGCGGCAGAAGCACCGGGAGCGCATATCGCAGTTGGACTGCGACAGTGCCACCGCTCCGCCACGCATTAGAAAATCCTCACGTCCTTAACGCTTCGCTTACCGCCCGGCCCTAAGGGGATCGGCAACGGGCGCAGCAGCTACGCAGGCTTGGGATGTGGCAGCGATAGCTTCGGTCGGTGAATTCTACAACGGGTCACGGCATCAAGTGCCGATCGCGTGATCCTGCTCACACAACAGTCCACATACAGCGAGTTTTTGCACAGTGTCCTATAGCAGCAATGACGCAGTCAGCCCGTCCAGCACATTCGGCTCGCGGGCCCGCTCGATAGCCAACCAGATGAACGGGCTGTTCGCAGCCTGCGCTGCAGGGGTGCTGATCCTCTGCTTCGTCGCGACGCTCGGTTTTCAGATCATTCAGGCCCATGCCGTCGATCTGGATGAAATCGGTGAAGGCGTGCTTCTTTCTACCAGCCTCAGCGCGGACGTTCATGCGTCGCAGCGAAGCCTCGGCGCATTCCTCGACGAAGGATATGATCCCGACGACCTATCCGCATCCATCGCCCTGGTGGACAAGGCGATAGCGACCCATGCTCGGCTGGAAGGGGCTTATGAAAGCACCGACCAGGAAGCACTGGCACGGGTGGCTGCCATCGGCGACCATCTGGCGGACATGAAAGCCGGGCTCGATGCGCTTTACACCACGCCGAACGACGAAATTTTCGCAAGCGTGGTTCCTATCTTCAAGCATGGCTATTCCATTGGCGATCTGGCCAGCTTTCTCCGCGATCGAGGCGAGAGCGAACTGATGGCTTTGACCATCGCCAACGACAAGGAAGTGCAGCTTTATGCGGTGCTGATGATCGCTCTCGGCGCGCTGTCTTTGTTGACCCTGTACCTCGGCCGCCGGATGACGACTCGCCGCGTGGTCGCCCCGATCCGCAATATCGGCGAAACCAGTGCGCTGCTCGCCGCAGGGGCGAGCGACTTGGAAATTCCCGAGCTCGACCGGCAGGACGAAATCGGCGAAATGGCGCGCGCGCTGGAAAGCCTGCGCATAATGCAGGAAGATGCACGCAAGGCTGCAAACGACGAGCTTGAAAACCAGGTCGCGTCCTCGGCAGAGCGCGACAAGCGGGTGTCCATGCTGCAGAATCTCGCCGATGCTTTCGAGCATATGGTGGGCGAAGTGGCACAAGACGTCGCCGCGGCCAGCGGGCAGCTCAAGGATGCGGCGCTCACCATGTCCGAAAATGCGGAACAGTCCTCACGCCGCGTCGTCAATGCGACCGAGCTTCTCGCCAAGACAAGCCAGGGTGTGACGGGCGCAGCGGCAGCCAGCGATGAATTTGTGATGTCGATCGGCGAGATCAGCCGTCAGGCCGCTTCGAGCGCAGAACGCGCCGGCCTTGCCAATGAGGCGGCAGGCGATGCGGATCGCACAATCGGCGATCTCGACCAGATGGCTTCTCATGTGGGCCAGGTGGTGGAAATGATCGGTCAGATCGCGCAGCGCACCAATCTGCTCGCGCTCAACGCCAGCATCGAAGCCGCCCGCGGCGGAGAAGCAGGCCGCGGGTTTGCCGTAGTGGCCAGCGAGGTGAAGGAACTGGCCGCGCAGACAGCGCGCGCGACCGAAGAAGTGGACGCGCAAATCAAGCTCATCCAGTCCTCTTCGACCGCAAGTGCGGGCGCCTTGCGCAAGATCACCGAGGAAGTGGGCCAGCTGGGCGTTACCTCGACCTCTATCGCTGCCGCAGTGGATCAGCAGGCCGTGGCCGGGCAGGATCTTGCCCAGAGCATCGATGCCGCTGCACGCAGCGCCGAAATGGTCAGCAGCGACATGGAGGAAGTCAGCCGCATGACGCTGGCCACCGGCGCCGCGGCGAGCCAGGTGCTCAGCGGCTGTACCTCGCTCGAAGACCGCGCGGAGGTCCTTCGCACCCAGGTCGCCGAATTCCTCGAACACGTGCGCGCTGCGTAATCGAAGCGTGCTGCTTGCCATCCTGTCCGGACCGCGCCGGGCAGGAACGGCGCGGCAGTGTGAGGAGAGCGGGGGAAAGTCACCTTTGAGCGCGACTGCCCCCTTGAACATCGGGGCTCGCATGGCGACATAGGCGTCCGAAATTCAGACGGAAGGATACTCATGATCGACCTCTTCGGCAGCGACGCGCACGGCAGTCAGGGCCAGTTTGACCGCGACCCCATCACGGGTGCGCTGGTGCCGACCGTGGTCGAGCAGTCGAGCCGCGGCGAACGGGCGTTCGATATCTTCAGCCGCCTGCTGCGCGAACGCATCGTGTTCGTGACCGGCCAGGTGGAAGACAATATGGCTTCTCTCATCGTGGCGCAGCTGCTCTTCCTCGAAAGCGAAAATCCGTCCAAGCCGATCAGCATGTACATCAACTCGCCGGGCGGCGTGGTGACGGCCGGCATGGCGATCCACGACACGATGCAGTACATCAAGCCGCGGGTATCGACGGTGTGCATCGGTCAGGCTGCCTCTATGGGCAGCTTCCTTCTGGCCGCAGGCGAACCGGGCATGCGTATCGCGCTGCCCAATGCCCGCATCATGGTGCACCAGCCTTCGGGCGGCGCGCGCGGTATGGCATCGGACATCGAAATCCAGGCGCGCGAGATCCTGCGCATCCGCAAGCGGATGAACGATCTCTATGTCCAGTACACCGGCAAAAGCCTCGACGAGATCGAGAAGGCGATGGACCGCGATACCTTCCTTGAGGCCGAGGAAGCGATGAAGTTCGGTATCGTCGACAAGGTGTTCGAGGCGCGCCCCGAAAACGAAGGCGAGCCGGAACCTGTGAAGGACGAGGACAAGGGTTCTGGCGGCGCACCCGAATAAGCGCCGCACTCCGCCGGTAGCCGCCGGCGAAAGGATGCACATGCGTCCTTCGGGTGAACGCAGCCCCGCGCCTTCAGCTTATGGCAAGGGGTTTGCGTTACCTATGATATTGACCCAAGCCCGCACCGGCCTAGAGTCGGCGAATCCCCTGATTATTGCAGGTGGTGCGGGTAGAGCAGGAAATGACCAAGTTGACCGGAACCGATAGCAAATCCACGCTGTACTGCAGTTTCTGCGGTAAATCGCAACACGAAGTCCGCAAGCTTATTGCCGGGCCAACCGTGTTCATCTGCGATGAATGCGTCGAATTGTGCAACGACATCATCCGCGAAGAAACCAAGGCCGGCATCTCGGGCAAGAAGGACGGCGACGTTCCGACGCCCAAGGAAATCTTCGAGACGCTGAACGATTACGTGATCGGCCAAGATCGTGCGAAGCGCGTGCTCTCGGTCGCGGTGCACAATCACTACAAGCGCCTGAAGCACGGCGGCAAGTCAGGCGATGTGGAACTGGCGAAGTCGAACATCCTGCTCGTCGGCCCGACCGGCTGCGGCAAGACGCTGCTGGCCCAGACGCTGGCGCGCACTTTCGACGTTCCATTCACCATGGCCGATGCCACCACGCTGACCGAAGCCGGTTACGTGGGTGAAGACGTGGAGAACATCATCCTGAAACTGCTGCAGGCGTCCGACTATAACGTCGAGAAGGCGCAGCACGGCATCGTCTATATCGACGAAATCGACAAGATCACCCGCAAGGCAGAAAACCCCTCCATCACGCGCGACGTATCGGGCGAAGGCGTGCAGCAGGCACTGCTCAAGCTGATGGAAGGAACCACCGCCTCAGTTCCTCCGCAGGGTGGCCGCAAGCATCCGCAGCAGGAATTCCTGCAGGTCGACACCACGAACATCCTGTTCATCTGTGGCGGCGCTTTCGCGGGTCTCGAAAAGATCATTGCCGACCGTCTGCAGAAGCGTTCGATCGGCTTCGGCGCGCATGTCGCCGATCCCGACAAGCGCCGCGTGGGCGAACTGCTCGAAAAGGGCGAGCCGGAAGATCTGCTCAAATTCGGCCTGATCCCCGAATTCGTCGGCCGTTTGCCAGTGATCGCAACGCTGCGCGATCTCGACACCGAAGCGCTCATCACGATCCTGACCGAACCGAAGAACGCGCTGTGCAAACAGTATGCGCGCCTGTTCGAGCTGGAAAATGTGGAGCTGACCTTCAAGCAGGATGCGCTGCAGAAGATCGCCGAGAAGGCCATCGCCCGCAAGACGGGTGCCCGCGGCCTGCGCTCTATCGTGGAAGGCATTCTGCTCGACACGATGTTCGACCTGCCCGACATGGACGGCGTGACCGAAATCGTGATCGATGCCGATGTGGTCGAAGGCAAGAAGGACCCGATCCAGGTCCACGGCGCGAAGGAAGAAGCGGCCTAGCTCTTCCTCGCGCGTACAAGAATGCAAACGCCGTGTGGTCAAAGGGTCGCACGGCGTTTCTTGTAATAGGGCGTTTCAGCGCTCCGCATAACGCATCAATTGGCTGACTGTGACGACGTCGTAGCCACGTTCCTGTAAGCCAGTCAGGACTAGCGGCAGGGCATCGCGCGCGGTCTGATTGTGACGATACATCGGGTGCATCAGGATAATCGAACCTGGTTTGACACGGGCCACTATGTCGGCAGCGAAGGCTTCCGGGTCTCCGTCGAAATCCTCCGGGCGATCCTCTACGTCCCAGGTGACGGTCGTTAGTCCAGCGCGCTCGACTTCGAATGGCAGGCCAATAAGCCGTTTACCGAAGGGCGGCCGAAACCAGAGCGTTTGCGATCCGGCTTTTTCCAAGCGATCCTGGGTCTCGTGCACTTCTTCTCTATAAAAAGACTGCGATCTGAAAAGGTTGCGCTTGTGACTGAACGTATGATTCCCGAGTTCATGCCCGGCGGCGCGAAGCCTTTCGGCCGTGCCGGGAAATCGGTCCATGCGGTCGCCGATCAGGAAGAAGGTCGCCTTTACCCCATGGCTCTCAAGGATCGGGAGTAGAGCGTCCACGCCCTCGGGCGTTGGGCCATCGTCGAAGCTCAGTGCGACTACCTTGCTGTCGGTGTCGACCCGGCAGATCACCTCGCCGACAAGCTGAAAGCACTTCGCCTTCGAAAGTTGGTGAAAGCCTATTGCAGCTGCCAATACGAGCACTGAGGCGAAAACCATCCACTTGCGCAAGGTTACTTTCTCCCCGAGATCGGCGAAAGCAGTGCTATGAAGGCCCAGCTGTCCTTCTCGTGAATGGCAGGATCGAACTCAGCATCCCGCAACGCATGGCGCACGCGACATCTCCACCTGGATCGTCGTGTGCCCGATCCGGTGGTGGTGCTCCAGTTCCTCAGCAATTTCGCGCAGGAAGGCATCGCCCGGATGGCCGCCCGGCATGACGAGATGGGCGGTCAGCGCGGTTTCGGTCGTGGACATGGGCCAGATGTGCAGATCGTGGATTTCGGTCACGCCGTCGAGCCCGGCCAGATAGCCGCGCACCCCGCTTTCGGAAACGCCCTTTGGCACCGCCAGCAAGCTCATCTCGACACTGTCCTTGAGCAGGCCCCAGGTGCCCCAGGCAATGACCGCCACAATTACCAGGCTGACCGCCGGATCGATCCACAGCGCGCCGGTCATCAAGATCGCGAAGCCGGCGATTACCACGCCCAGGCTGACCAGCGCATCCGCTGCCATGTGAAGGAAGGCGCCGCGTACGTTGATGTCGTGCTGGCGCCCGCGCATGAACATCATCGCAGTGCCGGCATTGATGGCAATGCCGATGCCTGCAACGATCACCATGGTCATGCCCTGCACAGGCGCAGGTTCGGCCATGCGATTGAAGGTTTCGAAGGCGATCGCCCCGATGGCCACCAGCAGCAATCCGGCATTCGCCAGCGCGGCGAGGATGGTCGAGCTCTTATAGCCATAGGTAAAGCGCGAGGTGGCTGGCTTCTTCGCCGCCACGCTGGCGCCCCAGGCCAGCAGCAGCGCCAAGACGTCCGAAAGATTGTGCCCGGCATCGGCGATCAGCGCCATGGAGCCCGAGAGCCAGCCATAGGTGGCTTCAAGGATGACGAAGCCGGTGTTGAGAATGATGCCGATCAGGAAGGCGCGGCCGAAGTCGGCTGGCGCATGGGCATGGCCGCCACCGGGGGCATGTGCGTGATCGTGGCTGTGCCCGATACCCATTATGCGTTTTCCCTTAGCCTGCGATGCATAGGCCGAACTACGGCAAAGACGGGCCGGCGTTCAAGGAAATTCCGCGTCAAATCAGTTTGATACGATATCACGCCACTGATGGCTGTGCGTAAGCCAATGATAAGGAAGCCAGGGAATTGGCAAATACCCAGTGGCTATTCGTAGACGCAGGCATCCAGCCCATCACGGCGGACCTGTCCGATCCTTGCAGAGATCGTGTTTCCGTGGCGGCGCAGCCATCCCCCCGGATTCTTGACCGATCTTTCCTTGGGCAAGGGCAGGGCGGCCGCCATGCGCGCCGATTCCAGCGGTGTAAGCGATGCCGCGCTCTTGCCGAAATAGCGCCGTGCCCCCGCTTCAACGCCATAGGTGCCGATTCCCGTTTCGGCGACGTTGAGATAGACTTCCATAATGCGCCGCTTGCCCCAAATCTTCTCGATCAGCAGCGTGAAATAGGCTTCCAACCCTTTGCGGAAATATCCACCGCCCTGCCACAGGAACACGTTCTTGGCCGTCTGCTGGCTGATGGTAGAGCCACCACGGATGCGCCCCCCCTTGGCATTGCTTTCCATCGCTTTCTCGATCGCCTCGCGGTCGAAGCCGTCATGCGTGCAGAACTTGCCATCTTCCGCAGCGATCACGGCGCGAACCATATTGCGGTCGATATCGGCCAAGGGCTCCCAATCTTTGGTGATGCCATGTTCGTCCATCACCATGGTCGCCGTGACCGGCACAGGCACGAACTTGAACAGGACGACCAGCGCCAGGCTGAGCGCCAGCAGGCCGAACGCCAGTTTCACAATCCAGAAAAGCAATCGTTTCATGGTCCTGCGGTTAATCAGCCAAACTCGCGCACGCAACTCCTACAAATCGGCGGACACGATTGGGCGTTTCTTCGTTGTCATTCGAAACCGATAGGAAATGCATGATGAAGAATAGCGGCAACACCATTCTCGTGACCGGTGGCGGTAGCGGGATCGGGCGTGAATATGCTCAGCGTTGGCATGATGCCGGCAACACCGTGATCGTGGCGGGCCGGACGGTGTCCGATCTGGAAGAGACGGCGAAGGGGCGCGAGAATATCCATTTTCGCCAGCTCGATGTCTCGGATCCGGGCCAGGTGGCAAGTTTTGCCGCGAAACTGGTCGAGGATTTTCCCGCGCTGAACGTGCTCATGAACAATGCCGGGATCATGCCTTATGAGGATAT
The DNA here is from genome assembly GCA_002695185.1 of Erythrobacter sp. Next base: position 12,040 of record NZOF01000131.1, read on the forward strand.
TACCGAGGCGCGCGATCTGTCCGATGCCAAGAAGGTCATTTCGATCAATCTCATGGGCCCGATCTGCCTGACCGATGCGCTGGTCGATCATCTGCGGCAGGCTGAAGATGCAGTGCTTATCAATGTCACTTCGGGGCTTGCCTTCGTGCCCATGCCAAAAGCGGCGACCTATTCAGCCACCAAGGCTGCGATCCATTCCTACACCGTCTCGCTGCGCAAATTGCTCGCCGGTCAGGTCGAAGTGATCGAACTCGCCCCGCCGGGCGTTCAGACCGAACTGACCCCCGGGCAATCCCACCGCGAAGGCTATATGCCGCTCGATGATTTCATCACGGAAAGCATGGCGCAATTCGCACAGGATCCGACGCCCGAAGAAGTGCTGGTCGACAATGTGAAACCGCTCCGCCACGCCGAAAAGGACGGCAGCTTCGATCAGAAGCTGAACATGATCACCTCGCGTTAGAGATGTCGGTGGCGCCAGCGCCGCGGGTGCGGGCGCCACCATGGCCGATAGACGTGACGCCTTCGCCGGTGTCCCGGATATCCTCGAATAAAATCACGAAACGGGAAACCGGCCTCAGCCGCGCGCGTCGAAATCCTTGCGGGCCTGTTCGATCCGCTCGATGTTGCGTTCTGCCCAGTGCCATACGCCGCAGAATGCCTCGCCCAGATCGTGGCCCAGCTCGGTCAGCGCATATTCCACCCGGGGCGGTACTTCGGCAAAGACCGTGCGCGATACCAAGCCTTCACGTTCCATCTGGCGCAGCGTCTGGGTCAGCATCTTCTGGCTGATGCCCGGCACTTCGCGCGATAGCTGGCTGAACCGCTTCGCGCCGCGATCCTCCAGCGCTTCGATCAGCAGGAATGTCCATTTATCCGCCACCCGCGCGATGGTTTCATTGACCAGCAGATCGATTTTTTCGTCGTCCGAATAGCTCGTAACCGGCGCATTCGCCATTTCTTACTCCTGGGTAAGTACAGCACTTTCCGGTGCCTTCTTCCTAAAGGTTAGTGTTGGATTATCTCGCTGTCTGTCCACACACCAAAACGGAAAGACATCATGAAAATCAGTGGCAACACCATTCTCATTACTGGCGGCGGCAGCGGCATCGGGCGCGAGCTGGCGCATCGCTGGCACGATCTCGGTAACACCGTGATCGTTGCCGGGCGGACCGAAAGCGCGCTTGCAGAAACGGCGGCGGGTCATGCCAATATCCATCCCATGCCGCTCGATGTCGCCGATACGGCAGACATCGCGCGCTTTGCCGAGGCGGCACTGGCAGCGCACCCGGCGCTCAACGTGCTGGTCAACAATGCCGGGATCATGCGGTTCGAGGATATTACCGGCGCGCGTGATCTTGACGACGCGGAGGCGACGATCGCCATCAATCTGCTCGGCCCGATCAGGTTGACCGATGCCCTGATCGACCATCTGAAGGCGCAAGACGATGCCGCCATCGTGAACGTGACCTCCGGCCTTGCTTTCGTGCCCATGCCCCGCACGGCGACCTATTCGGCAACCAAGGCCGCCATGCACAGCTATACCGTCTCGCTCCGCGCCAAGCTGGAAGGGATGGTGGAGGTGGTCGAGATTGCGCCGCCTGCCGTGCAGACCGAACTGACACCCGGACAATCGACGCGTGAAGGCTACATGCCGCTGGACCAGTTCATCGACGAAACGATGCAGAGCTTCGAGTGGGAAGAAACACCCACGGAGGTTCTTACCAACAATGTGCTCTTCCTGCGCAATGCGGAAGCGGAAGGCCGGTTCGCCGAAGCGCTGGAGATGACCAAGCAGTTCTGAGCAAACAGGTAGCCTAACGAGAAAGGGGGGCATCCCGCGAAGGATGCACCCCTTTTCGTGTCATTAGCGGATTTCGCCTCAGGCGACGCCGGGAAGCAGCTTTTCTCCGGCAATGGCCTTCATCGCCTTCTGCAGCTTCTCGAACGCGCGCACTTCGATCTGGCGGATGCGTTCGCGGCTGACGCTGTAGACCTGGCTCAGCTCTTCGAGCGTCTGCGGGTTTTCCGTCAGGCGGCGTTCGGTGAGGATGTGCTGTTCACGCTCGTTCAAGGCATCCATTGCCTCAAGGAGCATGTCGTGGCGCACTTCCTTTTCCTCGGCATCGGCAACGGTTTCGTCCTGCAGCGGACGGTCGTCCGTCAGCCAGTCCATCCATTCGCCCGAACCTTCTTCGCCATTGCGCATCGGCACGTTGAGCGAACCGTCACCGCCCATCATCATCCGGCGGTTCATATTGACCACTTCCTGCTCGGGCACGCCGAGATCGGTTGCGATCTTGTTCACATCATCCGGGTGAAGATCGGTGTCTTCATAGGCGTCGAGGTTCTTCTTCATCCGGCGAAGGTTGAAGAAAAGCTTCTTCTGCGCGGCGGTGGTGCCCATCTTCACGAGCGACCAGCTGCGCAGGATGTATTCCTGAATGCTCGCCTTGATCCACCACATGGCATAGGTTGCCAGACGGAAGCCGCGATCGGCTTCGAATTTCTTGACGCCCTGCATCAGGCCGACATTGCCTTCGGAAATGAGATCCGAAACGGGCAGGCCGTAGCCGCGATAGCCCATGGCGATCTTCGCCACGAGACGCAGGTGCGAGGTCACGAGCTGCGCCGCAGCTTCGCTGTCCTCATGTTCCTCATAGCGCTTCGCGAGCATGTATTCCTGCTCTTGCGTCAGCACGGGGAACTTCTTGATTTCGGAAAGATAGCGGTTGAGGCTCTGCTCACCACCAAGCGCCGGAACGCTCAAACTTCTGGAACTACTCACTTTAACCCTGACCTTTCTACCGTCGACCTCGCTCGCCGGACCCCTGATGGGCATCCGGTCATTCGGGCCACTGATTCACTTATAGCAGGACGTAGCCGGAATTGCACTCGCGTTTCATCGATTTCAACGAGCGATTTCGTCGATGAGTTCCCGCATATCGACAGGCAGTTCGGCGCAGAAATCCAAGCTTTCGACGCTGATAGGATGTTTGAATCCGAGGCGGGCTGCGTGGAGCGCCTGGCGGGCGAATTGCAGCTGCTGAAGCGTCGCGCGAAGCGGCTTGGGAGTACGTCCATAGACAGGGTCTCCTAATAGCGGATGACCGATTGACGCACAGTGAACACGGACCTGATGCGTACGTCCCGTTTCCAGCCGGCATTCGATCAGCGCGGCATGGTCGAGGCGGCGGACCGTCTCAAAATGGGTGACCGCATGCTTGCCGCGGCTGCTGTCATCCGGCAGCACGGCCATCTTCTTTCGGTCCTTATCCGAGCGGCCGAGTCGCCCCGATATCGTTCCCGCAGGCGGATTGGGATGGCCCGCGCACACCGCCAGATAGCGGCGGGTGATCGAATGGTCGGCAAACTGTTTCGCCAGCCCCTCATGCGCCGCATCGCTCTTGGCGACGACCAGCAAGCCGGACGTATCCTTGTCGATCCGGTGGACGATGCCGGGCCGCGCCACGCCGTTGATACCTGAAAGCTGTCCCTTGCAATGATGGAGCAGCGCATTGACGAGCGTGCCGTCCGGATTACCCGCCGCGGGATGGACCACCATGCCCGCCGGCTTGTTCACCACCAGCAGATGCTCGTCCTCGAACACCACCTCGAGCGGGATATCCTGTGCGATGGTCTCCAGCGGTTCGGGCGGGGGCAGGGTGATCCGATAGTCCTCGCCCCCGGAAAGCTTGGCCGAACCGGATTTCGCTGGGCTTCCGCCGATCGCCACCATCCCGCCGGCAATCAGCCCCTTCACCCGCTCGCGCGAAAGCCCCGTCGCCTCGGCCAGCGCCTTGTCGAGCCGGCCGGGGGCGTCGAGAGTTCCGGTGAGGATTTCGGAGGCGGACATGCTAGGGCCATGCGCGATGAAGCTGGAAGTCTCAACCGCCATTCTCGATGCCATGCTCGCCGAAGCCGCCCGCGCGCACCCGTGCGAATGTTGCGGCATACTGTTCGGTGAAGGCGATACGATCACCGCCATCGCGCCCGCGGCCAATGTCCACCCCGGCCCGGAAAGCCATTTCGAGATCAACCCGCAGGCGCTGGTCGACGCCCACCGCGATGCGCGCGCCGGCGGGCCGCAAGTGCTGGGCTATTACCATTCGCACCCCAACGGGCTTGCCCGCCCCTCCGCGACCGACGAGGCCATGGCGACCGGGCAGCGGCTCATCTGGGCGATAATCGCGGCAGGCCGCGTCACCTTCTGGCGCGAGGGGGATGCGCGATTCGCAGCGCTTCCCTATGAAGCCTGCCCTCGCTAGAAGACCGTATAAATCGCGTTTCGACTGGAATTCCATGAACGACCAAGAATCGATCGATCTTGCAGCAATGCTTTGCTCGCGCCTGTGCCACGATATGCTCAGCCCGGTGGGCGCCCTGAACAACGGGCTCGAATTGCTGGCCATGGAAGACGATCCGGAGATGCGCAAAAGCGTGATCGCGCTGCTTGAACAGAGCGCCAGCACTTCGACCAACAAGCTCAAGTTCTTCCGCCTCGCCTTCGGAGCCGCGGGTGGTTTCGGCGACCGGGTTGATGTTGCCGAACCCCGGGCGCTGGTCGATGCGCTGGTGTCCGACCGTGACAAGGTCGAGATCAACTGGGCGATCGAGGCGGCCAATCTGGCCAAGCTTGCGGTCAAGGTGCTGCTCAACTTCGCCCAGATCGCGAATGATGCGCTGGTGCGCGGCGGCTCGCTCGACATCGGAGCCGAAGTTCGTGACGGCAATTGCGAAATCGTGGTCCGCGCCACCGGCACCAAGATCGCCTTCGACGATACCATCGGCAAGGCGCTCGACGGCTCGCTCGACCGGGCCGACCTGTCCAGTCGCACGGCGGCGGCCCACATGATCCATCTGCTTGCCGCGCAATCGGGTGGCGGCATCCAATATGCACGGACCGACGAAACGCTGGTGCTGGGCGCCATCCTTCCCGAAGCGGAAGGACTGATCGGATGAATTCGGATTTCGGCAAACTGGGCGAGGGCCTGCCCGTCAGCAAGGACGAGCTGGTCGATCGCGAGGTGCTCTCGCCCAATCATGACGAGCGCGACCATCCCATTTCCATGGTGGTGATCCATTACACCGAAATGCAGGACAAGGGCTTCGCCATCGAACGTCTTTGCGATCCCGAAGCCAAGGTGTCCGCGCATTACCTCATCGGTGAACAAGGCGAGGTCGTACGGCTGGTGCCGGAAGAAAAGCGCGCCTGGCACGCCGGGCTTTCATATTGGCGCGGCCACAAGGATGTGAACGCGGTGAGCGTGGGCATCGAGCTCGATCATCCCGGCCACAAATACGGCTATCGCGAATTCAACGATGCGCAGTTCGAAGCGCTGGTCCCGCTCGTCGCGCGGATCGTGAAGCGGTATGACATACCGCGCGCCAACGTGGTCGGCCATTCGGACGTCGCACCGGCGCGCAAGATCGATCCGGGCGAACTGTTTCCATGGGATCGGCTGGCCGAATACGGCCTCTGCCTCCCGCGTCCCACCAAGCTGGAACGCGGCGATCCGTTCGACAACGATGCCTCCTTCTACCTCGCCCTCGAACGCTATGGCTACGACATCACCGATGGCCACAAGGCGGTAGAAGCCTTCCAGCGCCGCTGGCGCCCGGAAAAGATCAACGGCGAGATCGACGGCGAAGTGCGCGCGATCCTGTTCCAGCTGCTATTGGACCGCGACCGGGGGCATACGCGATAGGGTAGAAGCTTCAGTTAGCGGAGTGGGAGGCGGACACTAAGACGATCCAACAGCTGATGACTTTGGGCGGTTTTAGGACTGTCTGCTTAGGGTAATTATGTGTTTGCAGACGGACGTTCTGATTGGGAAGATGGCCGGGGGACTGCGCGAGGCCGCAGTACTACTTACACCGATTGGCCTGCTGAAGAACGATCGACCGGATTTGAACTATCAGCGCTGGCAACGACCCGGCCGCTCTGAGCGGTGGCCAGCGCCTCTCAAGTGAAGATCCGTCGGTCAGACTGTGGGAGTAAGCACCTTCTCGGCACCGGTCCAGTCGGTCTTTCCATAGCGGGCATTGTCGAGCGGCGACAGCTTGCCGCGCCCGCTAGCCATGTCGCGAATATACTGCATTCCCTGCCATGCCGGGAACGCAGCGTCGCTATCCGGGGTGAGCACCCTGGTAACGCGAATCAGTGCGGAAAGTCGGCCTGTGCCACCTGCGCGAAGCAGCTTCCAGGGCCGATCGTCCAACCGCGTCATCAACGCTGCCAGATCGCGGGGCGAAACCACATCGCCGGCAATGCGAAGCAGACGGGGGGCGCTATCGTCCATAGCAACATCGGCGGTATAGTCGGCGGTATCGTCCTTGGTCGTGAAGTCCATCGGTTGGTCTGCGTGGCCCCAATACAGCACGCGTCGGATCGGATGCAGCACGATCGGTGCCTCGCCGGTGAGCAAGTCGGCGAATGCGCCATTCAGGATCGATGTTGTGCGGATCGGCGCGGCGTCAACGCGCTCCTTGAAGCGGCGCCGTAAGTCCAGGTTGCGATTGTCGCCCGGCCGCGTCTTGGTAAAGTCCAGCGAAAAGTCGGACGGTATGAAGCGTGGCACTCCCGCCGCCATTGCGGCTTCGAGCAGTCGGCCCTGAAGATCGATGATCACCGGTTCTAGGCCATTGAGAACCGACACCACGCACTGCGATCCCCGCAACGCCGTAGCCAGCGCGCCCGCATCCGAAAAGTCGACCGGAACGGGTTTTGCCCCCTTAGCGCGAACGGCGTCCTGCACCGAAGCGGATGCGTCATGCCGCAGCAGTGCGATGACCCTCGCTTCGCGCCGTGCCAGCGCAGAAAGCACGCGTCCGCCGACATCGCCGGTTGCGCCTGCAAGCGCGATTTGGGCCGTGGGTTTGTCCATTATCATATCGCCTGATGTTAAACGAAACGGATTCGTTCAGTTTTAATTGGTCGCCGAATGCCCTATGCTGCTGAGCAATGCAATCGCCCAGCACTTCGAAAGCGCCCGCCAAACGCGGGCGCGGCGGCCGGCCACCAGCAAGCCGGGCCGGTGAGGTTGATCGCCGTATTCTCGATGCCGCCACCCAATTGTTTCTACGCGATGGTTACGATGCGACCAGCTTCGATCGGATCGCCGCACGGGCGAATGCGGGCAAGGCCAGCCTTTACGTGCGCTATTCCACCAAGCAGGCTCTGTTTACGACCGTCATTCGGCGAATGGTGGATAGGACGCTGATGCCTTCGGCCGATGTGCCCTCTCACCTGCCCGCTGAAGAACGCCTTCGCGAGACCGCCCATCGCCTGCTCGAACATGCCCTCGTGCCGGAAGCGGTGGCCCTTATGCGGGTTTGCATGTCCATCGCCCCCCGCATGCCCGATCTTGCTCGACTGGTGGATAGGATCGGGCGGGAAGGCGGGATCGCTCAGGTCGCGCGGGCGATTGCCGGGGGCGGGGCGACACCCGAACAGGTCGCGCAGGCAAGGCCGGTCGCGGAACAATTCATCGATATGGTATTCATTCCCCATCAGATGCGCGCCCTGGTCGGGGACGACCGCGAGCTATTGAGGGAAACGGCACCGCGGCGCGTGGATGACGCCATTGTCTTGCTGCGCAATGCCGGAAAATTAATCGCATCGGAGGAAGCGGTGGGAGATCCCACTCGGTGATGATGCGTCCTGTCCTCATCCGATTTCAGTTCAATCTAGGAGAAAACTATGATTCGCCACATTATCTGCGCCGGACTTGGCGCCTTCGCCCTCGCTGCTTGCTCGCAGTCCGAAACTGATGCCGGGGAAGGTCAAGTCCAGGAACTGCCGGATCAGTCCTCTGGCGAAGCTGGCGACATGACACCCGCGGGGATCGATGTCGTGGAGGTGGCCAGCGCAAACGACAATTTGTCTACTTTCCTCCAGGCCGCCACTTCGGCAGGCGTCGCCGAGACACTGGCGAACGCGGACGGCATAACGATTTTCGCGCCCATCAACGAAGCTTTCGAAGAGCTCGAAGGGCTGGGCGACCTACAGAACGACCGGGAGCGGATGGCTACCCTGCTCAAGCGCCATGCGGTGCCGGGAGCTTACGCAAGTGCGGACATTCCTGAAGGGGAAACCATGCTCGAAACCCTTTCCGGTGAAACGCTGACCGTCACAAGCCGCGACGGCCAGATCATGCTCGAAGGCCCTTCGGGCACCACGGCGCGGATCGTGGAAGCCGATATTGCGGGGGACAACGGGGTGGTCCACGCGATCAATACCGTTTTCGATTGAATTCGCAGCGGCTGATGATGCGGGATCCTGAACGGTGAGGCTTGGGCTAATTCTTCACGTGTCCATCGTTGGGATAGCCAAATCAGCTAGCGAAAAAGACGAATTGAGAGCGTGTGCAAAGCTGCTTCCATGTTCTCACTGGCCGGCCGTTTAGTGCTTTCCTACACGGGACCATCTTGCTTAGCTGGAGTGATGGGCGCTGCGCTTAGAAGCGCGCCGTCGTTAGGTTCGATAGGGGACCAGGAGCGATCATGTCTGGCGGGAAGTGGAAGTTGACAGTGCGAACGCTCAAATCCGCCAAAGGCTGCTGTTTTTCAAACATAAAGCCGGTGGGCGTAGTTTTTGTATATACCCCTGTCGGTGTAACGCATGGCGGGTTTTGCTTGGCGAGGAGGGTGAAGGCATCTATCGCTCGGCGTGCCAGGGGGCCGGGCAGCCGCGTGACTTCGTGTCGCGAGGAAAGTCCGGGCTCCACGAAACAAGGGTGGCGGGTAACGCCCGCCGTGGGCAACCATAGGGAAAGTGCCACAGAGAGCATACCGCCGATGGCCCGTTTACGGGAACAGGCAAGGGTGAAAGGGTGCGGTAAGAGCGCACCGGGGCTTCGGCAACGCGGCCCGCATGGTAAACCCCGCCCGGAGCAAGGCCGAATAGGGGTGGCGCGCTCTCGCAAGAGGGCAGGGGTGTTTCGCCCCTCGTGCAAACGGCGACCACCCGGGTTGGCTGCTCGAGCCATGGAGCAATCCATGGCCCAGACGAATGGCTGCCGCCGTGCGGCTGGTGTCCCTCTGCTTGCATTGGGCATACCGCGTGCGGAACAGAACCCGGCTTACAGGCCCCCTGGCATTTCGTTGCATATCGGCCCGCCCGGCGGAACCGCTTCGCCGCTCTGGCGGTTGAGCGCGGCATGAACCAGCATCTTCACCGCAGCGCGATCCAGCGGCTTGCGATCGTCCTCGCCGTCATCGTCCAGATCGGCGCCACCTTCCTGCCGCAGCTTGGGCTGGGCGAATCCATCGGCGATCGCTCGGACAGCGTGCGAACGCTGATCACGCCGGCAGGCTGGGCCTTTGCGATCTGGGGGCCGCTGTTCTTCGGCAGCGCGGTCTATGCGATCTGGCAGGCACTCCCGGCGCAGCGGGACAATGTGCTGCTGGACAAGATCGGCTGGGCGTCCGTGGTGGCGCTCGCGATGCAGGGTGTGTGGGCGGTCTATACGCAGTTCGCGAACCTGACCTTCGTGAGCGCGATCATCATCTTGGTGTCGCTGGGCGCGCTGTTGCAGATCCTGCGCGTGCTGGTCCACTTCGAACGGCCGTTCTCGCGTGCCGAACGGATCATCGTGGCGGTCACGTTCAGCGCGTTGGCGGCATGGCTGACTGCCGCCAGCATCGTGAATATCGCGGCCTCGCTGGTGTATCACGGGGTTGGGGGCGGCAGCGCTCACCCCATGATCGCCGCGGGCGTGGTGCTGGTGGGCGGGATTATCGCCGGCCTTGCCGTCCTGCGCAGCCGGGGCAACCCCTGGTACGCGCTGGTCTTCGGCTGGGCGCTGCTGGCGATCTTCCTGCGCGGCGGACAGTCGCACCAGGCGATCGCCATCGCCGCCGCGCTATCGGGGCTGCTGGTGCTGATCGCGGCAGCTATCGGATTGGGTAAGCGGCAGAACCGCTATCACTGGTTCGGCTGACCGATTTCCTCGCTGATCACCTTGGGAAGGCTGGGCGGAGGGTTGGTTGCCGGTACCGGCGGGGACCCTTCGATCTCCAGCCCTTCGAAGGGCCGGCACGCTTCGTTCATCTCGTCCGAATGCAGATGGACTTTCAGCATCGGATTCGACTCGCTCCAGTCGGTACGCGGATCGTCACGCACGACGCACAGTGCCCGCCAGGCCAGGGGGAGTTCCTGCAATTGATCGGTACTGGGAAGGCCCTCGATGAGCACGTCGTGACCCGAATAGATACCTTTCGCGTAGCCGACGAACTTCGTCTCGCTGCCGCGGATGTGGATCTGGCCGCTCTTCTCACTGACCTCGGTGACGGTATCCAGCTTCACCGAAAAGGCCAGCCAGCTGGCGATGGCGAGCATGAGGACCAGAGCAGTCATGGTGACGATCACGGTCCATTTCGCGATCGGATTATCCAGTCCTTCGGATTCGTCGAGACTCATCGCAGTGTCTTTCACATGATGCGGTTGCTCGTGCCTGAATGCACGAGCGGTGAAATCAGGCACGCCCGATACTCAGATATTCAAAGCCGAGCCCGCGCATGTCCTCTGGACGATAGATATTGCGTAGATCGATCAGGATAGGAGCGTTGGCGAGACCCTTGATGCGATCGAAATCGAGGGCCCTAAAGGCGTCCCACTCGGTGACGATCGCGACAGCGTCCGCTCCCTCAATCGCGACGTAAGGATCGTCGACCATGGTCACCTCCGGCATGAGCGGCTTGGCCAGTTCCATGCCTTCGGGATCGTAGGCTGCAACCTCGACGCCTGCATCGGTGAGCGTCTGTGCCACGGCAATGGCGGGCGAATCGCGCATGTCGTCAGTGTTGGGTTTGAAAGTCAGACCAAGCATTGCGACCTTCTTGCCCCGCGCTTGCTCAATGCCTCCAATGGCGTCGAGCACCTTGCGCCCCATCGCTCGTTTGCGAGCGTCGTTGACCTTGACCACGGCCTCAACGATGCGGGTTGGGCTGTCGTAATCTTCCGCCGTCTTTAGGAGGGCCAGAGTGTCTTTGGGAAAACATGATCCCCCGTAGCCTGGACCAGCATGAAGGAACTTCGGTCCAATGCGATTGTCCATACCGATGCCGCGGGAAACGTCTTGCACATCGGCGCCGACTTTTTCGCAAAGATCCGCCATCTCATTGATGAAGGTGATCTTGGTAGCCAGAAACGCATTGGCCGCATATTTGATCAGTTCACTGGTCCGACGACCGGTAAACAGGATCGGGGACTCATTGAGAAACAGCGGGCGATAGATTTCGCGCATGACGTCCCGCCCGAATTCGTCTTCCGCTCCGATCACAATACGGTCCGGGCGCTTGAAGTCGCCTATTGCTGCGCCTTCCCGCAGGAACTCAGGATTTGACACAACAGAGATACGGTGGCTGGTGCCACTGTCTTTGAGAATCCGTTCTACTTCATCGCCCGTGCCGACCGGAACGGTGGATTTGGTCACTACAACCGCATCATTGGCCAGATTAGCCCCGATCTCTTCGGCTACAGCATATACGAAAGAGAGATCGGCATGCCCATCGCCGCGGCGGCTAGGCGTCCCGACAGCAATGAAGATTGCGTCCGCACCGCGTATGCCTTCGGCAAGGCTGGTGGTAAAGCTGAGGCGTCCGGCCTGAACGTTTGTACCTACCAACTCGGCGAGGCCCGGTTCATAGATTGGCATGATGCCATCATGAAGGCGATCGATCTTGGATTGGTCCTTGTCGATGCAGACAACTTCGTGCCCGAAATCGGCAAAGCAGGCGCCCGAGACCAAGCCCACATAACCCGAGCCGACCATCGCGATCTTCATAATCAGTCCACCTTTTCGATATTGATCGTGCCATCTTCACCGGCAACCGACTGTATAATGTGACGTCGGTCGCCTTCCAGCATTAGCGCGGTAAGGCGCCCGGTGCGGAATGCTCCAGTATCGATACCGACCCGGTGTTCAGTGTCTTCCACTTCCTCAAAAATCGTATGGCCGTGGATCACGACATGGCTGAATGGCTCAGGATGCTTGAGAAAGCGATCACGGATCCAGCGGAGATCAGATTGTTTCTGCTCTTCGACAGGATGCTTCGGATTAAGGCCTGCATGCACCAGCACATAGTCACCAACGATAATCAGATCTTCGAAGCTCTCCACAAACTCCCGGTCAGCCATAGGCACCTGCCGGTTTATGGCCTCCTTCATCTGCGAAAGATCCATCCGCCGATAGTCATCCAGACTGATGCCATAACTCAAAACAGTCTCGCGTCCCCCGTGTTTCAGGAAATGGCGGAGTACTTCTCGATCTTTGAAGCTTTCGAGAAACATCTCCTCATGATTACCCGACACGTACCGGACATCACGTTCCTCACCCCATTTGCGCGCGAGCGCGATCACTCCGGCACTATCTGGTCCGCGATCCATGAGATCGCCTAATAATACAATGGTTGTCTTCGCGCTGGGGCGGGTCGCATCGTCCGCATCGATCGCCGCTTTCAACTCTTTGAAAAGGTCAAGCCGGCCATGAATGTCGCCGATGACGTACCAACGCTCGCCTTCTGGAACGCGTGCAACCCGGCGAGCGGAAGGACCACTGGAAAAGATGCGACGGATGGAATCGAACATGACGATGATTTTGCAGAGGAGAGGGGAAGCGAGCGCTTAGAGTAGCGCAGCAAAACCAGCAAGAGAGGAACCGGGGCGTCAATGAGCCGAAGTTGCACAATAGACACGCTTTTTAATACCAAAGGGTTTCATTCAAGAGTGGTTCTTGCGCATTTTTGGCAATTGCGGCACGATTATTGCGATTTCGACCGAGGAGCCGGTATTAAAATATGGACCCGTCGAAAGCGCAGGTGGGACGAAGCACCCTAACGAACCAATAGGAGTTCGAGAATGCTAACGTCCTTTCACGGCAAATTTGCCGTCTCTCTTGCTGCAATGGTTACGAGCCTTGCGGTACCATCGATGGCCCATGCGCAGGAAACCGCAGACGATAACGGTGTTACTGTTTCCGCCAACGTGGCGCTGACGACCGATTACCGCTTTCGCGGCGTGTCTTTGTCTGGTGGAGACCCTGCCATTCAAGGCGGTGTCGATGTCGCCCATGAAAGTGGTTTTTATGTCGGTACATGGGCATCGTCCATCGACGGCGGCGACAGCTACGGGGAAATGGAATTCGATATCTACGGTGGCTGGTCGGGCGATGTATCGGAGGGCGTCGCTCTCGACGTCGGTGTGCTGTATTACGTCTATCCCACTGAGGAACTGGGCCTCGATACGGATTATTGGGAGCCCTATGCTTCGGTCGGCTTCAACCTCGGGGGTGCCGAAGCGACTGTCGGCGCGGCTTATGCTTTCGAGCAGGACTCGCTAGGCGGCGATGACAACCTCTATATCTATACCGATCTTGGCTATTCATTGCCTTCCACGCCGGTGTCGCTCTCTGCGCACCTCGGCTATACTGATGGAGTTCTCGCGCCGCCGATTTTGGCTGGGGCAACAGATGAAACAGGTCTCGATTGGTCAATCGGGGCAAGCGTATCACAGGGGATACTGGAAGTGGGAATCGCCTACATCGGAGTTGAAGGTCCGTCCATCGACGGTCTGACCGATGACGCGATCGTAGGTACGATTTCCGCAAGTTTCTGACGTTTAGGTTAATTGAGCGGGGTAGGGCGCATTGCAGCACAATGTGCCCTTTCTCTTTCTAGGTTCAGTTCCTAATTGGGCGGCATGACCAAATACCTCCACACCATGATCCGCGTCGCTGATCCTGATGCGACCATCGCCTTTTTTAACCTAATCGGCATCAAGGAAGTCCGGCGCAAGGAAAGCGAACAAGGGCGGTTTACGCTCATCTTTCTCGCTGCTCCGGGGCAGGAAGATGTCGCCGAGGTCGAACTGACCTATAACTGGCCGTCGGAAGATGGAAGTGCTCCTGAAGACTATCAGGGAGGGCGCAATTTCGGCCACTTAGCCTATCGGGTGGACGACATATACGCCACTTGCCAGCGCCTGATGGATGCAGGCCACACGATCAATCGTCCTCCACGGGACGGACATATGGCCTTTGTCCGGACGCCGGACGGTATTTCCGTCGAGCTCCTGCAAGATGGCTATCTCGAACCGGCCGAGCCCTGGGCCAGCATGGAAAACACCGGCAGCTGGTAATTCGTTATGTCTCGCCCTCCCTCAGTCGAGGTAGGGCGAGCGCACATCGTCAGGGTGCGCAGTGGTTAGGCGCAAGATAGTGAAGCCCACCACAGCCGAGATCACCGAGCCCATCAGAATGCCGATCTTGGCTTCTTCGATAAGCAGAGTATTCCCGGCAAATGCGAGCCCGCTGATAAACAGCGACATTGTGAAGCCGATCCCGCAAAGGATCGAGACACCCCATATCTCAGGCCAGCTAGCGCCTTCCGGACGCGGTGCAAATCCAACCTTGTCGGCCGCCCAGATGGCCGAGAAGATACCCAACTGCTTTCCAACGAACAGACCGGCGGCAATCGCAAGAGGCAGGGGAGCAAATACGCCAGCCATGCCTAAATCGCCCAATTCTACGCCAGCATTGGCAAATCCGAAGACCGGCACGATCAGGTAGGCGCTCCAAGGAGCAAGCGAATGTTCCATGGTCTCGACCATGGTTTCATCGTCTTTGCCCACCATCGGAATGGTGAGCGCGGCCACGACCCCGGCGATCGTGGCATGAACGCCGGAATTCAGAACGAAGAACCAAAGCACGAGTGCGGCAATGATGAACGGCAAATAGGCTTTTACCTTAATCTTGTTCATCGCGTACATAATGCCCGTCACGACCGCTGCGCCGATCAGCCACGAAAGCTTTATCTTGGCAGTGTAGAACAGGGCGATCACCAGAACAGCACCGATGTCGTCCACGATGGCGACGGTCAGCAAAAAGAGCCGCAGCGAGGCCGGTACACGGTTACCGAGCAGGCCTAGGACGCCCATGGCGAACGCAATGTCGGTTGCAGCGGGGATCGCCCAGCCGCGTGTCAGCCCTTCGGCGCCTTCCGCATTGACGAAGAAGAGATAGACCAGCGCAGGAAAGATCATTCCCGCACCTGCCGCGAGTACAGGCATCTTGCGCTGATCGGCAGATGAAAGTTGCCCTTCGATCCACTCGCGTTTGACCTCCAGACCGACCACGAAGAAGAAGATCGCCATCAATCCGTCATTGATCCAGAGGTGCAGGGTGTTGAGCTTGAACACCGAGGCATCGAACATAAGCCCGTGGAACAAATGATGATAATCTTCTGCCAGCGGTGAATTTGCAGCGAGCATTGCGGCGATGGCCACGAAGATCAGCAGGATGCCTGCCGAGGCATCGCTGACGAAAAGCGCGCGGACGGGGGCGAAGACGAGGCGGACTACGGAAGGGCGTTCGGTCATGACGGTGCGTTCTTTTTAGGAAACACTCGCCGGTTGCAAGTGCCGATTTGCCATAGTCGCCAGCTGTGTTGGAAAAGCACGCCTCCCGAACGGTCTTGCGCGGGTTGCGCCGTTGCCAAGCTATTCGGATCACGACAGGCCAGCCGGTTAGATTGTTACTTTCCGACAACACTCCGCTTTCGACTGTCGATTGATCGCAACGATAACGACCTTTGTGGCCAAGTTCGTCTTTTATACAGAATGTCCGTGGGATAGGGGCTGCTAATGGACGTCTACCTCCCAATCGCCAATTTATCGGTCAACGGTCTGTGGATCGTTGCACTCGGGGCGATTACCGGCGTCCTTTCAGGGCTCTTCGGCGTTGGTGGTGGCTTTCTCACCACACCGTTGCTTATCTTCTATGGCATTCCGCCGACAGTCGCCGCAGCCTCTGCCTCGACTCAGGTCACCGGAGCGAGCGTTTCGGGCGTAGTTGCACACAGCAAGCGTAAGGGTGTGGATTACCGGATGGGTACCGTCATGGTCGGTGGCGGAATCATCGGCGCCGGGATCGGGGCTCTGCTCTTCCGCTTTTTCCGCTCGATCGGCCAGATCGATGTCGTCATCAGCTCGCTCTACGTTATCCTGTTGGGATCAATCGGTATCCTGATGGCTAAAGAATCGATCCAGGTGCTTAGGGGGACCACGGGCAAGCAGGCCGCGCGACGGCGGCACCACCCTCTGGTAGCGAATCTTCCCTGGCGTTGGCGTTTTTACGGCTCTGGTCTGTATATCAGCCCGTTAGCGCCGGCTATCGTCGGTGTGGTCGTGGGAATCCTTACCATGCTGATGGGCGTGGGCGGTGGGTTCATTCTCGTTCCTGCCATGCTGTATATCCTGGGGATGAGCGCGAATGTCGTAGTCGGCACTAGTCTCTATAACATCCTGTTTGTCACCATCGCGACCACACTCATGCATTCGCTTACCACCCGTGCGGTGGATATCGTGCTCGTCGGTCTGTTGCTCCTAGGCTCGGTGACGGGGGCTCAGTTCGGATCACGGCTTGCGGTCAGGGCGAAACCAGAGCTGTTGCGGCTGGTATTGGCGACGATCGTGCTGCTCATCGCCTTCCGCATGTTTCTCGGACTGTTCTACCAGCCCGATGAAATCTATACGGTTTATCCGTTGTGAGAGCGCTGTTCCTCCTGATTGCAGCCTTGATGCTGTCGGGCCAGCGGGACCCGCTACTGGTGCCTGAAGTTTCACAGCACGAGGTACAGGTGCGGCAAGGTTTCACCGGGACCGAACTCCTGCTCTTTGGTGCTGTGCTAGACCCTGCCGGACGCAGCGGCCAAGGCTATGACATCGTAGTGGTTCTCAAAGGGCCAAGCGAGCCTGTCCGGTTGCGTGAGAAAGAGCGTTTCGCGGGCGTGTGGGTTAATGCCGAAAGTACGGATTTCCGCTCGGTCCCAAGCTTCTTCGCGGTGGCATCGTCGCGCCCCGTCAGCGAGATCGTCGATGAGAAGACGGCTGCCATCTACGAGTTCGGAACCGGTTACATCCAGCTTTCACCGAGCGGAAGCATCAATCCGGTGGAGCAGCTCCGCTTCAGCGAAGGGCTGGTCGATCTGAAACAACGCCAAGGCCTCTACAAGGAGGATATGAACGGCGTCCAGATCAGCCAGAACGTGCTCTATCAGGCGCGCATCTCGCTTCCGTCGAATGTCACGACGGGCACCTATACGGCGGAAACATTCGCCGTGACCGATGGCAGGGTCATTGCTTCCGCGGAAGCGACCGTCGAAGTTCGCAAGGTCGGCTTCGAGCGGTTTGTCGAGGTCAGCGCCAATCGATGGGGACTCGCCTACGGATTGATCGCGGTGTTTCTTTCGGTCGGTATGGGATGGGGTGCCGGAAGGCTCTTTGCGCGGCTCTGAGTAAGTCGATCGATGGTATCGTTGACCCGATCTTAACCCTTATCGGCGATCTATCCGACCGACCGCATGTGGTCGATACCCCAGGGATCAGGGCCGGATAATGAGTAATACGGGTAATGGCATTCTTCGTGGTTTCGGCGGTGGTCGCCAGATGGAGGCCGAGCAATCCGGCCCCCGTTCGCTGCGTGACCGTATCCGGCGTTCTAACGAAAGCGATCAGGGCGCAGCAGGTGGCGCGGTTTCGCGATCGGGCTACGTTCACCAGCAACCTGCACCGCCGGAAGAGCCTGCGCCTGTAGCGCCCATTCCTCAGCCATCGATTGGGGAACCTCCCGTTCAGCGGGCTGCGCCTCCCAAGCCTCAGGAACAGCCTCCCCAAGCCCCCGCTGCCCGCCTTGGCGAAGCCCCGCCACGGCCATCCCAGCTTGCGCCAAAGCCGCAGCCTACACCCGAACCGAAGCCGAAGAAGGAAGAGGATCCGGTCAGCGATAACGCAACGCAGCCCATCGGTGTCGTGCTGGAAATCGCCGGCTCTGGATCGATGATCGCCATCGATCTCCAGCGGCTGACCGAATGTTCGCAGGATAGCGATCCCGCTGTCGCCATGGCTGGCCAGGTCGGTTCGCAGATTAAGATCCGCGTTGGCAGCAGCTGGCTTCTGGCGAGCGTGCGCAACCAGAAACAGGATCGCAAGGCCGGTACCATTCTGGCCAATATCGACTTCCTCGGCGAAGGCATCGAAGAGAAGCTGACCGGCCGCCTGCACGGTTTCCGGCGCGGTGTGACCCGTTATCCCGTGCCCGGCGCCATGGTCTTCCCCGCATCCACACCCGACCTCAGGCAGGTCTACGCCAGCGATGGCCGCAGCGCCGTGACGATCGGCAAGGTTTACCCCACCAAGGATATCCGCGCGGGCATCTATGTCGATGCCATGCTGGGCAAGCATTTCGCCCTGCTGGGATCGACCGGTACGGGCAAGTCGACCAGCGCTGCCCTGATCCTTCACCGCATCTGCGAGGCGGCGCCGGAAGGGCATATCGTCATGATCGACCCGCACGGCGAATATTCCGCAGCGTTCAAGACGACCGGGGTCATCCTCGACGTTTCGAACCTGCAGATGCCCTACTGGATCATGAACTTCGAAGAGCATTGCGAAGTCCTGCTGACCAGCAATGGCAACGAGCGGCAGATTGATGCCGATATTCTGGCCAAGTGTCTGCTGAAGGCCCGCCAGAAAAGCCGCCTTGCCGAAACGATGGGCAAGATCACGGTCGATTCCCCGATCCCCTACCTCCTGTCCGACCTGTCCAACGAAGTTCAGGACCAGATGGGTAAGTTGGACAAGGCGACCAATTCCGCGCCCTACATGCGGATCAAGAACAAGCTCGACGAGCTCAAGGCCGACCCGCGCTACCAGTTCATGTTCTCGGGCATGCTGGTGGCCGATACTATGGCTGAATTCATCTCCAAAATCTTCCGCATGCCTTCGAATGGCAAGCCGATTTCGATCATCGACGTCTCGGGCGTCCCGTCCGACATTACCGCCACCGTGGTCGCCGTGCTCAGCCGCCTCGTGTTCGACTTCGCGATCTGGGGCCGCGACGAGAAGACCACGCCGATCCTGCTGGTGTGCGAGGAAGCCCACCGATATGTGCCGAGCGAGAAGAACGCCGACGGCAACTCGGTCGGCATCATTCTCGGCCGGATTGCCAAGGAAGGCCGTAAGTACGGTATCTCGCTTGGCCTCATCACCCAGCGCCCGTCCGACCTTGCCGAGGGCGTGCTGTCGCAGTGCGGCACGATCATCTCGATGCGCCTCAACAACGACCGCGACCAGGAATTCGTCCGCGCCGCCATGCCCGAAGGCGCACGGGGTTTCCTCGATGCGATCCCGGCGCTGCGCAACCGCGAGTGCATCATCTGCGGCGAGGGTGTCGCCATCCCGATCCGCGTCAGCTTCGACAATCTCGAGGAAATCAAGCGCCCGGCGTCCGAAGACCCGAGCTTCATCGAGATGTGGAACAGCCCCGGCGGCGAAGAGGACATCGTCCTGCGCACCGTCCAGCGCTGGCGCTCTCAGGGATAGTTTGTGTTTTGCGAACCCGCCTCCGCGGGTTCGTCCTCGCTAGATGTGCAGCAAGCTGCACCCGCTGCGGGCGGGCGGTCGCCCTTGCCGGGCCTTCGTCGGCCCGGATACTTTCTCCTTCTTCACGTGCCTCTCGTATCGCCGAACAGGTGGATATGTAGGCGGTCGCTCATGCGGAAGCCGTGTTCCACGCATAGGCCCGCGAGCCATTTCTCGCGCGCGCGCAGCGTCTCGCTGTCGGTACCTTCGGGCATGAGGAAGACGTGGCCGGGCCGGAAGCGATAGCGGTCGCGCAGGGCCAGCACCTCGTCCACATCCGATGGCTGAGCGATCACGAACTTGAACCACGCGCGCGGGTCGGTGGCATAGGCATCCAGCCGTTCGGGCAGCAGGGCAAGCTCTGCCGGATTGCCGCTATGCGCCAGCTTGGGGCTGACGTTGAACTGGTCGATCCGAATATCGAGCGGCGGGGGCGCCCTGGTGGTGCCGTTGGTTTCGATCTCCACCGAGATATCGGGCAGCAGGTCCATCAGCTTTGCCAGGGCAGGGGCCTGCAGCAGCGGTTCGCCGCCGGTGATGACCAGCCGGCTTTGCCCCAGCGACTGTATGATCGCCGCCACTTCGTCTTCGGGCAGTGTGACCTGATTGGGCTTGCGCGCATAGGTCACCCCGCCGCGATGCGGGCGCTCGTCGCCCTCGAAATGCCAGGTATAGGCCGTGTCGCACCAGACGCAGGCAAGGTTGCAGCGCGACAGGCGCATGAAAGCGACCGGCATTCCCGCGCTGGGCCCTTCGCCCTGAACCGAGGCGAAGATTTCAGGCCCGCCCGTGTCGTCGGTGGCGAGGACTAAAGCCATGATGCGCCCTTCGGTGTTACACCGACACCCCTATTTGCAAAAACTCCCGCACCACCCCGAAGGGCGCTCAAGCCACCGAATTCAAACGAGAAGTGCGGCACCGGGGCGAGCGGAGGTGTCAACTTCCGCCCGGCCCCGTTTGCGGTGCTGGTCAGCCTGCCCGGTGCAGGGTCGAAGGTGCGCGGCGATTGCATGTCCACGGCATAGGCAGGAAAGCAGGCTGTAGGAAAGCCGATCCTCACCCCAGCCGTGCCAGCGCAGCACGCAGCCGGTCGATTTCTGCGGCATGGAAGGCAGCATCGGCGCGCGCCTTTTCCACCGCTTCGGGCTTGGCCCGCTCGACGAAATTGGCATTGTTGAGCCGCCCGTTCAGGCTGCCGAATTCCTTCTGGCTGGCCTCCATTGCCTTGGCGAGCCGGGCCTTTTCCGCGTCCACGTCGATCACGCCTTCCAGCGGGATGATGAACGCATCCTCGCCCGCACCGATCTGCATCGCGGCGCCCGCAGGGGCTTCGGCGAAGCGGACCGGCGTGAGGCGGGCGAGCCGTTCGATCGCGGCGGCGTTTTCTTCCACCACCTTGCGGCCCAGAGCGGAGGGGGCCGAGCAATAGGCTTCCAGCTTCGCGCCCGGCGCAATGCCGAGTTCGTTCTTCGCCGCGCGCACTGCGCTGGTCAGCGCGATCAGCCAGTCGATTTCCGCCTTGGCGGCTGGATCGATCTCGGCTTCGGGTTCGGGCCATTTCGCCGTGATCAGCGGATAGTCGGCGCGGTCCCCCTGCTTCGACCACAGTTCCTCGGTGATGAAGGGCATGAAGGGGTGCAGCATGACCAGAATCTGGTCGAGCGCCCAGCCGGCAACGGCCTTGGTTTCCTCGTCGAAATTGCCCTTGATCAGTTCGATATACCAGTCGCAGAACCGGTCCCACACGAAGTGGTAGATCGTGTTGGCGGCTGCATCGAAACGCAGGTCCGCCATGGCGGCATCCAGCGCCTGCTTCGTCGCAACCACTTCGCCGATGATCCACTTGTTCACCGCCTGCGTAGCGGCCGGCGCGGCGATGCTGGTGCTCGCCCCGATGCCGTTCGACTGGCAGAACCGGGTCGCGTTCCACAGCTTGGTGGCGAAGTTGCGATACCCCTCGACCCGCTTTTCATCCATCTTGATGTCGCGGCCTTGGCTTTCCATGGCCGACATGAAGAAGCGCAGCGCATCGGCGCCGTACTGGTCGATCAGGCCCAGCGGATCGACGACATTGCCCTTGGACTTGGACATTTTCGCCCCGTCCGCCGCGCGTACCAGCCCGTGCAGATACAGGCGCGGCCACGGTGCCTTTCCGGTCAGATGCATGCCCTGCATCATCATGCGCGCATCCCAGAAGAACAGGATGTCGAAGCCCGAGATGAGCAGGTTGTTAGGGTAATGCTTTTCGAGCAGGTCGGTCTTTTCCGGCCAGCCGAGCGTGGCGAAGGGCCACAGCGCGCTGGAGAACCACGTGTCGAGCACATCGTCATCGCGGGTCAGGGCAGTGCCTTCCCCGGCCTGTGCCTGCGCCTCTTCCTCGGTCAGCGCGACATAGGCCTTGCCGTCCGCATCGTACCACGCCGGGATCTGGTGGCCCCACCATAGCTGGCGGCTGACGCACCATGGCTGGATGTTGTCCATCCAGTTGAAGAAGGTCTTTTCCCAGCTCTTGGGGACGATTTCCACCGTGCCGTCCTTCACCGCCTCGATCGGGGCCTTGGCCAGCTTGGCCGCATCGACATACCACTGGTCGGTCAGCCACGGTTCGATCACCACGCCGCCGCGATCGCCAAAGGGCGTTGCGATGGTGCGCGGTTCGGCGTCGTGTTCTTGCCGCTCGCCTTCCTTGTTCTTGGTGACGTGAGGAATGAGCAAGCCCAGTTCCTTCATCCGTGCCACCACCAGTTCGCGCGCGCCATCGACGCCGTCGCGCCTGAAGCGGTGCAGGCCGATGAATTCTTCCGGCACCAGGCCATCCGCAGTCTGGCAGACATTGGCTTCGCCATCGAGCATGTTGAGCATTTCGGCAGGTTTCATCCCTGCGCGCTTGCCCACGTCGAAATCGTTGAAATCGTGGCCCGGCGTGATCTTCACGCAGCCGGAGCCGAGTTCGGGATCGGCGTGTTCGTCGGCCACGACCTTGAAGCGGCGGCCGGTGATCGGTTGGAGGATTTCCTTGCCGACGACCGATTTGTAGCGCTCGTCATCGGGATGCACGGCCACCGCCATATCGGCGAGCATGGTTTCGGGGCGCGTGGTGGCGACCACTAGGTGATCCGCACCTTCCGACGTCGTGACGCCATCTGCCAGCGGGTATCGGAAGTGCCAGAAGCCGCCTTTCACATCCTGCGTTTCCACTTCGAGGTCCGAAATGGCGGTCTTCAGCTTCGGGTCCCAGTTCACCAGCCGCTTGTCGCGGTAGATCAGGCCGTCATTGTAAAGATCGACGAAGGTCTTGAGCACGGCGTCGCTGAAATGCTCGTCCATGGTGAACTGTTCGCGGGACCAGTCCATCGAACAGCCAAGGCGGCGCAGCTGGCCGGTGATCGTGCCGCCGCTTTCCTCTTTCCATTCCCACACCTTGCCCACGAACTGCTCGCGCGAATAATTGGTGCGCTTGTCCTGCTGGGCTTCCAGCTGGCGTTCGACCACCATCTGCGTGGCGATGCCCGCATGATCGACGCCCACCACCCACAGCGCATCCTTGCCGCGCAGCCGTTCGTAACGGATCACCACATCCTGCAGCGTATTGTCCAGCGCGTGGCCGATATGCAGGCTGCCGGTGACGTTCGGCGGCGGGTTCACGATGGTGAAGGGTTCGGCATCGGGCCGCTCGGGCCGGAACAGGCCGTTTTCCTCCCAATGCGCGTACCAGCGCTGCTCGATTTCCGCAGGGTCGAAGGTCTTGGATAGCTCGGTGCTCATGGCTTCGCCTTTGCCAGCGCCTTTTCGCCAAGGCAACGCTCTATGGGATTGTGGTGGATACCGACTTGTTTACCGTGGCGTTTCGCCGCATATGCGAAACCGAATGGCGCGCTTGGCTGAATATGACATCGAAGACGGGGAAGGGGGCGCTGTACTCACGCTTTCCGGCCCGTATCTGGTATCGACAATCGGTGCGCTCGACGCAGAGCTGCGCAAGATCGACCAGCCGATCGCCCGCGTGGACCTGTCCGATGTAACCGAAATCGACACGGTCGGCGCATGGATCGCCTGCAACATCGCCAGCGAAAACAAGGCCGAAATCACCGGGGCGAACGAACGGGCGAAGCGGCTCATGACCGCGCTCGACGGGATGGGCAGCGAACAGGACATGCGGCCTGAACGCCTGCGGGTGTGGACCCGCGTGCCCGATGCCATGGGCGAAAAGGTCTATAACGCCCGCAATTCGGCGATCGGCGTCGTCAGCTTCCTCGGCGCCTTGCTGATTTCCGCCTCCACTCTCATCCGCCATCCGCGCCGCTTCCGCATGGTGGCGCTGGTCAAGCAGCTGGAGCTGGTCGGCGTGGCCGCGCTGCCGATCATCGGTTTGATGAGCTTTCTTATCGGCGTGGTCATCGCGCAGCAGGGGGCGGTGCAGCTCGCTGCCTTCGGCGCGGAAACGCTGACGGTGAACCTCGTCGGGCGCATAACCTTGCGCGAGCTGGGCGTGCTGATGACCGCGATCATGGTGGCGGGCCGGTCGGGCAGCGCCTTTGCCGCGGAAATCGGCACGATGAAGCTGACCGAGGAAATCGACGCCATGCGCACCATCGGGATCGCCCCGATGGAAGCGCTGGTCATTCCGCGCATCATGGCCGCCGTGCTGATGATGCCGCTGCTGGGCTTTTACGCCTCCTGCATGGCGATCCTGGGTGGTGCGGTGGTCGGCGAATTGATGCTGGGCATCCCGTTCTGGACCTTCCTCGCGCGCATTCAGGACGTGGTGCCGACCTATGACGTGTGGGTCGGCCTGATCAAGGCGCCGGTCTTCGGCCTGATCGTGGCGTTGGCCGGCTGCTACAACGGCATGCAGGTGAAGGGCAATTCGGAGGAAGTCGGGCGGCGGACCACCCTGTCGGTGGTGGCGGCGATCTTCGCCGTGATCGTGCTCGACGCGTTCTTCGCGGTGTTCTTCACCAAGGTGGGCTGGGCCTGATGGCGGACGAACAGGACAACGGGCCCATGCGCCGCCACGAGCGGTTCCGCGGCGAATATCCCATCGTGGTCGAAGGGCTGGTGAACCGCTTCGGCGACCAGGTCATTCACCAGGATCTCGACCTCAAGGTAAAGCGCGGCGAAATCCTCGGCGTGGTAGGCGGATCGGGCACCGGCAAATCGGTGCTGATGCGCTCGATCATCGGCCTGCAGCCGCCTGCCGAAGGCGATATCAAAGTGTTCGACAAGTCGATTGTCGATGCCGAACCCGATGCGGAAATCGGCGTGCGCGATCGCTGGGGCGTGCTGTTCCAGGGCGGGGCGCTGTTCTCCACTCTGACCGTGGGCGAGAATGTCGAAGTCCCGCTCAAGCAGTTCTACCCCGAGATTTCCGACACGCTGCGGCAGGAAATCGCGCGATACAAGATCATGCTGTCGGGCCTGCCCGAAGAAGCGGTGACCAAATATCCGAGCGAGCTTTCCGGCGGCATGAAGAAGCGTGCCGGTCTTGCGCGCGCGCTGGCTCTCGATCCCGAATTGCTGTTTCTGGACGAACCGACCGCGGGCCTCGACCCGATCGGGGCGGCGGCGTTCGACAATCTCACGCGCGAACTGAAGGAAACCCTCGGCCTCACAGTGTTCCTGATCACCCACGATCTCGATACGCTGCACGAAATCTGCGACCGCGTGGCCGTGCTGGCGGACAAGCAGGTGATCGCGGTGGACACTGTGCCCAAGCTGATGGAACTCGATCATCCCTGGATCCAGGAATATTTCAACGGGCCGCGCGGACGGGCGGCGCTGACTGCCCAGGCGCTGGACGAATTGCGGCGCCACATGGACATGCCGGTCGCTGCCCACGCCGTCAAAGCGTTGGACAACGCCCCGGAAAAGAAGGCATAGGCGAAGAAGATGGAAACGCGGGCAAATTACGTTTGGGTCGGGGCGGTAACGCTCGCAGTGCTGGCGGCGCTGGCGCTGTTCATCGTCTGGATCGCCCGCTGGGGCGAAGGCGACCAGAAAGAATACGACATCTTCTTCAAGGAAAGCGTGTCGGGCCTCGCCAATGGCAGCCAGGTCAGCTTCGCCGGGGTTCCGGTGGGACAGGTCAGCCAGATCGTCCTGTGGGAAAAGGACCCCGAATTCGTCCGCGTGCGCATCGCCGTGAAGGAGGAAGTGCCCATCCTCGTCGGCACCACCGCCACGATCCAGGGCAGCTTCACCGGCGTTTCGACCATCCTGCTCGATGGCGCGCGCAGCGGTGCGCCGCCGATCTCCTGCGAGACGACCGCCTGCACCGAAGGCGTGCCGATCATCCCGCCCAAGGACGGCGGCCTCAACGCGCTGCTGTCGAACGCCCCGCTGCTGCTCGAACGGCTGGCCACGCTGACCGAACGGCTGACCCAGCTGCTCGACGATCAGAACCAGGGCGAAATCGCCGGCATCCTCGCCAACACCAACCAGATGACCGCCGCGCTGGCCGATGCTGCGCCGCAATTCGAACGCACCATGGCCGAATTGCAGATCACGCTGCGCGAAGCGTCGGAGGCACTCGATGAATTCGAGACTGTCACCGCCTCGACCGACCGCCTGCTCAACCAGGAAGGGGCGGCGCTGGCCGATCAATTGCGCACCACGCTGAAGCAGGCAGGCAATGCCTCGGAAGAATTGCAGGGCGTCCTGTCCGAAGCGCGTCCGGCGACCAGGCAGCTCACCGAAAGCACGCTGCCCGCCGCCGAAGCCACGCTGCGCGATCTGCGTGCTACCAGCAAGGCGCTGCGCGACGTGACGGAAAAGATCGACGAACAAGGGGCGGGCGCATTGCTCAACAGCAAGCCGCTGCCCGACTACAAGCCGTGAACAAGGGGCCTCGCGCGATGACCACGCATTTCAAATTCGCCATGCTGGCACCGGTGCTGCTGCTGGGCGGCTGTATCTCTTTCGGCGGCGATGCGCCCGACAGCCTGCTCACGCTTACCCCCTCGGCTAGTGCGCCCGCAGGCGCTGCCGAATCCAGCAACGCAAGCACGGCGATTTCGCTGATGGAATTCGAAGCGCCCAGCGCGCTCGACGTGACGCGCGTCCCGGTACAGGTGACCGACACCGAGCTAGCCTATCTGGAAGACGCCGTGTGGGTGGAAAAGCCTGCGCGCCTGTTCCGCCGCCTGATCGCGGAAACCATCCGCACACAGTCCAACCGCGTGGTGATCGACGGTGACGATCCCGGC
>NZOF01000132.1 GCA_002695185.1 Erythrobacter sp.
CGCCGCACCATCTGCGTTGGCGCCAGCGGCACCGCGCGCGACGGCACAGGCGGCGGCGCAATTGTCGTCGGGCGAGCCTGACTATGCCCGCGGACGTGTGATTGAGCTACCGCGCGAGCGAGCGGAAGCGCTGATGGCACAGCTGCGTGGAACTGCTTGGGAGATGACCGAAGCCGACGCCCGCGACGGCTGGAAGATGCAGCTTCATTTCCGTCCTGACGGAGTGCTTGTCACCCAGTTTCTCAACGAGCGAGGGGAATTTGCTTCTTCCTCGGCCGAACGCTTGGTGCGCGGCGACGGGACCGCGCCCGGGCAAGCCAATTCCGATGCGATCAGGGTGGATGAGCGGGGGTTGGAGACCCGTCGTGAGGGCCGGCTGGTTGAATTCGCTTTCTACCGTCAGCCCATCGCGAGCCCAACCCTCGGCGGTCTGCGCCCATTTCCGTTCGTCCTCGTTGAAAATGGCCGCTTGCTTGTCGGCGAAAGCGGGCGTCACGGATATATGAACCGGGAATTCCGCATGATCGGCGATGCCGCGGCAGCGCTGCCGGCGGGCTTGTCGGCGCCCGAGCGCCGTGCCGCGACCATTCCCGGTCCGCTTGCCAACCGTTTCGGCTGGATCACGAGTGAGGTCCATGGCGAGGCGGAATGTACCGCTGACCTCCTGGTCCTGCCGGAGGGTGCCCCGGCACCGCGCGATACCAATGAATTCAGCACCGCACGCAAGGCCCGGGCCTATCCACTCATTGGCACTATACTTATGCTGTCAGGCGAGCCGGACTGGCAGACCGGGATGAAGGTGATGTTTGACGGAACACCGCGTGTTCTGCCCCGTGTCAGGGGCGATATGCACAGTGTCGCCTACTCTGATGGCATCCTTTCGCTGAACATCAGCCACGGCGAGACCGTCACCGACAATCCGGCCTATGGTTACAGCGTGGACGATGTGGAGGTGCGCCATGAAGGCAGGACACAACACTTCACAGGCATGTCCTTCAACCTGTGCTGATTGCCATTGGCTGAGTCCCGGCACCGTGCAACGACCAGCCCGGACATCGGCCGGAAACATTGCCGGTTAACCGCTAGATTGCCACGCAGTCCATAATCGGCTGACCGCACCTTTTGGGAATTGCGCGTGTGGGCATCGCCAAGATTGAGTTTTCTAGCCAAGCAACACCACTCCGCCCGGCAGATGCCGCGCTTCCACCTCAAGCAGGCGCTCAAGCTGAACCACGGCAAGGTCGATCTGGTCGATATGGAAGACGCCCGTCACCGGCCAATCTGCCTTGGAATTGTCGGTCAGGACGAGCCTGCCTGGGTAATAGCGATTGATTTGCGGAATTGCCTCAGAGACGGTCGTGCCTCGCAGAACCAACAGGCCGCGCCTCCAGGCCAGGCGCACGAACTCGTCCGCCTTCGCCTTCTGCACTTTTCCATAGGTGTCGAAGACGATCTCGTGACCAGACCGAAGAGGTTCCGAATAGGCGCCCCTGCTGATGGTGACGGTTCCTTCTACGCAGGTCACGCAGAGACTTCCGGCCATCATTTGCACATTGAAGGCCGCTTGGCTTGCCGACAAATGGGCTGTGCTAGCAAAGACTTTGAAGGGCTGTTGCGCATTTGAAACCGATATGAATGCCTCGCCAGCAATCAGCTCGAGGCCATGGCCCCCCAGCGTTCGCGATGAACTCGAGCGCGAATTGAGCTCTACCTCCACGCCCGCTACGGGCCGGAAGCTCTGCTGCTCCCCGGCTCCTGTTCGTCTGTCGGCCATCAGTTCTGCCAGTGATGGCCACAATGCGAGTGGAGGATTGACCACCATCAGACCGCCAGCGAGCGAGGCTGCAATTGCGCCTCCACCCAGAAAACTGCGTCGGCTCATGGCCGGATGCCGAGGCTTGGCGCCGAACGGAACCACATCCCCGCCGCTGTCTGCCGTGCGCTGTGCAGCCGTCCTTTCAAATGTCTCCGCTGCTGTCGGAAGCTCAAGATGGCGCATATGGGAGCACAGATCCGATGCGGCGGCAAAGGCCCGCTCATGAGCGGTGCTCGCAGCGATCCAATGCTCGAAAGCGACGCGGTCGCTTTCGGCGAGTTGCCCCACTGTCAGGCGCACGACCCAATCGACCGCTTCCCTGTCGAGCGGATCGATGTCGCTTTCGAGGTCACCTCTTGAGGTCATCGTGGCCCGCGAACTCCAGAATCCTGCTTGCTATCCGTCACAAAAATTCCTCTCTTATTTCCTAGAGTGCCGCACCCGCTGGCCAGCGAGAATATTTTTTCGACCGGTCCGTTCCGCGCAGTGCAGAATTGCAGACCGGATGTCCGATTGTATGGTGCGCACGCTCACGCCATATTCCTCCGCCAGCACTTCGGGACTGGTTTCACCGCGAAAACATTTGAAGAATGCCGTGCGCTGTCGTTCAGGCAATTCAGCCAGAGCAGCCATCATAAGTTCGACTTCCTCACGAGCGGCAATGACGCGGTCAGGCAGCGGTTGGTCGTCAGACAGCTCGTGAATATCAGCGAGGTTGCCATGCGAATTATGACGGGCCTCTCGCCTTAGGAGATGGCCGGCCGTGTTGAGTGCGGTGCGATAGACATAAGCATCGGCATTGGCGATTGCTCCCAACTCCCCGCCCTGGTTGAGCCTTATCCAGGTCTCATTGAGAGCTTCGCTCGCCAGCTCTGCCGAACCGAGCCGCCGGGCCAGACGGCGCTTGAGATCGCTATAGCCGTCAACCAGCGAACGGCGCAGCGAGAGGCGCGTGCCGTCGGGCATCACCCGCTGCTCCCTCGCTTCTTGCTCTTGGTCCGCTCCATCTGGCATCTAGCGCCCCGAAACATCGAAAATCAGCGGTTGCGGAAGATCGGGCGGCGGCGGGAGCGCAAGTTCCGCGCCATCGAGTGATTGCGCGATGCGTCTATCGAGCTCGGGCCTCCGGCTGCCTTTTACGATCTGGACATCGAACAGCGTGCCATCCGGCGAAATGCGTGTGGCCAAGCGCAGATCGGCGGCTTGTCCTCCCTCGATAATAGCGCTTTGCGCAACGTAGCTTCTGATGCGAACCGCCAGACGCCGTGCAAACTCTTCATTTCCATGGCCGACACGCGTTTGTCCGATCATGCGCGGCGCGGTTACATGCATCATGTCGAGACTGAGCCGAGCGTGACCTGCATTCCGGCCTGTTTCTGTCCCGGGTGCTCTCGATCGGGCGCCGGCTTGGTTTGCTGGAACGATGATGACCGACCGGCCGCTGGTGAAACGCGCGACCAGCCCGCTGCCTTCCAGTAGCAGGTGCAAGGCTTCAGCTGGCGAAAATGTCCCTTGAACGGGATTGCTCATGTTTTGATCGGCCGCCGGCTCGCGCAAGAGTACGTCGATACCGCTGATCTCGGAGAATCGGGCCAAGGCGCTGTCCAGTGCAAGGACAGGGATATCGTAGCGCTGTCGATCCGAGCTTTGCGCGTGCGCGTCATGGGCGCAAAGCAGAAGAACAAGCGCAATCACGCAGGCCAATACCACGTCTGACCCGCGGCTGGGGACAAGGGCCAATGGGAGCCGCTTCACTGGAGCGAGTATCCGATGGGAAGCGAAACGCTCAAGGATTGGGGCCAGTGAGCGGGTGGTGAAGGCAAAGGCTGGGCTCGCAGCACCGCTGCAATCGCTTCTTCATCGAGAGCTGCCGAACCTGAACTGATATCGACCCAGGCATCGAGCACATTGCCCGATCGATCCATGACGAACTGGATGTGGACAATCCCTTCCTCCCCCGCAGCGCGCGCGTCGGGTGGATAGCGTCGAAATCGCTCGATATGGCTGAGCAGACGGCTGCGGAAAGCTTGGATTTCCGCCCCGGACATTGCCGGGGCGCCGTCCTTGGGCGCCTCCATTCCGGTTCGACCATCGGCATCGGCATCACCGCCATCGCCGGGAGGTGGCGCGCCTAGCTGTTTCTCCTCTCCACTTTGACCATTGAGCGACGCACGGCCGGGCTCTTCCAGCGACAGCCTGTCCTCACTTCTTGACCGGCTTTCGTTGCCGTCGCCTTTGTCCGGTACTCCGCCATCCGGCAGCGGTTGTAGCTCAACGACAACCAGGGTTCCTTGCTTTCCCGCCCGCGAACTCGCGTCCGGCGAACCTGTATTGAGGTTTACCAGCAACGCGAAGCCTAGCGCGGCATGGATGGCCGTGGAAATCGTCAGGGCCGAGATGCGCGAGGCAAGGGAAGGCGAGTTGTACGTCATCTATGCGACGCTGCCTTTGCCAACCGCGCGTGAACTCTTCGCGTCATGTGACCAAGTCGGCTTACAAGCATGTCCGTTAAGGACGGGGGCAATAAAATTTTCTTCAAGCCACTGCGCTAAATCGAGCCCCGGCTCTCTTCTCCAATGAAGGGAGTGCAAATGGACTGCGATCTGCCAGTCAGTAGCTATGGCCTGAAGCGCCGCCGCGCGGTCAGTTCGATGCCATGCGTCGAACCCGCAATGGGCGTCTCGCCGCAGCCTATATGCGCCCTCGCCGCCGAACTTCGGGATATGGCGCTGTTGGGCGGGTTTGTTCCGCAAGCGCACGGTATCAACGATCTGACAATCGAGCATTTTTGCAGCCGGAAAAAGGCTTCGGTGGAGCACCGGATTCGGTCGGGACGCGGCATGCTTTTGTTTCCGCTTGTCGAGCCGCTTGTAATTGTCTCGCCGGGAAGCCGCTCGACCTGTCCGGTGGGCGCTGCCGTTCTGATAAGCCGGACAGGCACAGCCGGTATTCTGCACAAGGCGGACTCGCTGGGGCTTGCTATCGAACTGCCCATCGATCGCCTCAATGCGGAAATCAGCGCCGCTCTGGGCGAGGCCTATAAGCTTGGCTCGCTTACCATCATACTGGATGAGCTCGATGAAGTTCCGACCTTGGGCCTGGCACTTAAAGCGTTGCTGCGAGCCGCGCAAAATGCTCACAGCTCGCTCAAGAAGGAGACGCGAGTCTGTAGCGCCAGCCTTTTCTATCATGCACTCGCCCAGCTTGTAGTTGGGCGTGCGAAGGACAAAGCGGTGCTGCGGGTTCGTTCCGTAAGCGACGCAATGAGCATCATTCAGCGTGATCCGGCTCGCGCGCTTGAGACAGAACAGCTTGCCGCGCTGGTGGGCGTCACCGCGCAAACCCTGCGCAAGGGCTTTCGCGCATCGCTGGGTTTGTCGGTGAAAGAATATATCCAATCGGTGCGATTGGAGCGGGCGCACGCATCGCTCTCGAGTGGCCGCGATTCGCGCACGATTTCGGAAGTCGCGAATGCGGCGGGCTTCGCAGGAGCTCCGGCATTCACGCGCGCTTATGTCAAACATTTTGGTGAGACGCCGTCTCGCACCCGCGCAGATGCGGTACGCGAGGCAGAATGCTAGAACGAACACGGCGGTAAGCCGTTAAAAAAGCGAAACCCTCCCGCCTGGCAGCAAATAAAGTTGCCGGGCAAAATGCGTTTTCTAAATATAAAATCAATATTTATCTCATTCTCTAAGATAATACAAAATATCAGACAGAACGATCAATTATTAGCAATGGCCAAGGAGTCAAACTGATTCTTTTCCGTTGTAATGCAAATGACATAGTCCTTGCACCTATGCGGTAAAAACGCATTCCACCTCCTGTTTCTGCTTGTTGATCTCTTTGCCGTTCTCATAAGAGCGTCCCCGTGAGCGGGGGTGCTGCAGTGCAGCAAGCGAGTCACTCGAAGCATCTACTCCGCAATCGAGATCAGCGTCGCGCTGCCTGGGCTTCTTGGGTTCAGGCACCGTTCTTGACGGGGGAAGTGTTTTGAGTTTCGGACGGGAATCGCGGCGTGCAGGAGTGAGCCTGGCTGTGCTGGCCTTTGCGGTCGGCGGAAGTATGCCCGCCAATGCCCAGGCTACTGCAAACGTGGAACAGCAGGCGGCAGTCAGCTTTGATATTCGCGCCTTTCAGGTGCGTGGCAACGAAGTTCTTCCGCCCGAAGCCGTGGAAAGCGCGGTCTATCCCTTTATGGGGCCCGGGCGGACCGAAGAAGATGTCGAGGCAGCTCGCGCTGCGTTGCAGCAGGCCTTCGAAGACGCCGGCTATGTCGCGGTTGCCGTTTATATTCCAGAACAGTCGGTCGATGGCGGGATCCTGCAATTGCAGGTGGAGCAGCAAGAAGTCGGCCAACTTCTTGTCGAAGGTGCGAGCGATCCCGATGGGGTTAGAGCACTCGCGCCCTCTGTAGCGCCTGGTGAGACGCCCAATCTTCCCGAGTTTCAGCGTGACGTTGTGGCTCTTAACCAGAATCCCAACAGGCGCGTGACCCCTGAGCTGCGGGCCGGTGAGGCACCCGGGACACTCGATGTGGTGCTCAAGGTCGAGGAATCATCTCCCTTTCACGCCTCGGCGGAACTCAATAATTTCAACTCCTCGACAACCACCGACCTGCGTGCCTCGGCTACGATCCGTTATGACGACATGTGGGGCCGGGGCGACAGTCTTTCGCTCTCCGCACAAACGGCACCTCGTCGAACTGACGATGGCACGGTGTTCTCCGGCAACTATCTCATGCGCCTCGGCACGGGAACGCAATTGCTCGGCTATTATGTCCATTCGGACAGCGATATCGCAGTGGTTGGCGGTACCAATGTCATTGGTAAAGGCGATCTGGCCGGCCTGCGTCTCATCCGGTCGCTCGGCAGCAGCGAAGGTTTCTACCATGCGCTGACGCTCGGGATGGACTGGAAAAGCTTCAAGGAAGATGTCCTGCTTGGGTCGGACCAGGCTTCCGCGCCAATCGAGTATTTCCCGGTCATGGCGTCCTGGCGGGGGGATTGGATCGGCGATTTCTCCACCAGCAATCTTGCTCTGACCGGTGTCTTCGGGATTCGCGGACTGGGGGATAGCTGGGTCGAGTTCGATGCCAAGCGCTACAACGCACGGCCGAGCTTCATCACGATCAAGCTCAATGGCGAGACCACGCGCGATATCGGCAGCGATTTTCAGATCAATGCGAGGTTGACGGCACAATGGTCGCCCGATCCGCTGATCTCCAACGAGGGATTCAGCCTCGGTGGCATGTCAAGCGTGCGCGGCTACTACGAGTCGGAAGTGCTTGGCGACTATGGCTTTGCCTATCAGACCGAAATCCGCACGCCCGACCTTGCCAGCATTGTCGGAGCGCCGCTCGATGAACTGCGCTTCCACGCATTTGTCGACAGCGGTTATGCCGGCATTCACGATCCGCTCGAAAGTCAGATCGCTACACGCGATCAGTGGCTGTCCAGCGTCGGTCTCGGCGGTCGCATCCGCATCTTCAACTATCTTTCCGGCGCGCTCGATGTGGGCGTGCCGCTGAAATCCACGTCGGAGTCTGACTCTGGCGATGTCTTCGCTCGCTTCCGTATCCAGGGGGAATTCTAGATGTCTCTTTCTTCTCGCATGAAGAAGGGCGTGATCGGCGGTCTACTGGCCGCCGCTGCGCTCACCACTGCCGCGCCCGCCAATGCCTGGTGGGAAAGTGATTTTGCCTATCGGACACGTATCAACCTCAACACCGCGGCCGCTGGCGTCACCGGTGAGGTGATGCGCGCACCGGTGCTGGTGCGGCTGCACAGCGGCAATTTCAATTTCGCAGACGTCAAGGCGGATGGCTCGGATTTGCGGTTCGTCGCAGGCGATGACCGCACGCCCCTCACCTTCCATATCGAGAAATGGTCGCCGCAAGAGCAGCAGGCCCTTGTCTGGGTGGATGTTCAGAATATCCAGCCAGACCAGGCTTCGGCCATTTATGCCTATTACGGCAACGAAAGCGCCGAAGCGGCCCAGGACGTGGCAGGAACATTCAGTCCGGACTACGCCCTTGTCTATCATTTCGACAACGAGGGAGCCCCTCGGGACGCCACTGCCAACGGCAATAATGCCAGTGGCGGTGAGACTCGGAACGCGGGCGGCCTGATCGGACAAAGTCTGGTGCTCGACGGCATCACGCCGGTCAATCTGCCCGCGTCCGCCTTTGGGGCTGGCCCGCTTTCGGTGAGCTTCTGGGTCAAACCGCAAAGCGACGGCACGCTCTTTGCTTTGCCCGGCGCCATTGCTCTGGTCCGCGAAGGCGATCAGGTCTTCCTCGACCGCAATGGCGAGCGCAGCGCCGGTGTAGCCATCGCTGCCGACAGCTGGGCGCATCTCGCGCTCGCCAATGATGGCCAAGCCAGTACGCTCTATCTGGACGGTCAGCCCGCGGCGCAGCTCGCCGGCGCTCTCGACGCTGCCAGTGGTAACCCGCAATTGGGTGCAGGCTTTGCTGGCGAGATTGACGAATTCCGGGTCGCAGGCACTGCGCTGCCCGCAAGTGCCTTCCAGCTCGCCGCGGCCAGCGAAGGCCAGGCTTCGCGTCTGGTGGCAGCCGACACGGCCGAGCAGGTCGAAACGGGAGGCAGTCACAACAATTTCTCGATCCTGTTCAAGGCGCTCACGCTCGATGCCTGGGTCGTCATCATTCTGCTCGCCTTTATGCTGGCCATCTCCATCTGGATCATGATCGCCAAGGGGTTGATGATCGGACGGGTTCGCCGGGGCAATACGGACTTTCTTGAAGCCTATACCCAGGCAGCGGGGCAGACCGATGATCACGCTGGCCTGCCAGTCGTGAATGGCGGCGGCGATGCGCCCATGGCGCGCATCTACAATATCGGTCGGCGCGAACTGGAAAGCCGTTTGAAGGAAGGCCGTGCCACCGGCAGCCGCTTTGCGATCCGCTCCAATTCCATCGCCGCGATCCGCTCGGCGCTTGATGCGGGCAGAACACGCATCTCACAAAAGCTCAACAACCGGATGATCCTGCTGACCATCGCCATTGCCGGCGGCCCTTTCATCGGCCTGCTTGGAACGGTGCTGGGCGTCATGATCACCTTCTCCGACGTGGCGGCAGCGGGCGAGGTCAATATCAACGCGATCGCCCCTGGTATTGCCGCCGCCTTGCTCGCGACTGTGGCAGGTCTCGCCGTCGCGATCCCGGCCCTGTTTGGATACAACTATCTGATCAGCCGCATCCAGGAGATCGATACCGACCACGATCTGTTCGTCGATGAGCTTGAAAAACGCATCGCCGAGACGTGGCAGGATACCGGTCCCACCGGCAGGCCCAGCGGGCAGGATACTCCCGCCCTGGCTGCGGCGAACTGAGGGAGGCCCCGATGGCGATGAAAGCCAATCAGGGCGCCCAGCCCTATAACGAGATCAACATCACCCCCTTCGTCGATGTGGTTCTGGTGCTGCTGATCATCTTCATTCTGATGACCACGGCTGCGGTTCAGGGAATCCAGGTCGATCTGCCGAGCGCCTCTTCGGCCCAGACATTGGAAGCGCAAAAGAGCCGAGTGATCGCGGTCAGTAATGACGGGACCATCTCGATCGACGCCATTCCGATGTCGCTCAGCGAACTGGAAGGCGAGTTGCGACGCTCCGTGTCCACTACGCCCGATCTCGCCGTCATTCTCCGCGGTGATCGGGCAGTCCAGTACGACCGGATCATGCAGGTGCTCGACATCTGTTCGAAGGTCGGTGTTCCATCGCTCGGCATGGCATCGACCCGCCCTCCTGGCGGCGGCGCGTGAGGGGAGTGGGAGCCATGAGCCATGCGACTTCGCCTACTACGCCATCTCGATCGGATAAGAGATCGACGGCCTGTCTTGCGCATCTCGCGCTCAAGTTATCGGCGGCGACGCAGGCGCTCGCTTCTGGCGCTCGCCATTGTGCTGCTGGCCCTGTCGGCGGGCTTGTTGCTGGCCGACAGCCTGACGGCCAAAGCTCGCGGTTATCTCCGCCCCCCGGTGCAAAGCACAGGCGAAGTGCCGGCGTCGCCTTGAACGGCGCGGCCACCTGCCTGCCCGCGATCGCGGCAAGGAGGCACTGATGGCAGCCATGGCATTGCCCGGTGCGAGCGAATGGGGCGCCACGCCTCCTCGCGCAGCACGTTCATCGACCCGTTTCGGTCAAGCGCTGGCTGTCATCGGCGTGGGACTGATCTTGGTTCTCGGCTATATGTTCTGGGGCGGAGAAACGGTCAGCGAGAGGCCCAACGAAGTAAAGACGACGCGGGTCATCCTGCCGCCTCCACCCCCGCCCCCGCCGGAGACGCAGCCACAGGAGAAGCCGCCCGAGCCGGTTGATGCGCCCCCAATCGAGGAGCCGGTCGATACGCCCCCTCCGCCCGATCAGGCCCAATCATCCGATCCGGCACCGGGCGACAATGCCCTCACCGCGCGCGAAGGCGCAGGCCCCAGCAATTACGGGCTCGCCGGAGGCGATGGCACAGGCACGCGGATCGGTGGACGACCAGGCGGTAGCGGCAACGGATTTGCGGCATACGCCAATGTGGCGCTGGCTGGAATTCGTGCGGCGGCGCAGCGCGACGATGAACTCTCGCGCGGCCGATATTCTGTTCAGCTCGCTGTCACGGTCAACGCCGCTGGAAAGATCACCAATGTGCGCGTGCTCAGCGGCGGCAGTGATCGTCGAAACGCCCGGATACGTGAAGTTCTGACCGGTCTCCAATTGTCCCAGCGTCCGCCCGATGGCCTGCCCGTCATGCGGATCGAACTCAACGCCCGCTCGGGAGCCTGAAGTCATGATCCATCAGCTCGCCGACGATCCAACTCCCAGGGGGAAAACACCTATGTCTCACACTTGCCTTGCTTCCCGTCTCAAACCTGTTCTGCTGGCTTGCGCCGCAGGCGTGGGTCTCGCCGCTGCGCCCGCTCATGCGCAGCAGGTCGATCCCAACCGGCTGCTCGAGCTTATGGTCGAGAAGGGCCTGGTCAGCCGCGAGGAAGCCGACGCCATGATCGCCGACGCGACCGTGGAGCCGCAACCGCTTCCGCCGGTTCCTGCCGGCGGTGTGGCAGCGGACGGCACCCAGACGATCCCTTATGTGCCGCAGGTGGTGCGCGATCAGCTCAAGGAAGAGCTGCGCGAGGAATTGGGGCAACAGGCCCAAGCCGAAGGCTGGTCGCGTCCGGGGGAGACGCCCGAGTGGACGCGCCGGATCTCGCTCTATGGCGATGTGCGCGCCCGCTATGAAGGTATCTTCATGGATGACGGCAATTTCGACATCTTCGAGAATTTCTCCGCCATTAATCGCGGCGATCCCCAGAACATCAATACCGGATCACCCGATTACATTCCGCCCCAGTTCATCAACTCGCTCGAAGATCGTACGCGCTTCCAATTGCGTGCAAGATTGGGCGTTAGGGCGCAGATAACAGACTGGGTCTCCGCCGACATTCGCGTTGCGACCGGTAATGACCGCACGCCGGTCTCGACCAATCAGACCATGGGCGCTTTTGGTGGCGGCGGGTACGAGATCTGGCTCGATCGTGCCGCTATCCACCTGACGCCGGTTGAGAACACCCGGATCGACCTCGGACGCTTTTCCAATCCGTTCTGGACGTCCGAACTCCTGTTCGACCAGGATCTGAATTTCGACGGCGTCGCGGTGTCCGGTCAAGGCAATATTGCCGACAACTTCTCGCTGTTCGGCACTGCGGGCGCCTTCCCCGTCTTCAACACCGATCTTAACTTTGGCTCGCGCAATGCGCCCGAAGGCACGGGTGGTCCTTACGAATCCCACGACAAATATCTCTTCGCGGCCCAGGCCGGGTTCGAGGTCAGGCCGTCGCAGGAAATCAGCCTGCGCCTCGCGGGCGGCTACTTCCACTACGACAATGTCGAAGGCGAAGTGTCGAACCCCTGTTACTGGTACGAGCTCACCTGCTCAAGCGACGCTTCGCGGCCCGCGTTCCAGCAATTCGGCAACACAATG
The DNA here is from genome assembly GCA_002695185.1 of Erythrobacter sp. The sequence goes on from NZOF01000132.1 coordinate 11,811, forward strand.
TTCCCGATCCGCGACGTAATCTATGATGGCGCGCCGGATCCGACGCTCCTTCCCGAAAACCAGTATTTCGGCCTCGCTTCGAAGTTCGAAATCCTCAACATCCACGGGGCGCTCGAGTATCGGCCGTCCGACCGATTTGGCGTGCGGCTCGAAGGCGATTTCGTCAAGAACCTCGGCTGGGACCGCGATGTCCTCACGGCCCGTGCGGTCAAGAATCTCGGGCCGCAAATCACCATCCCGGATCCGGACGATACCAATGGGACAATCACTGTCGATGGCCCATATGAAGGCGGCGACACCGGCTGGCATGTGCGTCTTGCGATTGGTTCCGCACTCGACGCGGGTCAAGGCAATGTCACTGGCGCGCGTGCGGGCGATTGGAACGCCTGGGTAAGCTATCGCCATCTGGAATCGGATGCCGTGCTCGATGCCTTCGCCGATAGCGATTTTCATATCGGCGGGACCAACGCGAAGGGCTGGCAATTGGGCGGCAATTACGCGATTGCCCCGAATGTGCTGTTCGGCGGACGGTGGATGTCGGCCGAAGAGATTGCCGATGCGCCGTTCTCGGTCGACCGGGCCTTCATCGACTTGATGACGCGGTTCTGAGCGCCCTGACCTGTCATGTCGACCGCTTGCCTTCTGTTCTGCTCGACCTGGCTGCGCGAATATCGCGCAGCGCCCAGGTGCAAACGTCCGGCTCTGCCTGCTGTCCGTGCATGGCGGAGCCGGGTGCAAGCGGGGTGCATGGCAGATTTCTTGTTCGCAGTGATCCGGCGTGGCCAGGCCGGATCCGGTCGGTCCGGTTACCCTCATGCCGCACCGGCCCAATCTATGGCTGGCGCGGGCGCCTCGATAAGCCAGTGTGCCCGCGCCCCCTTTTCGCATCTGGTCCTCGCGAAGACATGCCGGGTCGGTCGAGCAGGCGCTTTGACAGCCATGCTGATGATTGCTTGCTCCACAGCCGATGTCCAAGCGCAATCGGAGGACGCAACGGCTGAAAGATCGCAATCTCTGCCTGCCAATGCCGAAATCGAAGAGAGGCGCCGCATTGGCGGTGACCCCATTCCGGAACCTTGCATTATTGTCGACATTGCTGGCCACAAGGCAGGGCATCTCGATTGCGCCACGCTGCGTTTGCAGGAGGCCGCCAATCTTGCCCAATCCGAGGCCCGGGCAGGGATTGATGCACCTGTCCCGCGGGCCGGCTCCCCCGACACCGAGGTCGGCGTAGCACACGAAGCGGCTACGCGTCTGCGCATGGGCAGCGCGCTTGGTCACTCGGTTACGAGTGAACGCCCCGTCCGCCCTCCTCAAGGGGTGAGGCCATGACCAACCTGTTTCCCGGTGAAGGCGACCGCAGCCTGCGGCCCTTCGCCTCCCAAAACCCGCACAACAGACA
>NZOF01000133.1 GCA_002695185.1 Erythrobacter sp.
GCTTCCGTTCCCCCTGATCACTGGCGAGGATCGTTCGATCGCCCGCTCTTCCTGTTTGAGAGCGGCAATCCGCCGCTTGATGTCGCCGAGACGGGCGGTCTTGACTTCGTCGCCGAACAGCACTGCCATCCCGCCTTCGCGCATCCGTTCGTCGAGAAGGTCGTGGCGTTTGGTCACCAGCGTCAGCGCGATCAGGCGTGAGAACGGCACCTTGTGCTCGACGCGCGCCGGGCTGGCATAGGCATCGAGCATCGCGCGGCTGACTTCCTCGCCCAGCAAGACGCTCATCTCGGCCGCGATCACTTCGCGCGGTCGTTCGTCGCTGTTGAGCATCGAACCGACCATGCGATTGACCCGCTGCTCGAACCCCGCGAGCGCAGCCTCGCCGACCGGCGCTTTGGGTGCTTCGAACACGAAGCCCAGCTGATCGGGATGCACCTTCGCCTTAGGCATCCTCAGCGCCTCCGCTGCCGAAAGGTGTGATTCCACCGCACCCGCGATACAGTCGGCTCGCTATGCCCTTCCGCATCGCGCAGCTCGCCGAGCAACGCGATCGCGCGCCGGTGACCAGCCTCGGTCAGGCGGTTGTCGCGGCCGAGCAGCCCGCGCTCGCGCAGATCGCGCCGCACCGTGTCGAATGCGGTCCCGTTCATGCCTGCACCTGCAGGATCGGGCACGCCGAGTAAGCGCAGGGAACCGTGCGCAGCTGACCGCATTCGCCGCACCGCGCATAGGGTGCCATCGGCACATGGATGACGCCCTGACCGAAGGCGGGACGGTCGCCGACCATCTTTGCGACGACGCTTTCGCTCAGGCCCAGAGGCGCGGGTTTCAGGTTCGACATCGCGATCAGTCTCTCATCATCCAGCGTTCGTCGGGCAGATCGCGGAGGCGCTGCGGCGCGGCCGCTTCGCCGGTGCGTGCCTTGCGATCTCCTTTGGAGCGGCGGCGCAGTTCGAACCGCGCCTCGATCGGCGTGCAGCCTGTCTCCAGCGCCAGCCGCATCTCGGCATTGTGCGCGCGGTATTTTTCGGCGAGCGACTGACGGGGCATCATGCGTCCTCCTGCTCCAGTGTGTGGGCGAGGCGCGCTTCCACTTCGCGCTGCTGCTCGCGCCAGACGCGCAGGTGCAAACTGCGCTCCAGGCGTGCCTCTTCCTCGCGTTCGAGAAGGGTAAGCGGGCGCTCACAGCGCAGCCGGGCGAGCTGGTCGCGCCGGGCGTCCTGCTGGGCGATCTTGGCGGCGCGCACGCTCATGCCAGCCCCTCGATCGGATCCAGCAGATCCGGACGGCTGAGGCGCGGCAGCCAGATGGTCCGCGTTTGATGGCGCGGGGTCGGCTCCTGGACGTTCCAGACGTACCAGGCGTAATCGACCACGCCGCCTTTGAAGGCCTTCCCAAGCGCGGCCAGCGCCGGGATAAGATCCCCCGGGGGCATCGAGGGCCGTTGTGTCGAGACGAGGATCGCCTGCGGCGGGAAGTCTTCGACGAACAGCTGGTAGCGCCCGAGACTGCCCTGCCACTTGATCGGCATCACCGCGCACACCCGGCGCGAGGAGAGCGTCAGCGCATGGCGGACGAATGCCTCCGCGATACCCTCGATGTAGCTGTAGGGCGGATTGAACACGATGCTGCACAGCGCGGGCGCAGCCTTCAGGCTAAGGAAGTCGGCGAGGTTGAAGCGCACGCTGCTCCAGTCGAGCTGCTCGGGATCGCGCCGGTCGACGATATCGCCTGCAAAGGCGGTAAAACCGTTCTCTACGAAGGTGGAAAGCGTCCGACCGCTACCCGCGCACGGGTCCCAGATCGCCTCGCCGGCCTCACGCTCCTGGCGAAAGTCGCCGAGCGCCTTGAACAGCAGCCACGCCACCCAGCTTTCATCGACGCACCAGTCCTGCGGGTGCCCGTTGCGCTTGCGGCCCGTAGATATCTCGCGCTTAGCCACGGCGGTGCTCCCGCGCAGCGTCCATGGTGGGCCCTGCGACAGAGATCGATCCGACATAGCCGACCCAGCGAAGCCATGTGATGACGACGCCGTGGCCCGCCGCCACAACCGTAGCGCGGCAAAAGGTGAGAGTGGGCCAGCGCATCACCGGGCCTCCCCGCGCTCGTCCGCTTCTTTCGCCTCAACAGCGGCAATCGCTGCTGTGCGTGCATCGCGATAGGAATCGGGATCGTTGCGGATGTTGCGATAGGTGTCGAAGACGGCGTGGTTGAGCACGCGGGGAACGCGCCGCCAGTGCGGCCAGCACATCAGCTGGTTAGGCTTAGCATTCCGGGTGCAGCCCGCGATCGGGCACGGATGACCTTTAGGCATCGCCCAGCTCCTGATTGAGCCGGTCGCGGAGTTGCCGCTTGACCTCGTCGGTCTTCAGCGAGGCGACGATGCTATCGACGCTCGACTTCTGCTGGGTCGCGTTGAGACGCCCGAGATTACCGATCACCGCGTCGAGAGCCTTCTGTTCGGGCGTGGGCTTCATTCCCGCCGGGCTGTCGATCCCGACGCTGATGCGCGCCGCGTCGGCGCTCATCTCGGCATCGGCCAGCAGCGTCTCGATCACTGCGCGGCGATGCGCCTCGTCCTTGACCTGCGCGATCGCCTTCAGCTGGCTCGCATTCTCGCCCACCACCGGATGCTTGGAGAGCGGTTCGGCGAGTTCGGGGAACGGCTTGATAATGAGATGATAGAGCGAGAGATCGCGCTGGATCGTGCGCGCCGTCATACCTAGAGCATCGGCGACCGACTCCTGCCACCCGTATACGCGCGACATCGTGTCGCACGTATCTTCGGTCTCGTCTTTGAGCGCTTGCTCAGCAGTCGTTTCGGCAGCCTTGACCCGCTCCCACCGGGCTTTAATCGCCAACTTCTGCTGGCTTAAATTACCGTGCTCGCGCGCGACACGCTCCTGCGCTGCCTGGACAAGCGCAGCGGTGAACTTCGCGCGTTCGATCGGAGCAAGCGGCCTGCGGTGCAGGTTCTCGCTCGCTTCCAGATCGGCGAGGTCTTCCGCCTTGCCGCTGACCTCGATCGCGAACACCGGGATCGCCTCGTAGGTCGCGCCCATCACCCGATGCATGCCGGTGACCAGCTTCCACGGCTTCTTGCCTTCGGAGACAACCTGATCGATCGGCTTGGACGGAAGGTTGCGCACGACCTTGATCGGATCGCGCTGCCCGTCGACCGCCATAAGGCGACCAAGCGCTGCGGCCTTGTCTTCGTGCAGGAACCCGATGCGCTCGGGGATCATAACGTCGCCGGGTGACAGCTCCAGCAGCTGCGCATTGGCGAGCACCGGCGCGCGGGTTTTCGCGGCGCTCATGCGCGCCTCCCGAAGATCAGGTCGAGGAAGGCCGACAGCAGACGCGCAGCGCCGCGCTTCTTCGGTGTTTGTACGGGGGTTTCACGTAGACGATGCGCCTTGAGGCAGGCGTCGCTATCCTCGCAAATGAACCAACGAAACCGGTTTGCAGGCCCGAGGGAGCACCATGAATATTGATCGTCACGATTATCACGCAGCGGCACTGTCGAACCGCTGGCGAGAGCTGCTCTTACGCGAGGGCACGGACGCCCTTCACGACAGAGCCGCCGCGCTATCGCTGGATGAGCTTCACCACCTTGAAGAGAAGTACGAGGTTCTCGTTCGGGAACTGTCTCTTTGCCCGCCAGATGGCGATCTTCTGCCTCTTGATGGTGTGACAGATCGGCGGTTGCGCCATGCTCTCCTGATACTGGCTGCATATCGAGTTCGCTGCGCCGCGGGCTGGCTGGATCTTGCAGCCCGGTATGGAGCTGATCCGTCGAATGGGGTGGAACCGGAGAACCTGTTCGCTCAGTTCGCAGATGCGGCTGAGGAGTTCTTGCGCCAGCGACCGACCTACTGGCCGTTCGACGACGGTCGCGATCCGCTGGGTGAGGATCTCTGAGTGCGCGCCCGCCGAGAATCACGCGCCTTATTTCGGCTTGCAGTTCGACGAGTGCCTTGGCGTCCTCGAACGCGACAAAACCGGGGTCGAGTATCCGGTCGGCAGACGCGAGAAAGTGCGAGCCGCGCCAGACCTGAATTGCCTCGTGCTCGTCCTTGGGGACCATCACACGAACGGTCCATCCGATGTAATTGCACATTTTGGGCGACCAGTAGGCGCGCCCGAGAACTTCGATTTTGCCGCCCGAACCTACGGTCGCGAGCTTCTCGGTCGGGAAAGTTTGGGTGTCGGTCATGCCGCGGCCCTCGCTTTGTCGAGCTGCTTCCAGATGCGCTGCAGGGCGGTTCGCGAGGGCGCGCGATCGGCACCGACCTCGTCGGCGATCGCTGCCACCGCATCGCAAAGCGTCATCTGCCGATGAAGACTGATCATCAGGGCGCGGACCTCGTGATCCTGCCAGTACGGGGAATAGCGCTGGCTGCGCGGCTTCCCGTCGCCACGAATGAGGCGGAAGACCGGCGGCGCATAGGTCGCGGCCTTGGTGAACTCCGGGCTCTCAACCATCGACTGACTGGTGATCAGTCGCTCCAGCTGGTCGAGCCGCTTTTCCAGCATCGACCAGCGGTGATCGGCATCCGTCGTCGTGGCCAACTTGCCGCGCCGCCACGCCATGAACACCGTGATGATCTCGCGGCGGAGTGCCTGAGCCAGAGGGCTGCGGCTGAGCATCGCCAGCAGCAACGCTTGCTCCTCGTTGAGGAAATAGACGGTCACCTCGCGGCGGGCGCGGGAGCCGAGCTCGACCATTTCACACCGGGTGTGAATTGGTCCGTACGTCGCCAGCTCATCGCGGTTTCGATGAATCGTGTTCCGGATGTTCAGCGGCTGCGCCATGCCGAGCCGCTCACCAAGCCGCACGTCCATCACGCAGACTTCGCCTTCGAACTCGCGGAGATCGGTGGATGAAAGGGCCAGCGCGCTCATGCTGCAGCCACTCCTTTACCGGTGGCGGTGCTGCGCCTATCGCTGTCCGAATGTTTGGACTCCGCATCCTCGACCAGCACTTTCTCGACCGCGTTCGCCACGCGAGCGCTGGTTCGTCCCCGGAAGAGGTCGCTCACACCGCTTGTCGGGAGATTATGTACGCTCACGAAGCGCGCGACAGTGCCGTACCTTTTGCGGATCGCGGCTTTCACATCCTCCGGATGCATACGGTCTAAAAGCATGGGGTGGCCTCTCGATCTTACCCTAATAATTTGGACCCTAACTTAGGATTTTAGGCCATGCAACCTGAAAAAGTAGGATATGTCTGTGTTTGAGGGCGCACCTGATCGGCTCCGGGAGGAGCGATTGCGGGTTAAGCTCAGCCAAAAGGCGTGCGCAGAAGCCGTTGGCGTGAATAAAAACAGCCAGTTAGCCTACGAAAACGGAAACTCACCGATCACGCTAGATTACCTAGCCAAGCTGCCTCCGCTCGGGATTGACGCTCAGTATGTCGCTGTCGGTCGCCGCCAGCGTCACCCTTTAGTGGAGCAGATGGTCGCTGCCCCGGGCTTTAAAGCGATCAACCAGCGCCTCGATGATACCGGTGCGCCGATCGAGGCGGGTGATCTTGTCGAGATTGAGGAGATCGACATGCGCTACGGCATGGGCGCGAGCGACGTGACCGGTTATGTCGAGCCTGAAAAGCGGGTGTTCTCCCGCGCTTGGCTGCGGAACTTTACCGACGCTCGGCCCGGTCAGTTGTACTGGGCTATTGGGCAGGGGGACTCGATGGAGCCCACCATAGTTAGCGGCGACCTGATCCTGATCGACCGTAGTCAGGACACGATGTATGACCGGGATCTTATTTGGGCATGCACGGTCGGCGACTTCGGGATGATTAAGCGTTTGCGGCCGACGCGTGAAGGCGTCACCATTCTTTCAGACAATCCTTCCGTGCCCAATGACTTCGCCGTCGATGACGAACTGCGCATTATTGGCCGCGTGATTGCCAAGGTGGGTAAGCTATGAATTCGCTCATTCGATACACATCCATCGCTTTGGGTCTCATGGCATTGGGTACGGCTCTATATTTTGCGAATGCAGAACGAATTTGTCGAACTCACGAGAGCGATTACCTGAATGCAATCGATGAAGTAGTCAGCAATAACGCATTGCAGCAGGTCGACCGGAGCGAGGAGTTCGAAGCGATGGTCGAACACGACAATGAGCAGGCTTGGGATAGAGCGGCAGCAGCATTTGGCCAGCTGCGCGAGACCTGCGGTGAAAGGCGGATGAAAGCCGCTCACCGCCGAGCAAACGAAATGATTTTGCGCGGACCATGAGCACCGCGAAGACTTTTGCACGCAGACGATGGTCGGCTACTCGCGCGCTATCCTATCGTGAGGGGGAGAAGCTCTCCGGCGAGCGGTCCTTACTATGGTAAAGCGTCCATACCTGGTCGTGATAGATATGGAGGGTGCCGAGATCGCAACCTCGCGGCGATCGGTTGCCGGCTGGTCGCACGATCGGGCCATTAAGCTGCGCGAGGATATGGAAGCCGCGATGGGCAACGGGTGCTCTGTCGAGGTGCGCGGATGAAGCCGCTCCGCGCACGGCTCGTTGACCTGGTCGTCGCAGTAGCGGCGATCGCTCTCTATGCGGCGATCTTCGCTACAACGCCTTGGCCCTGGTCGATCGGTCGCGAAGATTGTGTCCCAGTTTGATGGGCCGAACATGCAGGGGGGGGCGGACGAAGGGAGAGCGCTTTTCGCCGGTTTTCCGCCGGATGACGTAAACTGGGCGCGTTTTTGCAAACTGGGCGGGCAAATGTCCCAGTTCTGTCGCGGTTCAGGAATGCAAGGCTATCCCTCAGAGGCCACTTAAAGCCCAGTTATGCGTTTCTAAGAGGCTGATGAGGCACTACCGCAGAATCCAGCAACACTTGGCAGGGATCGTCTAAATTCACCATGCGCTTTGACATTGGAGAGCGGGAGACAACTTCACGGCCTGTGTCCGAAAACGCCCGGATTTGCGCCATTCTCACCCGCCTGATCCTAGATAATCCCGCTTATTCCCGCCTAAACATCACTCCAACCCCTTCTGTCACCTAACATTTGGACAGGCATGGTTGATACGCTTCCCGCCGTTCTTGACGACGCCGTCCGCCGACTGGAGCGCGCGGCGAGCGATCGCGGGTCTCCGATGCATACTCCGGTGGTAGCAACAGCCGATGCGGACGCGCGGGTGATGGTGCTGCGAGCCTTCGCGCGCTGGACCCTGCGCTTCCATACCGACACTCGCGCGCCCAAGGTTGCGGTGATCCAGAGCGATCCGCGTGTCGGGGTGCTGTTCTACGACAAGGCCGAAAAAGTGCAGATCCGGGTGCGCGGCACGGCGCGGGTCGAGCGGCACAGCGCGATCGCACAGGCGGCATGGGAGGCGGCCGACAACTTTGCGCGCCGCTGTTACCTGGGCGACGGGCCCGGAATGCAGAGCGATACGCCATCTTCCGGCCTGCCCGCGGCGTTCGAAGGCATCAAGCCGACCGATACCGATCTGGTCCCCGCACGCGAGAACTTCGGCGTGCTGCTGATCGAGCTGACCCACCTCGACTGGTTCAGCCTTTCGCACGAGGGCCACCGGCGTGCGCAATTCGACCTCGAAAACGACCGATCCCGCTGGGTCACGCCCTAGACCGCGCGAGCTGCTTGGCATAGGGGAGGCGGCATGAAGCGCCCCCACCCGTCAGCCAAAAACCTGTTGCCGGGCATGGGCGAGGAGCTGATCAGCGCGAGCGACTGGAGCCGCCGTGCCGCCACGCTGGTGAGTGCGGTGCTGATCGGCCTGGTTGCGATCGGGTTCGCGATTGCGGGCGACCATGCCAGCAGCCTGTTCGAGCGGAC
>NZOF01000134.1 GCA_002695185.1 Erythrobacter sp.
CCATTGCTATACGGCCCCCGTGTTCCGGCGTAGCTCAGCGGTAGAGCAGTTGACTGTTAATCAATTGGTCGTAGGTTCGATCCCTACCGCCGGAGCCAATAAAATCAAGCACTTAGGCGATTCCGCCGCCCGGTGTGAGCTACTCAAGCACAGCATAGGCACAGTTTTTAGGCTCGGCACTGTGCCTTAGGGGGCCAAGCACCGTCACCCCGTCAAGGCGTTGAAGATGTAGGCTATTCCCAGATGACCTCGAACGCGAGGTACTCGGAGAGTACGCCCCGGATCATGAGGCTTCCCTCGGCCACGGCCAGGAACCTGTAGCGTCCTTCCTGCACCGTGATCCAGCCGCTGGCGTAGGCGTCATCTGCGATCAGCATCCGGTGCATCGCCCTGCTACCGACCTCTGGCCAGATGTTCACTTCCGGCGCAGTCTCGAAGTGGTCGCGCTGGTCGTCCGTCATGGAGACCAGCGGCATCACAAGGACGTGCTCGGGCTCGTCAAGGCGGGGTTCGTTGAGCTCGTAGGCTGCATGGCACCTCGCCAGCTTCATGACGACGCGCCGCACCCTTTCGTCTTCCGGCTGCCAGACGTGGATCAAGGCTCCCCCGACGGTATCGCTCTGCCGGTGCCCACGCTCGATCCTATCGCGCAGGCTTCGGTTCCGGCGCAGTGCCCGCTTTATCTTGTCCCTTGACAGCTGCTCCGGGTCGCTGGTGCCACAGACGACGCACTCGATGAAACAGGCCAGGTATTCCTCGTCGCCAGAGAAGCCGTTGTTGCAGTCGCCACAACTCGGGAGCGACGGCATGTGCTTTGGGTGCGGTAGGTCCAAGAAGACCTTCGAGGGTGCGTGGTCCTTTGACTCGGTTTGGCCACCGCAGTGGACGCAGAAGCCTTTTTGCCTGTCGTCGCCGTTGTTCGGTAGTCTTTCCATCTTCTCGCCCCAGTCAGTCTTTGTGTTCAACAGCATCTGCGACCCGTGCCGCAACTTGGGCAACGGCGGTCGCCCCCTTCAACTCGCACTCCCACACGACAATCAGGCGCCAGCCCAAGGCGACCAGCGCCGCGTCCCTCTCACCGTCGCGCCTGACGTTGCCCTCCAGCTTCGGGCGCCAGTATTCGAGGCGCGAGGCCGGAAGGCGCCCAGCGGGGCAACCGGCGTGCTGGTGCCAGAAGCACCCGCGCACCTGTACCGCCAACCGCTGACGCGGGAACACGACGTCGGGCGATCCCGGTAGGTCCCGCCGGCATACCCTGAACCTGAGCCCCATCCCGTGCAGCGCTGACCTCAGCGCCACTTCCGGTTTGGTGTCACGACCGCGAATCCGGGCCATGTTTCTGGAGCGTTGGTCGGGCGTGATCCGATCCATCTTCAGGCGGAACCCGCAGCCACTTGTCTCTCCCCCGGGTCGCCGACAGACGGCAGCCGGTTGCTGGTGAGCAGGTCGCACATCTCCTCCTGCGAGAGACTTGCCACCAATTCGCCCGCTCCTCGGTCGCCGAGAAGGCTCCTAGCCAGCGCCGACTTCCGTTCCAGCGCCGTCACCACGGCCTCTTCGATCGTGTCCGTAGCGAGGAGGCGGACGTATGTGACGGGCTGTGTCTGACCTATCCGATGGTTCCGGTCCTGGCTTTGCGCGTAGTGGTCGTAGCGCCACGACAGGGATTCATAGATCGTGAAACTGGCGGCTGTCAGCGTGAAGCCTGTACCGGCGGCGGCCGGGTTCGCAATCAGAAGGCGGGTGTCCTGATCCTCTTGGAAACGCTTTGCGATGCCTTGCCGCTCATCGTTGGGTGTGGCCCCATAGATCGCGACCGCCCCGGGGAATCGCTGAAGGAGCTGTTCGATCGTCCGGATGTAGTTCGACCACAGGATGACCTTTCTTCCCGGCACAGAGAGGATGTCGGCGATCAAGCCGTCCAATGCCTCGAACTTCGCCGGCAGTCGGTCTAGTTCCGGGAAGATCAATGCCGGATTACTGGCAATCTGGATGAGCCGGGTCAGCTTGGCCAGTGCGGTGGACGCATAGGCCAGGTACTGCTCGCCCGTCATCTTCCTGATTTCGGCGACCATCTCGTCCCGCATCTGGTCATATACCCGGCGCTGCCAGTCGGGCAGTTCCACCCTCAGATCGGCATAGGTCTTTTCCGGGAGGTCAAGACATTGCTCCTTCGTGCGCCTCAGGATCAGTCTGTCAAAGGTCGCCTGGGCAAACTTGGCGGTGGGGTCATCTTCAAGCATCGCCTTGAAAACTTCAGCCGAACCCAGACTGGCCTTGCCGGGCTCCAGAATCTCGACCTGGGTGTGAAGGTCTTCGGCCGTGTTCGTCACAGGCGTGCCCGACAGCAACCATCGAAACGCCGCATGCGGCGCAACCGCCCGCATCGCAGTTGAGGTCAAGGATTTCCAGTTCTTCGCGGCGTGGGACTCGTCCAGCACAAGTGCAGTCCGCTGCCGCTGACAGAGCGCGATGAGCGCAGTGGCTTTCAACGCCGCCCGGGCGGTCGAAATGCGGGTTCGACCACCAGGCGCGCAGGTCCTTGTAGCGAAACACCCAGTCCTTGCCATAGGCGCCGTCGGTGATCGGCGTGCGGATCTGGTTGGTCCGGTCCGCCTGGCTCGCATAGAACCAGTCGAACCCCTCGCCCCCGGTGATGTTCGTTTGCAGGTAGGCGCGGTCGTAGATGGCGGGCCAGCCTGCCTGCGCGTCCAGATGCTCGAAACCATCGCGCCAGTCCGAGAGCGGAATGTAATTGTCGATGCCAATGAAATCGATCTCCGCGTCCGCCCAGAGCGGGTCGAGATGGAAGAACACGTCACCCAAGCCATCGGCGGGCTGATGCCCGAAATATTCCGACCAGTCGGCCGCATAGCTGATCGCGGTGCCGACCCCGAGGATCGCGCGCACATCGGCGGCGAGGCTCTGAAGCTCGGCGACCGCCGGATAGGTCGCGGCGCTGTCGCGGATGCCGGTCAGCCCGCGCAGTTCGGAGCCGATCAGGAAGGCATCGACTCCGCCGGCCGCCGCGCAGAGATGGGCATAATGCAGGATCATCCGTCGCCAGCCCCAGTCATTGCCACCGGTCCAGGCGACGGTCTCGCCAGAGACGGCAAAGTCCGAAACCCGCGCATTGCCGAAGAACGCCGCGACCTGGCTGGCCGCCGTGGCCGTCTTATCGACCGAGCCCGCGTAACCCGGCGCCGGCGAACAGGTGATCCGCCCGCGCCATGGCAGCGCCGGCTGGCCGAGGGTGGCGGCGTTGTCGGAATATGGGTTCGGCAGGCTATTGCCCTCGGGCACATCCATCAGCAGAAAGGGATAGAAGGTGACGCGGTAGCCGCGCGCCTTCAGCGCCTTGATCGCCTGCACTACCGCCGCGTCGCTCGGCGTGCCGCCGTAAATGGGCCGCCCCTCGGCATCGGTGGAGACGAGATGCGCCGAGGCCCGCTCCGCGCCGTTGACCTGCCAAACCTGCGGGGTCGTGGTCTTGGTCGCGGTCTCGACGCCGGGGCGGATGGCGCAATGGCCAGCGCGCAGGTCGCTGCCGAACCAGCTCACCACGAGGCTCACGCTTTCGACCCCCGGCGCCAGCGCCTCAAGCCGGTCGAGCGAAACTGGAAAATCCGCCCGGTCGGTCTCGGCATGCACGTTCTCGGGCTTGGTCTTCGCGCCTTCCACCCGCATCACCGGTTCGGTGGCATAGACGAACTCGCCCGCGCCGGGGATCATCGTGACCGCGCGTATCGCGCCTTCGGCGGTGTCGGGATCGGCCAAGGGCCGGAACACCTCGAAGGAAAGCTGCGGGATACGGTTGCCGAAGGAGGTGAGGTCGAGTTCCTCGAACACCACATAAGCCGTGCCGCGATAGGCCGGCGCGCCCTCGGCCCCCATTTTCGCGGCAATGAACGGGTCGGCCGCCTGCACCTCGTCGCCGGGATACCAGCGCCAGGTGGCGGTCGAGGTGTCCAGAAGCTCGCCGTCGGCCCAGATGCGGCCGATGCCGGTGATCGGGCCTTCGCAGAGCACAACAGCGAAGGACGCCGTGTAGGAATATTCGGTGGTGGTGACCGTCGGCCCGCCGCCCTTGCCGCCGCCCTGCGTGGTGGTGCTGACATGCTCGGTGAAATCGGTGGCCCAGATGATGTTACCACCCAGACGCATGCGGCCGAAGAGGCGCGGGATGGTGGTGCCTTCGGTGGCGGACGTGACCCGCAGGCTGTCGAGCCTTGCACCCTCGTAGCGCTGGTCGGGCTGGAGCGAGCCGACGATCCAGCTGTCGACGACGGAGCCGGCCATGGTGCCGATCGCCCCGCCGATGGTGGCGGCGGAAATGCCGAGGAGACCGCCGCCGATCGACGCGCCGATGGCCTGACCGGCAACCGTGCCGGCGCCCTTCCAGGCCGGGTTCTCCAGATCGATCCCGCAACGCCCGTCACCCAGCACCGCATCGCAGCCAGCCTGGAAACTCCGCCCCAACGGCTGATCCAGTACATGGGCAAGGCTCCGCATCTCGGCCGTAAAGGCCACCCGCCCGCGCCGGATCTCACCGATGGTGCCCCGTCGCATCAGCACGCGCTGGCTGGTATCCTGCCAGTTCACCCGCCAGACCTCTACCGCCGCGCCGTCCCAGAGCCCCGCGGCGATGTCGGCTTCGGTGATGACGCCCGAGCGCAGCACGCCTTCGGCATCCTGCGCATCCACCGCGAGATCACCTGAGGCGCGCAGTTCGGAGGCTTTGAGGCCGCTCTCGGGCTCTAAGCTGGTCCCGTCGAAGGAAAGCGCGAGATCATGGTCGGTGAAGCCGAACACCTGTCCGTCGGCGCGGGTGATGCGCCAGCACCAGGCGAGCGTCGTGGTGCCCTCGTCGAGATGGGATTGCAGTTCTGGCGAGAGGGATTTCATCGGCAGGTTCCCGTCATGCGGTCATCGAGATCGGCGAGCCAGCGCGCCCAAGCGGGCGGCACCTGAGCCACGGTTTCCGCAGGTGGCCGGGCCAGCCGCGCCTCGGCATAGGAGATGCACCCTGCATCACCAGGCACCGTCGTTGCGGCGCAACCGCTCAGCAGGGTCGCCAGCGCCGCGGCCGTCGCGAACCGCATCGCGGCCACGTTCGACCTTCCCGATCGTGTCTTCCCATGCATCGTGTTCGGCCTCCCGTTTGCCTGCGCGTTTGCCTTCCACTCGGCCCCAGACCCGGCCGAGGACAATGCCTCCAACCGTGCCCAGAGCGGCCACCAGCCAGATCAGGAAATCAGCCATAGGCCCGTTCCCCGCGCGCCGCGGCCACACAGAGGGCGACAATGAAGACTCCAAGGCAGCCGCCCAGTATGAGCCCCGCCAGAAACTCAAGCATCGCCCCGGAACCCCCGCTCGATCCGGTCGCGCAGACCGATCAGGCCGAGACCGAGAAAGATCAGCCCCGCCGGAGACGCATCGCCCGAGCCAGCGAGCAGCGCGACGAGGCGAGAAAGTTCAGCGAGCGGCCCGGTGGCGGGCAGCGCGACGGAGGCGATGCCGGTGAGAATGGCGAGCAGTCCCGCCCACCAGGTCAAGGAATTGGGTCGGATGTAGCGCATGGGGATCAGTTCCTTCTGGACAGGTGGTTAAAGGTTGCTACCAACCGGGCGAGCCAGCTGGTCGGCGCGAAGGGTTTGGAAGCGGGTGCCGGCGGTGCTGGCGACGGGCGCAGCATCACCAGTGCTTCGCTTTCGGCGAGCCGTCGGCCCGGCCGCGAGAAGTCCACCCGGCCAGCGCGATCCACGGACCAGACCGGGATCGGGCCGGTGGGATAGCGGCCATCACGGAACAGATCGCGCTCGGCCTCGCGGCGGGGAATGATCGAGGCGGGCTTGCGCCAGTTGAGAAACGCGTCGGCGGCTGCAACGCGATTGCCGGCGTTCAGGTGCCGGGTCAGCGCGGCACGCTGGATGCCGCCGGTGTTGAAGTGGAAGGAGACCAGCGCATTGAACTCGTGCGGCTCGAGCGGCACGGTCACGGCGCGTGCAACTTCGGCCTCGTAGCGCGCAAGATCGGCGCGGAACAGCCGGAACGCCTCCCGGATCCCGGCGTCCGGGTCCTGGGGCATCCCGCGCGGCATTTTTTCCGGATAGGGTGGCCCGGCTGCGGCCGTGTGGCCGATGCCAAAGGTCCAGGTGCCGGCGGAATCGCGGTAAGGCCCGGGCACGATGCCCTCGTGCCGGGCAAGGGCCAGCAGGCCCCGGTCGGTCATGTGCATGGAACTATCCGAGTAGCGAGAGGATCAGGATCAGCGCGGCGACCGCAAGGCCGATGCGCAGGCGGTGGGTGAAGGCATCACGCGGGTCGTCGGTCAGACGCCGCAGGCCGCGCAGGACACGGACGAGTTCAGTCATCGCGGCCCTCCCGTGCATCGCGCAACCGGGCGAGCACCAGCTCAATCACTGCCGGGCCGAAAACACCGACCAGGTAGGCGGCGGAACCGGCGGCGGAACCGGCGGGGATCGCCTGCGGCGGCAGACCCAGCCAGCTGGTAACGACGGCCATGGAGAGGCTCCCCATGCCGGCCGCAATCAGCCCGCCGAGCAGGATGTGGCGCAGGGCGTCGCGCAGGCGCATCTTCGTTGTCAGCGCGTTGGTGGCGCCGCCGAGCGCGCCCCAGGCGGCGAGGATCACGGCGGTGGAAGCGGCGAGATCGCGCAGCACCGTCGCGACGAAACCGGAATTGTCGTTCATCGCCGGATCTCCAGGAGCGGGATGGAGGTGATCGAGCCGAGCCGCTCGATATCGAGGGTGACGTCGAGCGTGTCAGTGTCGAAGCGAACCGGCACGTCGAATTCGAACCCGGCGGTGATGGTGGCGTCTGCGCCTGGAGGCGCATCGAAAGTCACCAAGCCAGCGGTTGTATCAACGGACCAGCCGCTTGCCTGCTCGACGCCATCGCTGGCGACGCGCACCGTGCCGACCACGGGCTTAGTGATGATTCGAGTCCAGGTCTGCGAGCCCGACGCGTAGGCCTTCACCAGCTGAAACGCCGTCGTCGTGCCATCGCCTGTGCCGATGACCTGATCGGTCGCCGAAGGCATCTGCGATGGTGCGCAGGACTTCCAATCTGCCCAGTCCTTGAAGCGGAAGCCGAAAAGCCGTCCGTTCCGTGCCTCGAAGAAGGCGACAACCGCCGCCAGGTCGTCGGCGCGGCGGATGCCGTAGGCGACATCGTAGCGCCGGCGTGAGTTCGCCCAGCTGGCGTTGCGCTCCTCGTCGCCCGAGGCGAGTTCGACGATCTGGGTGCGCCGCTCGGGACCACCACGGGCGCCGCGGCTGATATCGTCGGGGAGGGTTGCGGGCTTGAAGGGGATGTTTTCCAGCGCGCGGGTGAGTTCGATGACCGAGAAGGCATCGGTGTCGAAGATGTCCATGGTGGGCATGGGAATGTCCTTTCAGCTTGTCAGGTGTCAGCGCACCAGGATGCCGGCGGCGGCGAGCGCGGTATGGGCGGCATCGATCTCGAGCTGGGTTGGCGTGCCGGCAAAGACCAGATCGTTGGCGTTGACGATGGCCGGGCCGCGCAGGAGCGCGACCGCCTCCACGTCGGCCGCTGTGGCATCGGCCTTGCCCCAGAGCACGGCGACGGCGGTCTCGGTGCCATCGGTGGCGGCCGGATCGTGAGCGGCGTATTTGCCGGTCGCCGTGATCTTGCCCAGCACCGTGCCGGGCTGCAGGATCGGGTTTGCGCCGCCGGTGGCGATGGTGACGACCTCGCGGGTGTAATCGCGGAAGGCCTCCCAGACGAGGAAGCCGCCGGGGTGGGTGGTCTCGGAAAGAACGGGCATCTGTACTTATCCCTTGCGCTTGAAGGTGCGGTTGATGACGTCGCCCCAGGGCTTTGCCTGCGGCGCGGGCCCCGGTTGCGGGTGGGCGGCGGAGATGTCGGGATCGGCCGCGGCGCGGGCATCGATCAGCGCCTTGCGGATATCCTCGAGACTGATTTCCGCCTCGAGAAAGCCGGCGGCCATCTGCGGCTGACCCGCAAGGCGGCAGAGATCGACCACGGTCTTGGCGTAGGCCATGGCTTCCGTGCGGATGGCGGCGCGATCAGGTTCCGGATCGGCATTGGACCCGTTGGCAGGTTCCGGATCCGGTTCGACCGCAGTGGGATCGTCCTTCGCCTTCATCGCCACAACGATCGCTTCCGGCGCATTCCTGAACCCGCTCACATCGAAGCGCGCGGCCATCTTCACCGGCGCGGCCATGGTATCGGCGAGCCCCATGTCGATGGCTTCAGACGCATCAAACCAGGTCTCGGCCGCCATCAGGGTGGCAATCTCATCCTCCGCCTTGCCGGATTTCGCCGCGTAGCCCTTGATGAGCGCGCCCACGATCTTGTCGAGCGCCTCGGCCATGGCTCGCATGTCTGCCGCCGTGCCCATCACCAGCCCCGAGGGATCATGGATCATCAGAAAGGCGTTTTCCGGCATGACGATCTCATCACCCGCCATGGCAATGTAGGAGGCGGCCGAGGCGGCAATGCCGTCGATGCTCACGGTGACATTGCCGGCATGACGTTGCAGGGCGTTGTAGATCTCCTTCTCGAAGTAGCCGTAGATCGAGGCGATCGCGGCCTGCTGGTAGGGGCGCAGGGTCAGCATGCGGCGGTCTCCTTCTCGCGGGCGTCGTTGGTCCAGGGGGAGCCGTCACGCATGCGGTAGGAGACGAAGTCCTCGCCTGCGTCGCTCACCTCGCCGGGGACGAGATCGGGGATGAACAGGTGCCGGCCGCAGGCGCGACGCTGGTCGGCAGGGTCGAGCAACCGGTCGTGGCGCGCGCAGTGCCAGCCGCCTTCGATGGGCGTGGAATGCAGGCAGGACCGGCAGGTGACGGCCGCGGCGTCCTCGCCGTGGCAGAGCCCGTGGTGGTCGCAGAACCGGCACTCGAACCAGGCGGGATCCGCGCTGATCCGCTCGGGCGGGTGCTGGGCGAAGATGATCCGCCGCGCCTTTTCCAGGAGGCGCTCGCCCGTCTCGGGGTCGGCCGGAACGCGCTCGATGTGCAGCGCGTCGGTGTCCTTGCAGACCGCGACGTAGAGCGCCCGCGTGATGCCGGTCAGGTGCATGTACACCTGCATCTGCGCGGCGTGCTGGGGCTTGGCGAGCGCAACGCCCTTGGCGATCAGCTCGGCAAAGCTCTTCGCGGAATGCGTCTTGAACTCGACGACGTGCCAGGTCTTCGGCGCTTCGAGCAGACCGAGGGCGACGGCGTCGAGCGAGCCGCCGAAATGCCCGCCATGCGCCTCGACGCGGAACTGCCGCCCGGTATCGGGATCGACCTCCAGCACCGTCGCGCCGGTGGCGCGCAGGTCGCGGACGAGCCGGGCCTCTTCCAGCTGGCCGGTCTCGAACAGCCGCAGGATGCGGCCGGTGTGCCGCGAAGTTGTCGCCCAGCGGAAATCGTACCAGAGCGCACGGGCACGCAAGCCTTGGCGGCGCTGAAAGAGGATCAGGCCGGGATTTCCGAGGCCGATGCCGTCGCGGCCCTGCATGACTTCGACGCCCTCTGGGCGCAGCTGTTTCCCGCCGAACAGGCCCGGATCATTCAGTTGGTCGTGCGGCGCGTCACCGTCACTGCCGCTGGGCTGGAGGTGGATATCCGGCGCGAGGGCATTTCGAGTGTGATCCGCGAGATGGTCGCGCCGCACAATCTGGAGGCCGCTGAATGACCGGACCCAATGACACGATCCGGGTGTTGATCCCGCTGAACGTTCGCAAAAAGAACGGTCGCCCGAAAATCCTGCCGCCCGCCGACTACCGCCCCAGCGAGGACCGAGCGCAGGACCCGCATATCCTGCGCGCCATCGGCCGCGCGTGGAGCTGGCGCCGACGCATGGAAGCAGGCGAGTTTGCCACGATCCAGGAACTGGCCGAGGCGGTCGATTTGGCCGAACGCCACGTCAGCCGCCAGCTGCGGCTGGCCTATCTCGCGCCTGAGGTTCTGAAGCGGTTGACCTGTGGCCGCGAGGCGTCGGCGGTGAGCCTGTATGACCTGTGTTTTCTGGCGGGGGAGACTTGGGGGGAGCAAGCATGGAAAGCGTTTGCGTAAGGAAGGCACGCCGAATTTTCTGGCGCGGGTCAAATTCGTCAAAGTGCTGTGATTTCAGCGGTGATTGCTTTGGCCAGCTTTTTCGAAGACGATACCGTAGTGAAAAGGCGGCAGCTCGACTAGGCTGGCAAGTCGGAAACCAGCGCGCTCAACGATTCGCTGTACGGTTTCGGGTGACATCCGCAATTCGGTCTTTGGCCCCCGCGGTTTGCCTAGAACCTGTGTATCTTCGCGTGTGGCCGGATACCAGTTCACGATTCCCAGCTTCCCACCAGGTTTGAGCACTTTGGCGACCGCCTCCACGATCGATGTCTTGTCAGGGATGCCGTGAAAGGTGTTCGCGATGAGAACATAGTCGGCCTTTTCAGGAATGATGTTGGCTACATCACGCGCATCAGCAAGGATCAAATCTCTGACCGTGGCGCCTTGCTGGTTGAGAGCCTCTCGTGTCTGGTCCAACATGTTCGGATCAAGGTCTACCGCGAACAGATTTCCCTTCACGATCTTCGCAAGGGGCGCTGTGAAGTAGCCGTCGCCACTGCAGAGGTCCACGACGGTCATATGATCTTTGATCCCGATCTTACGAAGCGTTTCTTCGGGTTCAGGCCATAGCTCTTGCCACCAATCGCGATCGGGCATCGCTGTGGCGGGGAATATCAAATCCGGATCTACCATTTGGTCGGCCTTCTTTTGTTGGCAATCGTCAGAATACGAGGACTTTATCCGCCGAGATGGTTTCCTCGGCCAACTCTGGCATGGTGCTCCTTGCCGCGCCGTCGATAATATCTTCGTCAGTCATGCCCCGCGCATCCATACAGGTCCCGCAGATCAGCACGCGCCCCTTGCCGATGATCACACGCTTCAGCATGCGTTCCATGTTGTAGTAGCCATCGGGCGTCTTCTGTCCCTTGCGGGCGGAGACAATGGCATCAGCCATCAGGAATACCGTGACGGTTCCCTCTGGCTCGGCCTTCATCAGCGCATGCGCCAAGCGCAAGGCGTTGTAGCCGCGTTCGCTGCCATAGGGCGGGTCGTTCAGTATGAACAGGGTTTTCATGTTTCACTCCGCAATTCATCGCATGGTTCTGGCGCCCTGCCGCGAGGATGGAAGGGCATCCTATTGATCATGGTTTGTAGGCCGCGTCCTGCTGCCAGCCGGTGAAGCCGGTTTGAAGCACCACCACATTGTCGCGCCCTGCGACCCGGAGGGCGAAGGCCGCCTGGGCCGACAAACTTCCGGTGTTGCAGAACAGGATTGTCTTGCGATCCGTTGGAATCTCGTCGATCCGGTCCAGCACCTCGCGCCATTCGATATTGACCGCCCCCGGAATGGTCGCCGCCGCAAATTGCTCGGCGTCGCGCGTATCGACGAACAGAACGCTTTCGAACACCTCCTGGTCGATCTGCTGCGGCAGGATGATCCCGGCCTCGTATTCCGAGAACATCATGTATTCCTGCATCGCCTCGATGGCGTCATCGTTGGCGAACGCCGGATGGGCGAGCGAGGCCAGCGAAGCCACCGCAGCGGCGGCGATCGTACGTGTGATCATCGGGTTTCTCCTCGTTTCAATGAACCTCGTAGCCAAGTTCGTTCCAGCGCACCATTCCACCGCGTAGCACCGACAGGTTCTCGAAACCGGCATCCCGAAGCTGGATTTCTGCAGCGGCGGAACGGCGATCTGTGCGGCAGACCGCAATGATTGCATCGGCTGTCTTCTCTCTGACGTCGGCCAAACGATCGGCAAGCTCCTCCAGCGGCACGTTGAGTGCGCCCGCGATGTGGCCGTGCTCGCCAGTGAACTCCTCTGGTTTCCGCACGTCGAGAACCAGAACCCGTTCGCCGTTTTGCAGCCTTGTCAGAAGCTCTTCCGCCTCAAGCCATGGGGTTTCGTCGCCTCGAATTCGCTTGATCAGGCGAGGGAGCAGGGCGATTGCCGCAAGAAGCCCAAGAGCCAGCAGCCCGTAGCGAATGGAACTGGAGTTGCCCCCAATGGCTTCTCGACCGGCATGGCCGAGCCATGTGTAGGCAAGTGCGCCCGGCGCCATCGTGACAAACGACGTGACCACGTAGGACAGGAAAGGGATGCGGGTCAGGCCAAGCGCGTAGTTGGTCAGGTTGAACGGAAACAACGGCACGAGTCTCACGAAGGCAACGAAGCGCCAGCCCTCGGCCTCAACGCCCTGGATCATTCGTTTCAGGCGCCCACCTGTCTTTTTTGAAACCCAATCGCCAGCGAGATAACGCGCGACAAGGAAGGCAATCCCCGCACCGATCGTAGCCCCGGTCAGGTTCAGAAGCGTGCCCCACACCGGGCCGAACATCGCGCCACCAGCCAGCGCGAACAGCGAACCAGGCGCAAACAGGACCGTGCCGATGGCGTAGAGGGCAATATAGGCCAGCGGCGCCAGAATACCGAGACCGTCGAGCCATGCGTCCAGCAAGGCCGGATCAAGCTTGTCTCGATTCAGGGCTACGGCTGTGATCGCCACCGTGACCACAAGCAGCAGGATCAGCCGTGAATGGCGGCGTGACTTTTCCATGTTATTTCTCCTGATCGCGAGGATCGGGACCGCTGGCAGGACCGCGCAGCGGCTGGATGAGCATCTTGTCGAGCCAAAGGTCGCGCACCGTGCGGAACTGTTCGAAGCCGATGGTCATGCCCTCATGCCCGCCCTTTGGCTGGGCGGTGTAGGTGCCAAGAAGGCGATCCCACCAAGGCAGGTTGAAGCCGTAGTTGCTGTCGGTTTCCGAACGGATGATCGAATGATGCACGCGGTGCATGTCGGGCGTCACCACGAAGAGCCGCAGCACCCTGTCCACCTTTTCGGGCAGGCGAATGTTGGAATGGTTGAACATCGCAGTGGCGTTCAGGATCACTTCGAAGATCAGGACCGCGACGGCGGGCGGACCAAGGGCGACGACGACTCCCATCTTGATCCCCATCGACAGGAGGATTTCGATCGGGTGGAACCTGAGCCCCGTGGTCACATCAAATCCGAGATCGGCATGATGCATTCGGTGTAGCCGCCAAAGGGCCGGGACAGCGTGAAACAGGACGTGCTGGAGGTAGATCGCGAAGTCGAGCGCCACGATTGAGACGACGATCGCCACCCAGCCCGGCACCTCGAAGATATTGAATAGGCCCCAACCGTTCTGTTCTGCCAGCAAGGCAAGCCCAACGGCAGCAATCGGGTAGGTCAGACGCACCAGGATGGTGTCGATGACGACGAGGCCGAGGTTGTTGGTCCACCGGATGAGCCGGGGGATTTCGATCCTGCGACGGGGTGCGGCGATCTCCCACAGGGCCATCGCGCCGAGGATGCCCAGAAAGAAGGCAAGGCGGATCGTTGGCTCATTGGCCAGGATTGTGTCAGTCATGAACTTGCTTTCTTGTGATCTGCCGACTCAGGCACTACATTCAAGTTATCGCTTGAATGATATATTGGAGGGGCCGCTGAAATGTCAATCGGGCCGAAGCAACAGCTGTTCGACGAGTTCGCCACGATCGCGAAGGCCATCGGCAACGGTGGACGGATCGAGATCCTTGAACACCTGTCTCAGACCGAAAAGAGCGTCGATGCGCTGGCCGAGGCAATTGGCCTGACCGTGGCCAACACCTCGCAGCATCTCCAGCACCTGAAGCGCGCAGGTCTGGTGAGATCCCGCCGTGCAGGGAAATACGTGCTTTATCGTGTGGCTGGCGATGAAGTTGTCGAACTGATGCAGATGTTGTTCCGGCTCGGCGAGAAGAACCTTGCCGAGGTGGATCGGGTGTTGCGGGGGTATTTTCACGAACGCGATTCCATGGAGCCCGTCTCACATGATGACCTGCTGCGCCGTTCCAGGGACGGGCTGGTCACAGTGTTGGACGTGCGCCCAAGTGAGGAGTATGCCGCAGGCCATATCCCCGGCGCGGTCAATATCCCCTTGAAGGAACTGGAGACCCGTTTGTCAGAGCTGGATACTGGCAAGGAAGTTATCGCCTACTGCCGTGGTCCGTATTGCGTGCTTTCGTTCGAAGCCGTGGCGGCGCTGCGGGGCAAAGGTCTCAATGCGCGTCGCCTTGAAGATGGGTTGCCAGAGTGGCGCGCTGCCGGGTTGCCTTTAGAGTGTTCCTGAGCTCCTTTTGGCCTGCATGCTGTCAAGCAGCGGGCACAGGCCACGCCCCACCAAATGACCCAATGGATTGGCAACTACAGACCGCATGCCAATTCACATGATGTTGCTCACAAATACTTAGAACCACGCCGCCTTCGGGTGTCTCTGTTCGCCTCGGTGGCGGCTGAACCTGTCTCAACTGCGGCGCAACCCATTTCCATCAAAATACTGAAAATGCGCTATTTTTTGAATCCGTCTCGATTTGGGTGAAGGGCGGGTGGAAAGAGACGCTGGCCGTTCAGAGACCGATTTTGGGCCAACGGTCAGTCTCCGAAAGTCGGATGGCTCCGCTAAACTACTTTGAAACAAAAAGAAAAAAGGCCGGCACCGGGGCCTCATCTAGGGTTCGCGAACAGCAAGTGGCGGGGCATGCGGGATAGCGATGAGAACTATGTCTACTCCATAGCCCTCTATGACCCTCCTAAATAAATTTGCGCGTCAGCCAATTTCGGAACGCTTTAGGTGTTCGTATTCGGGAGATGCTTGCCAACGTGCCCCACGACCATTTTCAAGCTCTCTTGGTCGAAAATAAAATGAATTGAAGCGCAAGAGTTTGGGTCCCCTGCGCCAATCGTGATGTGGGGCTCAAACAGTTGTTTCTCGCCCTGATAGTCGAACTCGTAGTGGGAGCGGAATTTACCACGCGTAGTATCAGAGATGTGCATGCTGCTCCGCTTTCCCCAACCATGGTCGCGGAGATGCTGGAGCAGGTCACCGCCGCTCCCTTTTTCTTCTCGGCTTTTTGCCCAAGCGTCGACGATCTCGTCAAGGTCGGTCAACGCCTTGAAGATGTCATAAGGTCGCTGAAAGGGACTGACCTTTGCCGCCGATATAGCGGTGTCGAGGATCTCGAGGTTTTTGCATCGCTCTGCCGCGACCTGGACGGCCTTCAACACGGAAGAGAACGAGAGTTCCTCAACTTCTTCGACCTGACCGAGTTCATCCGAGCTTCCGGCTCCGGCGGTGAAGAACACCTGCTGGTTGGCCCTAAGATTGGCGTTTTCCGCCTTAAGTTCTTCAAGCCGCTTCTCAGCCACATCGAGACGAGCAAGGTCACGCTCGTAGTCGGCCCAGAAGTCATCTCCAGTCTCTTTCTTTATGACTAGAGCCCTCTGTCTTTCAGCGGCCTCAGCGCGGCGGATCAGATCGGCAATCCGTCCGTCCG
The DNA here is from genome assembly GCA_002695185.1 of Erythrobacter sp. Next base: position 15,399 of record NZOF01000134.1, read on the forward strand.
GCACATAGCGGAATGCTGCGACCGTAAATATCGCTCGCTCGATTGTTCGAGCAGCCGCATCAGGCCCCACCTGCTCAATCCAGGTTCCGAAAAGCAACCGGTGGCTTCGCGGGTCCGACACCTTTGAGAAACCGGGCCAGTAGATCCGCGCCGCTCCATTGAAGCATGAGAGTTGCCGTCCAACGTCATCGGCAAAATCCCAAGTCAGCTCAGGATCATCGACCTGAACCACGACCGCAACACCGGCGAGATTCCGTGCTAGCCTAGCTGGGTCGATTTGATTGGCTTCTCCTCGGGCATACGGAGACAACAAAACTACAGGAAGCCTGCGAAGGTCACTTGTTAGTAGGGTCAGCAGGTCACCCAGCCCATCTTGCTTCAAGGCGTAAGGTTCAGCTCTCACCTGCATCTGTCCTATGTAGGTGGGAGTCTTCGTGCAGATATCACGAATTGCGCGCGGCGATCCGAAAAGCAGTTTTGCAGGCGACACGCTGTACTCGACAGACTCAATGGAGATGAGATGCTCTACACCACAGCGATCACCGAACTGCCCGACGCGCACCTCGTTCGCCCATCTCAGGCCATCATCGTTGTCATCTGGGAAGGACCAGCGGACGCAAACCACATGTTCGCCAGCGTCTTGATAGACCGACGAGAACAGTGAGTGACGTTCCGGAACATCGCCTGAAGAACCTTCAACCTCTGGGTCGAAGTCGAAATCAGCAATCTGCCGTCGACTCCGATAGTGTTGAACGATCCAGTCCTTATAGCTGGAGAGAACAATAGCAACACCGTCGCCAGTCGCCACATCGAAACGACAAGCATAAACAAGACGAGCCATGGACCACTCCCTCCTGACGAACCGATCGCGCGCAACACCCATTTATCGGATCGCCGTCTAATAAATGACTGCTATGCGCCTGAAACTCGTCTCCCGATGTGTCGCGATTTGAAGACCGGTATTCTTTCACCTTTCTGTCGGCTAATCAGCCAGCTTTGCTCCAGCGGTATGATCGCAAAGCGCGGAGCGTACCTGGCGAGCAATTGCTTCGGCGAATACACATGGAAGCGCGTTCCCGACGATCTCGCAGGCACGCTCGAAGTGGGGCGTTTCGAATTTGTAATCGGGCGGAAAGGTTTGCAGCAAGGCCGCTTCCCTAAGTGAAATCGTTCGGTCCTTCTCCGGGTGTCCGAACCGACCTTTGCTGAGCGTGGTGCATCCGGCAGTAATAGTTCCCGAAGGCTCATCCCAACTCATTCGTCCATAAACGTTGGAAAATCCCTTGTAGCCATCACGGTGACACTGGACCCGCACCTCCTCGGGAAAATCACTCCAGTTTCCCCCAGGCCTCGCGTGCTTAAGTCTTTCCATGTTCTCCGGAGAAAGTTGCCGAACTACATGCCACTCGACAGCCTGCGCGCCGCCCCGCTCTTTGGCATCAACGAATGTTATCGGCTCATCCATACCATAGATGGCATCGCGCACGGTTCGCCAGCAAGGGAGGCCGTCCTCGCAAGTTCTTGAATGGGTTTTCTTGGGCATAGAGATTTTGAAGCCAAGTCCAGCGAGCATGACGAGCCTGCGCCGTTGCTGCGGCACCCCATAATCAGCAACCTGTAGCACCGACCAATTGGTCTCGTAACCCAGACCTTCAAGTTGCCGCAATAGAGCCTCGAAAAGCGGCTTTCCCTTTTGCGCTAAGCCGGGGACATTCTCCATCATGATAGCGCTTGGACGGAGTTCGTCGGCAAGCCTCCCCACCTCGCTGACAAGGGCATTTCTCTCGTCCTCTTTCCGCCACTTGGATGTGAGTGTCGAGAAGCCTTGGCATGGTGGGCACGCAGCAAGAACATCCACTCTGCCACCGGCCAGTGGTGCCAACATAGCACCGGTGACTGTTCGCACATCTTGGCGGAAGACCTGCACGGATGGATGATTGGCCTTGAAGGTTGCCGCAGCGTGTGGTTCCAGTTCCACAGCGGCCACGGTATTGAAACCGGCGTCTCTTAGACCGACTGCAAGGCCGCCCCCGCCCGAGAAGATCTCGACCGCAGAAAACATCTCTCCACTCATCTAGAAATCGCCAGTTGCTTTTGTCTTTTGGCTTCTGCCAAGAATTCCTGATGCATGTGTTCGGTTCTGCGGAGAAAGCCGGTCCATGTGATATGCTCCACGGTTCTGTCCGCTTTGTAGGACTCAAAGGCACGCTGCTGCGAACCGCTCAGGCCAATCTCGTCGCACACCAAAGTGACGGTGAACGTCTTGAAAATGCGCTTGAACTCCTCGTGTCCTGGTAGATCGAGGAAGCGCCCCATCTGGTCGATATAGAGCTGGATTCGATCCCATTCGTTGTTTTGCAGTTTGTGTTTTGGTCGCTTTATTTCGATGATCTGAAGACCGAAATCGTCAGCGGATAAAACAAAATCAGGGCGTTTCTTGTCGGCGCCCTCCTCAAATGCTTCCAGACGTATCTTCTCTCCTGTTTGAGCTTCGAAAAATTTTTCAAATTCGGATCTCGCAGTAGAGAGCTGCTGATTGGACGTTATGGGTGACCAAAGTGGATTAACGAGCCATGGGGCTTCCTCAATTGAATCTTGGAGCGCTTGCTCCAAGGTCTCCTTTTCGTCTTTCAATTCGATGATTCGCTCGATGACCTTGACGCGTTTTTCAGCAATCATCCCGTACGATGATAGTTCAGCAATTCTAGCCGTGCGAAGAATAGTTGCCATGACCGCAATCGCGGCGTCTTCTTCACTGGCCGCCGTTTTCAACGCATCATCAAGAATGACATGTGGCCCAAGTGCGAGACTATACTGGACAAGCGAGTCCACGTACGCCTCGTCTCTTGCTTCGGCCGGGCGCAGGCGCTCTCCCATCAGCCTGGCCAATTCAATTGTCTTCTCGCGGATCGGCTTCCAACGATCCCCAGGGTAGGCCTCTTGGACCTTGTTCATCACATCGCCGGTTTCAAGAAACTCCTCCCACACCTTCTTTTTCTCGGGCTCGCGCGATCTGGTTCCGACCAAAGCCACGATCCCCTGTCCCCACCGCTCGAAGTCCTGGCCGAGTTCATCAGACCAAAGGATGTCCCGGCGGTCCGTCTGGATCAGGTCCTCCTCCTCGTCCAGCCAGTCTGCGTGCAATTCCCCGACAAGATAGCTGCGCACGCTGTGTTCGCCGGTGAAGCCGGATTTGCGATTGAATACCGCTGTTTGCGCGGCGATCTTGCCTCGGCAATAGATACGGATGCCCGCCATTAGATCATCCCGATAGGATTCCTTGGCATAAGCTACCCAACCCGTCACGGGGTAGAAGATCCCGTTCGCGGAACTGAACCCGGCTGTCGCGCCCGGCACCTCTTTGCCAGCTTCATCCTTCGCCGTAAATTCGTCCCGCCTCGAAACATCGACAGCTTCAGTCGTGGGGCCATCGAGGACAATCTTGGTGTTGGGCATCGTGACGATCTCGAAGTCGCCCACAACCCGCTCGCGGCCGGTGGTGCCCGGTGCTTTGGTGGTGTCAACAAGGTTGATCTTCCAATGCGCTGATGCAACGCCGAAGCGCTGCGCAAGCTGACGGGAGAAAGTCTCCATGTCTGGCACCTGCCGGCGGTTGAATTCCCTCATGACGATCGTGGTGCCGGGCTTCGACTGGACAGTCTCATCCAGCGCACCGACTTCCGGCTCGTAGCTGCCGTCATCGTCCGAGAGAATTTCGCTCCGCCGCATGATGAAATGGGCCGTTTTATAGCCGCGTGCGGGTTTTCCGTGCTCGTCTTTACCGTCGACCTCTTCGCCGCCCGACGAGATAAGCTCCAATGTTTCGCAGATGCCGAACGGCGCGAGCTTGCCCACTCCCTTGCGCCCCATCACACGACGCTTGTGATTCGGCGTCCTGTCTCCACGGCTGGGGTCTTTTCTTCGCTCCCCTCCGACCGTCAGGTAGAAAGGGTTTACGACCTGAGGCCGCATGCCATGTCCGTTGTCGCGGACGGTGATCGTATAACCACTATCCGAGACAACACCCTTCGAAAGCGAGGCCAGAGTCACGCCCATCGGTGCCTCTACTGTCACCTCTTCGGCATCAGCGTCATATCCATTGGCAACGAGTTCAGCGATTACGGCGGAAACCTTGTCATAGAGCTTCACGCCAAGCTTATCGACGGTCATTCTGGAGATGGTCATGCGATACTTGCCGCGACCGCTCGTTGCCCCCGTTACGTCAGTTGCCTGCTCATTCATCTTTCTCGCCCCCTTCCGCGTCGGCCCGCCACCTCGTCGTCAGTCATCTCAAAGCCGGCGGCGCGCAACGCCTCCAGCACTATTGCCCGCTTGGTTCGGCCGGTTTCAGCTGCACGCACGTCGAGTTCGTGCTTGATCCTCCGCGGGACCGTGATCTGCAGGGGAACCTCGTCGGATGCTTCACGTCTCGGTGCGGGCATATCGCGCTCCCTTCATGAAAACAACATTTCATGATTACGAGGCTGAGTGAAGAGGTTAAATTACTGCGCTGGGTATTGCGTCGCGAACGAAATAAGACTGATGGTATTGTCACACGATGGATGTCTTCAGCCGGGAAAAACGCAGTGAAGTCATGTCGCGGGTTCGCTCCAAGGACACGAGGCCGGAACTAATCGTACGTCGATCCCTCCACCGCAGCGGGCTCCGTTTTCGCTTGCATAGGCGCGACCTACCTGGGCAACCGGACATCGTGCTACCTTCTCGCAAGGTCGTCGTTTTTGTTCATGGCTGCTTCTGGCACCGCCATCCTGGTTGTCGGCGCGCCACAATGCCCGCTTCTCGTACGGAGTTCTGGAAAGCCAAATTTGATGCCACCGTCAAAAGAGACGCGAAAGCGGTCTGTGCGCTGGAGGCGGCGGGCTGGACGGTGCTGGTGGTATGGGAGTGCGAGACGGGAACCGAAGCGCTGCATGCCCTATACCAACGGATAATCTCCGAGCCGGCGCATTGATGAGGGCGATCGGACGCGAGCGCTCGCGAGCTTTCTCTCCAGGCGACGCCGTCGCGCCCTGTTTTTCACGGCCAACAATCCGTTGTGCCTCTGTACGAAACGCGCCCGCGACGCCGGCAGGATCGTCACTGATTGACGCTGCCGGCACAGCGCCTCGCCCCTTGGGCAGGGCGCTTTCTCATGCTCATGCGATGAATTTCCCGCAATACGATACGGCGATCAGGATGGCAGGGCTTCACGCCATCCGTGTGCTCATATCCTGATCCGGTTCATGCGCCCGGCCGCCGCTTCGCTTTGACCGGGCGGGTTGCTTGGGGGCGCTGCCCCCTGGCGCGGCACAAGGGCGGCCGGGCGGTATCCCCGACCTTCCGCGCGGATGCCAGCATCGCACATTCGTCACGACTTCGATCCGCTTGTGCAGGCCGGGTGATCCCCCTCCGCCCGTCCGCCC
>NZOF01000135.1 GCA_002695185.1 Erythrobacter sp.
GCCGATAATCGGGCGACCCGACCGCAGCTCCTCCGCCGACAGACCGAAATTGAGATAACGCTCCAGATAGAGCGCGGTCATGTCGATATTCTCGGGATTGTCGAACCAGGCTGCCGAACGCAGCTTGCGATGTCCCAAATCCTCCGAAGCCATGGCCCCTTGCCCCTTATTCCTGTCCAACTGACGCCTTCGACGCTTCGATATACTCATACAAATAGAAGTTCAAGCAAGGCTTACGCGGAGAGATTGCGCGCTGGGAGAAATCGATGTCGCGTGCGGTGATCGCCCTTTGCTGAGCGAGGGAGGAGGCAGCGATCCGGCTACGGCCCATATACCCACGACACGTATCGGACCTCCGGCAGCCGAACGCACGGAACGATCCGAAGCTGCCACCCTTCCCGATTTTTCCCGCTGGGGAACGACCTGCCCGCTCGATCCATCGCGACCGGCCAACCCCGGCCCTCCTTGTTTCTCAAGCCGACACGACGCGCTGTTCCAGGACGCCAAATGGCTCCGATCCGTCGGCGGAATGGGCCGCCATGCGCACCCGGTCGCCGAACCGCATGAACTGGGTGGCAATCGTGTCCGTTTCGATCATCTCGATCGCGCGCCGCTCCGATATGCAACTGGAACCGACCTCAGCGTAGTCGGCGCTCGATACCGTGCCCGAGCCGATGATCGTCCCGGCGACAAGGTCGCGCGTGCGCGCGGCATGAGCGACAAGCTCGTGAAAGCCGAACGCCATTTCGCGTCCGTTCGCCTTGCCGAACGGCTCCCCGTTCCAGTCAATCGCCAGGTCCAGGCAGACACGCCCATCACGCCAGCCTTCGCCCAGTTCGTCCGGCGTGAGTGCAAATGGAGCCATCGAACAGGCAGGTTTGGCCTGCACCCACCCGAAGCCGGTCTTCATTTCGATCGGCGCGATCGCACGGAGGGACCAGTCGTTTATCTGCACCACGAGACGAATATGCTTCATCGCCTCGCTGGCGCTGGTGCCCATCGGTACCGCGTCGACGATAACGCCGAATTCGCCCTCGAAATCGATGCCATCCTCTTCCGCAGGGAACGGGATATCGTCGTTCGGGCCGTAAAAGCGATCCGACATGCCCTGGTACATCAGGGGGCGATCGGTCTCGATCGGATCCAGCCCGAAGGCGATCTGCATCAATTTGCCGTGCGTATCGAAGGCCGAACCGTCGAGCCATTGCCAGCTCCGCGGCATGGGCGCTCGAAACGAAGCGGCTGGCCTGCCCTCACCGGCCGCGAGCCTTTCGGCGGCAGACTGGAGCGCGGGCCTCGCGCCGTCCCAGTCGTCCATCACCGTGAGCAAGTTCGGAGCCTGTTCGCCGACTTCCAGCACCCGGGCTCCGTCTTCCGAGACGATCACGAGTTGCCCGTCGGGCGTGCCGTTATCGAGGGTTGCGAGCCTCAACTCTCCAGCCCTTGCGCAAATTCACCGTCGATCAACACGAAGCAGATACGGCATGGGGCGTCGCTGCGATTGGCCCAGCCATGGTTGGTCCCACGCTGGATCACGATGTCCCCAGCGCGCACGGTCGTCTCGCCTTCATCCATGATGAGGACGAGCTCGCCTTCGAGGACGATGCCGTAATCGATGGTTTCCGTGCGATGCATCAGCGCGTGCTTCGCACCTTCCTTCGCAGCGTTCGACGCGTGGCCCGCGCCGATCTCCGCGAAGTGCGCGGCGGCCTCGTTCGGCGTCATGTTACGAATGCCGTCGCCTTCGGGCGGAATGTCCAGGATCCGGATGCGGGTGCCGTTCTTCGGCGGGGCAAGGACGATGCCTTCCTCCGCCGGTTCGCCGCTGGCAGCGTCGATTGGTGCAGGCGTGGCGCGGGTGTTCCAGACCTCGTGGAACATCGGGCCGATCGCTCCGCCCACCTGTTGCACGCGCGGCACGGTGCCGTCTTCCTGAATGATGGCGCGGCCTTTGTCATCATGCCCGGTAACGACACGGCGAACGGGTTTCGTGCTCATGGATTTTCTCCCATCTGTAAGTCCTGCCAATCGTATCGAAGCGGCGTCTCGCGAAATGCGAAGCGATCGATATGGCGTTCCAATGCACCCTTGAGGCCGTCGAGCTGTCCCGCTTCGCTGGCTTCGATGCGGATCAACAGCGCTTCCGAAACAGGCTGCAAGGTGACCAGCGCATCGCCCTTCCAGTCGGCTCCGCGCGCATCCTTGGGAAAGGTGATGATCCGGGCAGAGCCGTCTTCCCGGACATCGAGATTGTGCGACCAGTGCTTGCCGAGCTGAGCGGCATATTTCGCTGCGTGAGCAGTCGACACTTTTGCTTCAGCACTGCAGGTCAATGCGTTTCCCCGCCGAGCGTCTCGGCGAACCAGTCGGACAACAGGTCGCGCCCGTAGGCCATGTTGTCCGCGCCGACATGCTCCACGCCGCCTTCGCGCGCGGTGAAGATCACCTTTTCGCGGCGCGGGGAATTGACGAGCTGATCGAACAGATCATCGGCGTAGGTCGGGCTGATCTGCCGGTCGTTCGCCCCGTGCGTCACCAGAAATGGCACCGTAATGCGGTCCATGTGCCCGTTGAGGTTCATGCCTTCGGATTTCTTCAGAAAGTCCTCCTGACCTTCAGCGCCGAACGCCCAATGCACATGGGCCCAATAGTGCGGGACGGGGTTTTCGCCCTCGCGCTGCATCCGCTTGTCCTGCACCTCGCGCCAGTTGTGGTTGGCACCCCACACCGCTCCGCTGGCGAACCGCGGTTCGTAGGCGACCGCGCGCGGGGCGAAATGGCCACCAAGTGAGATACCGGTCATGCCAATCTTTTCGGCGTCCACCTCGGGCTGCCCAATCAGCCAGTCGATCGCCTTCGTGGCCCAGCTTTCGCTGTGCGGATCGACGGGCAGGCCCTGCAGGCGCAGCGCTTCGCCCGATCCCGGCTGATCGACGCACAGGGTCGAGATACCGCGCCGTGCCAGCTCTTCCGGCAGGCGCGTCCAGTAGAGCAGTTCCTTGCAGCTATCGAGGCCGTTGCAGAACACCACCGCCGGGCGCGGTCCATCTCCCGGAGCCCGGGTCCAGAGTGCAGGCATTGTGCCCTCGGCGAGCGGAATTTCGACCCGTTCGCGGTTGATCTTGCCGAGGCTCGTGGAGCGATCGAACGCCTCGCGCGCCCTGGCGAAGGTTTCCTTGCGGCCGGGATGGCCGTGGCCCTGCATTCGCTCCGCCGTGAACAGATAGAGCGATGCACGTTCCAGCTTGTTCGATGCGGAGAAGGCACGGCCCTTCGCTTCGTCTTCGGCGGCAAGGTCGAGCAGCTTTTCGCCCATCCTGGCCCATTCGCGCATGAAGGCGGGGGTGCCGGCGTCGGCGCCTTCGTCCGCCGCCTTCAGGATCGGCTGGCACATATCGACGATCTCGCCGATCTGCCCGCCGCTTTCCATCGCGATGGCGACCGAGAGGTTCCAGATGTAGTTCGGGAAAGGAGAATAGAGCGCCAAGGTTCAAACCTCCGCCGGAGTGAAGAGGCAGGGATCGGCTTGAGGCTTGGGCATGGCCTGGGGCCCGCCCACGCCCGTGCCCCACTGGTCCATCGTCTGCGGACCGGGTTCGTGAACCTGATCCTTGTGGTTTTCGAAATCGACCTCTTCCAGCTCGGACGTGTATTCGACCGCGAAGCCGCCCGGCGTGGTGAAATAGCTGAAAGTGTTGTTGCCCGCCGTGTGGCGTCCCGGCCCCCAGCGAATATCCGTGCCGCGCTTCTTCAACCGGCTGGCTCCGCGCATCATGTCGTCCACGCTCAGCATGTCGTAGGCGACGTGATTGAGGCACGGCGGCCCGGGCAGGATGGCAAGGCGATGATGCGCGCTGTTGCAGCGGAGGAAGCACATGAAATCGCCCAGCCAGTCGCTCACCCGGAAGCCGAGCACGTCGGTGAAGAACTTCACCATGGCGTGATGGTCCGGTGAATGGATCACGATGTGGCTGATCTTGACCGGCATGCCTTCCCAGCGCTCCATCGCGCGCTTGTCCAGCCGCGCAACGTCTGCGCTGATCTCGAAGGGGAGGCCGTCGGGGGAGAAGAAACGGAACCCGTAACCGCCGCCAGGCGCATCGAGATCGCGAGCTTCGTGCACGATGCGGCAGCCGGCATCGGCTACCTTCTTCTGCAATGCGTCGACATCCTCGCGGCTATCGGCAGCCAGCGCGATGACCTCGACACAATTGCTTTCACGCTTGTGCAAACGCACGACATGATGCTCGTCATGGCCGTGGGTCTTAAACCATGCGGTGCCATCGGCAGCCTCGACTTCTACCAGACCCCAGTCGTCGGCGTAGAATGCGCGTTCCGCGTCGAAGTCGCTCGTGCCATATCCGACATAGCGGATTTCCGTAACTCGCGGTTCCATATCAATTCCTTCAGATTGGCTGCGAAACCATGGCGAACATGTCTGCCGTGGCTTTCTGGTTGTCTATCGCGGGGCCTTTGCCGATCTGCCCGCGGCAGATCGCGAGGCTGCTTTCGACGATGTATTTGCAACGCGCAAAACGGCGCGCATGCCAGGCGCGAAGACCGCTCTCGACGTCCTGCTGCCGGGTCAGTTCTTCGGCGAGCACGAGCGCGTCTTCTACCGCCATGCCCGCACCCTGCCCCAGATGCGGTGTGGTTGCGTGGACGGCATCACCCAACAGCGCCACACGCCCCTTGTGCCAGTCGCCATCGACCAGCATCGTTTCCAGCGGGCGGTAGACGACCGCGCTGTCTTGCGTGATTCCCTTCGCCAGCTCCTGAATGCGCGGCGCCGCCCGGGCGAGCTTGTCGCGCATGCGGGCAGCCAAGCCATCCTGCGCTTCGCGTGTGTCCGGATCGACAGGCGTCGTGACGAAAATATACATTTCGGCAGCGCTTATCGGGACGAGGCCGATGCCGACGGGGCCATTGTAGACTTGCAGAGCTTCCATGCCGGCGGGCCGCGGGAGGTTGTAACGCCACACGGCTTGGCCCGCCGGTTTCGGCTTGCCGGCTTCAGGGAAAAGCAGCTCCCGCGTATGCGAATGTATGCCGTCTGCCCCGATTACGAGATCGTATTGGCCATGGCTGCCATCGGAGAATACCGCATCGACTGCGGTACCGTCATCGACCATCTCCTCGACCGTGATGCCCAGCTTGATCCGCGCGCCGCACTCGAGGGCACTTTCCGCCAAGACACGCTGCAATTTCGGGCGCGCAATGCCGACATTGGCAGGTTGCCCCTCGACCAGTTGAGGCGACGGGACGCGCGCCGCCATCGTCCCGTCCGGCAGGTAAATCTCTATTGCTTCGAACCCGCTTGCTGCGTCGAGGAAGGAGTCGAGCACGCCGAGCTGATCCATTGCGCGCACGACGTTGGCCTGCTGGATGATCCCCACACCATAGACCGACCATTGCGGATCGCGCTCCACGACCGTTATCCGATGCCCGGCCCGGCCAAGCGCGATCGCCGCGGAAAGCCCGCCGATCCCGCCGCCGATCACCAAGATTTCAAGTTCTTTCACGGACCTCTCAGATGGGATCTCCGCGTACCCCATTCATTATTAGAATTTCACTTCTAATTTATCCGGATCGCCTGGTCAACGCGCTGTGGATCGATCTTGCCCGAAGAGGTCGGACGGCAGCCGGGACACGCTCACCACTGCGAGCGCCAGCGCGGCCGCTATGACGTAGCCAGCCGGCCCCAGACCGGCCAGCCGGGCAGCGGCCTGCTCGCCCGGTGCGGAAAAATAGGCGGCACCGATTATGGCAATGCCCAGGGCGCCGCCGATCTGCTGGGCCGTGCGAAAGGTGGCACTGGCTGTACCGGCATTGGCCCGGTCCACCTCTGCAACCACGATCGGCCCCAGCGGCCCCGACAGCGTGCCCATTCCCACTCCGGTCAGCGCCAGGCAGCAGAGCAAGAGAACGCCACCTGCGTCTCCGTTCATGATGGCGCGGGTCGCCAGAAAGGTTCCCGCGATCATTGCCGCGCCCCCCAGCAGAGGCAGCGTCTTGCCGATGCGGGGCAGAAGCTTGGGCACCAGCAGCCCAATGCCAAGCATGACGCCCGCGCTGAACGGGATGTGGACCAGCGCGGTATCGAGCGGCGACAGGCCCAGCCCCTGCTGAAGCGATACCGAGAGGATCAGCAAAAACCCGATGGACGCGCTGGAGAAGCAGAATGCGGCGAGAACACCCCACCGGAAGGTACCGATTCCAAAAAGGGCCGGTTCGATGATCGCCGGCTCTCCGCGCGCCCTGCGCGCACCTGCCCGGGACCAGCCGTAGAAAATGGCACCGATCGACACGGCCAGCAGGGCGAGAAGCCCGATCGACCAAGCCGTTTCCGCGCCGGTTATCAGGGCATAGAGCAGGCCACCGAAAGCGAAGGCGAAGATGAGCGCTCCCACCGGATCGATCCGCAAGCTGGCGTCGGGATCGCGCTTTGGCAGCACGAACAGGCCAACCAAAATCGCGCCAACGCCGATCGGCAGATTGATGAGGAACACCAGCCGCCAGCCCAGCCCGAACAGATCCCATTCGATGAGGATACCGCCCACGATCGGGCCAAGGATCGCGGCAAGGCCCACGATTACGCCGAAATAGGCAAGCTTCGTCACGCGTTCCAATGGTGTGTAAAGCACCTGCACGATCGCCATCGTCTGCGGTGCCATCACAGCCCCCGCCGCTCCCTGCGCCATGCGGGCGGCAACGAGTTGGCCCGGGGTCTGCGCAAGGCCGCAGAAGACCGAAGCGGCAACGAAAGCCGCCGCTCCCATGAGGAAGACGCGCGAATAGCCGAATGTATCGCCCAGCCGCCCTCCCAAAAGGAGCAGCGAGCCGAGAGTGAGGAGGTACCCTGCGACGATCCACTGCATTGCCGCCGGAGATGCCAGCAGGCCGTCCCGGATCGCCGGAAGCGCAGTATTCACGATGGTGGAGTCTGCCACCTCGAGGACCACGGACGTCAGCACCGTCAGAAAAGCGGCGGTCTTGCGCCGTTCCGATATCTCAACTGGCGCGACCCGCGCCGAGTCGACCTTTGCAAGTTCCGGCACGCATCCCTCCCCCAGAGGACACCTGCCATGACCTCGACGATAAAACTAAAATGATGCTTCTATTATGATTGAAAGGTGCTAAGCGTCAATCTCTGTCATCCCGGACCCTGCAAAAGCCAGGGCCGAGGATGGGCCGTATGGCAAAGGGAGAGGACATTTGGTTTCGAGCAATTCACGACAGCGCCAGCCGGGTATTCCCCAGGGAATAACCGTGATCTTGGCCGGTTTTCTTCCGGTCCTCGCTATCGTTTCCATGTTTCCGGCCGTCGGGGCCATGATCGGGCATTTCGCTCCGACAGACCCCAATGCGGCCACGAAGGTGCCGTCGATGGTCACGGCACCGGGCCTTGCGATCGCGGTCACAGCCCTCTTCATGGGCCTGCTTGTTGACCGTTACGGAAGGCGCAAGCTGCTCGTCGTCTCCACATTCTCCTACGGGATCATCGGGGTCATCCCGTTCTTCCTGGAAAATCTCGACGTGATCTACGCATCGCGCCTGCTGCTAGGCTTCAGCGAGGCGGCGATCCTGACCACGGTGAACACGTTGATTGCCGACTACTGGGCCGAAGACGGCAGGCGCCGCTGGCTCACACTGCAAGGCATGATCGGGCCTGCATTTTCTTCCATCATGATCTTCTTTGCCGGGACGCTGACCGCGTGGCGCTGGAACGGCATCTTCCTGCTGTACCTGCTCGCCATTCCCATCGCGATTTCGATGTGGCGCTACATGTACGAACCGGAAAGCGATGCCACGGTCCGCCGAAACCTTGGAATGGATGAAGATGGTCCGACCGCGGGCTTCCCCTGGAAGATCATGATCGACATTGCGGTCCTGACGCTCTTCAGCTCGGCAATCTATTACGTCTTCATCGTCAATGGCTCGGTCGTGTGGGAAGAACTCGGAATCGCGGATCCCGAGAGCATCGGCCAAATTACCGCGCTTCCCAGCCTCTTCATTCTGGCCGGTGCCGGGCTGTTCTGGTTGCTGGGTCGCAAGGGTTGCAGCTTCCGTATCCAGGTCGCCACCTTCCTCACTCTCCTCGGGGCCGGGATCGCGATGATGGGGCTTACGTCCAACTGGCAAGGCATGGTTGCCGGCATGGCGGTGCAGCAGACAGGCGCTGGCATGGCCATTCTCACGCTGATCGCGTGGGCACAGAGCCGCCTGCCCTATGCTCATCGGGGGCGCGGAATGGGGGTTTGGACTGCAACCTTCTTCTTTGGACAATTCACGTCGCCGCTGATCGTCAGCGCCTTGCGCGGTGAGCTCGGCTCGATGCAGGCCGCCTTCCTGACGATGGGGCTGGCCTCCATTGCCGGCGCTGTCGTTTTCTTCCTGACACTGGGTCGCCAAAGCGTGCCAGCGGAAGATCATCCGGTGGATGCTGTGATGGAAAAGAGTTAAGTGCCCTGAAGGCAGCTGGACTGTAGACAAGCAAAAGGGGCGCCGGGTTTTTAGCCCGGCGCCCCTTTTCGTATCCAGAGATCAGATTGCGCCTGTGCGCAGTAACTCGACCGCGTGGTTGGCGGCGCGTGCCGTCAACGCCATGTAGGTCAGTGACGGGTTCTGGCAGGCCGACGAGCTCATCTGCGCACCGTCCGTCACGAACAGGTTGGGGATATCGTGCGCCTGGCTCCAGCGGTTGAGCACGCTTGTCTTGGGATCCCATCCCATCCGCGCACCGCCCATCTCGTGGATTGCGCTGCCGCCAGGCCCAGGCCTGTCGAACCCCATCAATACCTTGCCACCCGCATGAGACAGCATCTCGGCTGCATCGGCCTTCGCCTGCGCAAGCGCAGCCTGCTCCTCCGCCCCGAATGCGAAATCGATGCTGAGTTGCGGAATGCCCAGCGGATCGGTCTTGCTTCGGTCGAGCGTCAATCGGTTGCTCGCGCGGGGCACGCAATCGGCGAAGGCGACCAGCACCACGCGCCACGGGCCCGGCGGCTGCAGCGAATCCTTGTATTCGGCGCCCACGCCCGCTTCGCGCTTACCGCGCGTCCAGCCGGATTGCAGCGCCCCGCCCTGATAGGAATAGCCGCGGGTGTGCCCCGCCCCGTCCATCTCGTCCATGTTGCGATAGCGGGGAATCACGACGCCCGTCGGCCTGTTGCCGTATGACGTCACGTCCTCGAAGCCCGGCATGATCGCCATCGCCGAGAGTGTGGACGGGTGGTCCATGATATGCGTGCCCAGCACACCGCTCGAGTTCGCGAGGCCGTTCGGCATCGCTTCGCTGGCGGAGTTGAGCATCAGGTGCACGGAGTTGAAGCTGCCGGCATTCAGGAACACCATTCTGGCGGTGGCTTTCGTGCGGGTGCCATCCTTGCGGTCGATCCAGCGAACGCCGGTCACCCGTCCGCTTGCGCTGTCGTAGTCGACCTTTTCCACCACCGCGTCGGTAACCAGCGTGAGATTGCCGGTCGCTTGCGCGGCCGGGAGCGTGCTCGACTGAGTGGAGAAATACGCGCCGTAGGAACAGCCGCGCGCGCAGATCGAGCGCGCCTGGCACTGGCCGCGCCCGAGATGTGGCTGCGTGAGATTGGCGGTCCGACCCACCGTCAGAACGCGTTCCGGCCACTTGCCGAGAATACGTTCGCGCGTGGCCTGCTCGACGGCGTTCAGCGGCCAGGGCGGCAGGAACCGCCCGTCCGGCAATTGCGCCAGACCCTCGGCTGCCCCGGCGATCCCGACGAACTCTTCCACCTTGTCGTACCAAGGAGCAATGTCTTCATAACGGATCGGCCAGTCTGCACCGTGGCCGTCGCGCTTGTTCGCGCCGAAATCGTAGTCGGACCAGCGATAGCTTTGCCGACCCCACGTCAGCGAGCGGCCGCCGAGGTTGTAGCTGCGGAACCAGTTGAAATCGGACCCGGGCCCCTTGGCATAGGGATTTTCGGCATCGTTGACGAAATGGCCCTGCGTATACTCGGTAAAATGCCGATTGAGCATCTGAACCGGATACTCCCGCCGGTAGAGCTCGGCATCGCCCACGCCGCGGAAAGGCATTTCCCACGGCGTTTTCATCTCGGTATCGTAACCCGTCTGGTGCGGAATATCGCGTCCGCGTTCCAGCATGAGGACCTTCAGCCCCGCCTCGGTCAGTTCCTTGGCAGCCCAGCCACCCGAAATACCGGAGCCGACCACGATGGCATCGAATTCTGCTTGCTCTGCCATGTCACCCAAACTCCACTGCGGTCCAGTCGCTGGACCATGCGCGGCTTCCTGGCTCCAGCGGAACAACGGGATCGAAGCGCCCCGGTACCAGCTCGAACCGCAACTCTTCCGACCCGCCGACCTGCGAAGTGTAGTACCCCGTCAGGATCAGTGCCTTGAGCTTACGCCACGGATGGGCATCGTTCCCCTCGGCGAAGGCTTCCTCGTCCAGCCTGCCGACAAGCGTCGTCTGTTCGGCCGCATCGCACCGGACGAAATCGCCGTTCGCGGCCCGATCGAGGGTATTTTCCAGCCAGTCGGCGTAGCGCAGGGTACCGTCGCGCCTCTGATATTCGGGAAACGCCCACGGCATCTCCGAAGAACCGGCCGGTTCGCGCGTGCCGTCGAGACCATGCGCGAGCGCGAGAATTACAAAATCGCCGACGCCCACATCGCCCGCACCGGGCGTATCCGTCGCGGGCAGCACTGCCTGGCTCACCTGGCGCATCATGAGGCGCTGTCGATCGGTCGGCGCGTCATCTTCGTCCGTATCGAAGAGCGATACCCCGGCAACCGGTATCCCGATGGCGAGCGTGAACAATGTCGCGCCGGCAAGAAAATCGCGGCGCTGCCAGCCGCCCGACGGTGTGTTTTGCTTAGCCAATGCCCATGATCCGCTTGTTCAGCTCCCGGTCCGCGCCGCCGGCAGCAAAGTCGTCGAAAGCATGCTCCGTCACGCGGATGATATGATCGCGAATGAAGGGCGCGCCTTCAGCTGCGCCCTGTTCGGGATGCTTCAGCGCGCATTCCCATTCCAGCACCGCCCATCCATCGAAATCGTTGGCCGCCATCTTGGAGAAGATGCCGCCGAAATCGACTTGCCCATCGCCCAGAGAGCGAAACCGTCCCGCGCGGTCCACCCAGCTCTGGTACCCGCCGTAAACACCTTGCCGCCCGGTGGGATTGAATTCCGCATCCTTCACATGGAAGCATCGGATACGGTCGCGGTAGATATCGATGAAGTCGAGATAGTCGAGCTGCTGCAGCACGAAATGGCTCGGATCGTAGAGAATGTTCGCGCGCGGATGATTGCCGACCCGCTCGAGGAACATCTCGAAGGTTACGCCATCGTGCAGGTCTTCGCCCGGGTGGATTTCATAGGCCGCATCCACGCCGTTTTCGTCGAAATAATCGAGGATCGGTTTCCAGCGGCGTGCCAGCTCGTCGAAGGCATCCTCCACCAGCCCGGCAGGCCTCTGCGGCCAGGGATAGAAATATGGCCAAGCAAGCGCGCCCGAGAATGTCGCGTGCCGGTCCAGCCCCAGGCGACGGCTGGCGGTGGCGGCGGCCTTGACCTGCTGGACGGCCCATTCCTGTCGCGCCTTCGGATTTCCGCGCACGTGTTCGGCCGCGAACCCGTCGAAGGCGGCATCATATGCGGGATGAACAGCCACGAGCTGTCCCTGGAGATGCGTGGACAGCTCGGTGATCGAAAGGCCGTGACTTTCGACGATGCCCTTGATTTCGTCGCAATAATCCTGGCTGTCGGCGGCCTTTTCGAGGTCGAAGAGCCGGGCGTCCCAGCTGGGTATCTGGATACCCTTGTACCCTAAGCCCGACACCCATTCGCAAATAGCGTCAAGCGAATTGAACGGTGCTTCATCGCCTGCAAACTGGGCGAGAAAGATCGCTGGGCCCTTCAGGGTTCTCATGCGGAAGTCCTTTCGTTGCGAGGCAGGTCGGTCCATCCCGCCCCGGCGGCGTTGGCTCTGACACACGTGTCGATAAACAGCATGGAGCGCATTCCCTCCTCCAGTCCCGGCAGCATCGGGGCATCTTCTCCGCGCAGCGCCGCTGCGAAATCGCGGTAGATATTCGCGAATGCCTCCAGGTAGCCTTCTGGATGGCCACCGGGCGTGCGGGTGCGCGATTGCGCCGCATTACTTAGCGAAGCATCGCCCGCGCGAAGCAGCTGCGTGGTCCCGTCAATCTTGTGCCAGGTGACCGTATTGGGTGTTTCCTGCTGCCACACCATGCCGCCATCCTCGCCGTAGACGCGAATGCGCAGGCCGTTGAGTTCGCCGACCTCGATCTGACTGGCCAACAACACGCCGCGCATGCCGTTTTCAAAGCGCAGGAGGACCGTGCAGTCGTCATCGAGAGCCCGGCCCGGCACCACTGCCGCGAGATCGGGCAGCACTTCGGACACACGCTGTCCGGTCACGAACTCGGCAAGATTGAAGGCATGCACGCCGATATCGCCGATGCAGCCGCCCGCGCCCGCCCTCTCCGGGTCGAGGCGCCATTCCGCCTGCTTGCCCTCGGCCTCGCGCGCCAGCCACCCTTGCGGATATTCGACCACGACCTTGCGCAGCGTGCCGATTGCACCCGACGCGATCCGCTCGCGCATTTCGCGCACCAGGGGATAGCCGGTGTAAGTGAAGGTCAGCCCGTATAGCAGGCCTGCACCTTCTACGACCGCCGCAAGCTCTTCGGCCTCGGCCAGCGTCGCGGTCATCGGTTTGTCGCTCATGACCGGGAAGCCCGCATCCAGCGCAGCGCGCGCCGATGGAAGGTGGTTATGGTTGGGCGTTACGACCGCCACGAAGTCCATGCCGTCGTCGCGATCCCGCTCCGCTGACAGCATCGTTTCCAGATCGGGATAGCCGCGCTGCGGATCGATGTTGTAATCCAGTGCAGCTTTTCGGCTCCGGTCGGCGTCGGAGGAAAATACGCCGGCGACGAGTTCGATCTCGCGGTCCATTTCGGCTGCAATGCGGTGAACGGGGCCGATGAATGCGCCCGGCCCGCCGCCGATCATGCCCATGCGAAGGCGACCCACGCTCTCTCTCCAGTCCATTTTTATAACCAAGGTTCTATTTTACGCGAAGGGCGATGGCAAGCCGGCGATCGGTTATAGGCCTGTCGGCAGGCGTCGCGGATCGACCTCCGTTTTAACGATCGTGCTTTGCGCATTGCGCGCAATGCGAACGGCGCATGGTCCAGCGGGAACCTGCCAGCCATCGCTGCCCCAGCTCGCGAAGCGGCGCTGGGTCAGGCGGATGGTCGCGCGGCCCGATTCCCCTGCCGCAAGCGTGATCTTGCA
Organism: Erythrobacter sp.; assembly: GCA_002695185.1. The sequence continues at coordinate 13,322 of NZOF01000135.1, forward strand.
GAAACCAAGGAGCACATTGTCCGGAGCATCGCGATAGACCTGCACGACATCGCTGCCGGTTCGATCACCCGTGTTCTCGACATGAACGGAAAGGCCATCATCCTCCAGCCGCACATCGCCCCACGAGAAGGTAGTGTAGCCACTACCCGCTCCGATCGTGTGGCGTGCCAATTTGTCCGCTGCGATGATGCCGCGATAACCGACGTCGGTGCCCTCGGAGTACGCGAGTTTGCCATCGGCATCGGGCTTCAGGGCGAATGCCGGATAATCGGCTTCCTCGCGCGCGATCGAAACTGGCATGCGTCCGCCCGGTTCGCGATCTCCCGCCAGCACTGCGGCGATTGCATCGGCAAATCCCTCCCCCGGATACCAGGCCGCAATATGCGCTGCTGCCTTGTCTTCCCACGACGCATCGTAGGCATGGCCGACATTGGCGATCACAGCGGTGCGCGGATTGGCGGCGCAGACACGGTCGATCAGGGCCAGCTGTTCCGCTGCCAGCTGCGTATCGGGCCTGTCCTTGCTTTCCACCGAACTGTCTGACGTTTCGCCGACAAACAGGAATACGGCATCGGCCCTGGCGGCGGCGTCAGCAGCTTCGCGCAGCAATTCTTCCGCGCTGCCCGGCTCGCGAACTCCGTACCACAGGCCATGCACCCGGGCGGCATCGAAGGGAAATTCGATCACGATCTTGACCGTCTGACCGCTCGATAGGGAAAGCGTCGCGATTTCGCTGTCGCCCGATTTGAGCACACCCATCGTGTCGCCGGGCGGCGTTTCCGTCGTGGCAACGATCTCTTTTCCATCCACGAGCATGCAGGCCTTGCCCGTTGCGCCGAGGTGGAAGCGATGCTCCCCATCCTTGTGTGCGCGGTACATGCCTGAGGCGCGGATCGAACCGCCGGAGGCGAAATCCGCCTGATCGTGCATGCCGGTAAACCAGACGAGCGAGTTCGTATCGCGAGTCTCGCGCGTCATCGGCTCGCCCGAGAAGTCGGACGATGCGAAATATTCGAGGCTCATGCCCGCTGTCGCGCCGTCGCCGATATCCTGTGCCGGTGTGACGGTCATGAACGGAAGGCGCGGTGCCGGGTCCACCCCCGGCGCGAACAGCACTTCGCATTCCTTCGCGTAGCGCGCCCGGACAGTCTCTTCGGGTGTCGGCAGATCGGGGCGGACGGATATCTTGGCAAACGTGCCACCCTGGAAGCACGGGGCAGCGGCATTCGGACCGATGATCGCCACCGTTTTCACTTTGACGGGGTCGAGCGGCAGAAGGTCGCCTTCGTTCTTCAACAGGACGAAACCTGCGGCTGCCGCTTCCACCAGCAGGTCGTGCGTTGCGGCATCGTTATAGGCGGACGACTTCTCGCCCGTTGCGCGCTGCGCCAGACCGGCCACCCGCGCCGCCGCATCGTCGACGCGCTCCTGCGATACCTCGCCCGCCTCGACAGCCTCGGCCGCCTTGGGTCCAAGGAAGCGGAAAGGCCCCGGCATCTCCAGGTCGAGACCGGCATTGAGCGTCGGCGCGGTCGAATGAGTGCCGAACCAGTCGGACATGATCGCGCCGGAATAGCTCCATTCGCCCTTCACGATATCGGTCAGGACATGGTGCTGTTCAGCGCAGTAATCGCCGTTCACCCGATTATAGGCCGCCAACATACCGGCGCAGCCCGCGTCGGCCGCAAATTCGAATGGGAGCAGGTAGACCTCGCGCAGTGTGCGCTCGCCCACCTGCACGTCCACGCTATCGCGATCGGTTTCGGAATCGTTGCAGACGAGATGCTTTGCGACCGACGCCGTGCCGGTCGATTGCAGACCTTCTATCCAGCAGGCGCCCAGTGTCCCCACGAGAAGCGGATCCTCGGAGAAATACTCGAATGCCCTGCCCGCCAGTGGGCTGCGCGCGAGGTTGATATTGGGTGCCAGGACGGCATCGACGCCGCGCTCGACCGCTTCCTGACCTACCAGTGCACCTATTCGGCGGACGAGATCGCAATCCCAACTCGCCCCCAGCGCCGTGGCGCAAGGGCTGAGCCGGGCAATATCGCGTTCGTCGACCTTGCCGCTGGCAATGCCCATCGGTCCGTCACTCATGGCGAACGAGACGATGCCCGCATCCGGCAACGCCACGCTCGACCACATCGTCGCGCCTGCGGTGAGAGCGGCGGCGTCTTCCAGTGTCAGATTGGTCATGGAAATGTCAGGCGGCCAGCGCCAGCTCCTTGGCATCCCGCGTGGTGGGCACGAAGGGCAGGTAGGAGACGCGCATGCGGACGCCGAATTCCACCTTATGATCGCCCAAGCCGAAACCCCCGTCCTGCAGCGCAATGATGGTGGCCTTCTCACCGAAGTTCCAGCGGTCGTCATAGACCGTTTCCATCTCGTCCAGCGTGTAGGTCTTTCCGCGCACATGGAACCGCACATCAGCACGCGGCACCTGCTCGCCGTCGATTGTGACCTGGATATCCTCGATCATCGAAAGGCCAAGGCCGCGATAATATGGCAGTCGGCCCAGAAACTTCGCACCCTTGACCGTGCCCTTCTCTTCGAAATTCTCGAGGCTACCCTCGACGATCATCTTATTGTCCATCATCGTCAGGGTTCCTTTCAGGCTGCAGCCTTGAGAGCTGGTGTTTCGTCCTCACCAAGAAGGCGGGCAAGCATCACCTGCTGGCGACGCACCTGCTCTACGCTGTCGGGCTCTTCCACGTCCTCGATCCAGCGATTGCCTTCGTATTCGGAGCAGATGTAACCGTCATAGCCGCCCTGTTGCAGGACCTTGACGATCTCGTCGTAGGGAATCGACGGTTCCACGTAATCCTCGTTCATCTGATAGAACTTGCCGTGGATGTTGTGGATGCGCGGCATATAGTCGAGCATGCGCTTTGGCTCATATGCCGCATTGTGGCGCGAGGTTTCCGCCATTGCGATGGCCGGACCCTCTCCGCCCATCTCCCGCACATTGTGGATGACATATTCGGAGAGGACGCGGTCGTCATAGGCCTTCACGATGTAGTCCGCGATCTCGTCGGGAACGCCCATGCGCCTGAATCTTTCGACCAAAACCGGCGGAAACGCGTGCAGAAACATGCCCATATCGGGCAGGAAACCAAGCGCGTTGGAACCGGATTTCTCGAAGGCTTCCGCGTGGCGGATGATCCACGGATGGTCGAAGTGAAGCGGTGCGTGCACCTCGATCAGGATCTTGAGGCCTTTTTCTTCGGCATGCTGCGCGGCATCCACCAGCACCTGCGGATCGATGGAAACGAGCGCCCGGATGAACTTCATGCCCAACCGCGCACCGAAATCGATATCATTCTTCACGCTGGCTACCTGCTCGTCATGCGGCATTATGCGGCCCTTGTACCGCTTGTAGTCCAGCATGAAGTCGTGGCTGACAGGGGTGCAATCGTACTTTTTGATCAGCGAATGCCAGTTATCGATAGCGGCGTCCTCGACGCCAACTTCCGGCCAACCCCAGAAGGTCTGTTCGCCGATGATCTCGATACCGTTGGCACCAAGTTCGGCCGAGGTGCGAATGCAATCTTCCAGGCTCATCTTACCTTGAAAGGTCTCGTTCTGATAGGAATAGAGGCTTACGCCTCGCTTGATCGCCATGGTCTTCCTCCGGATCGGTAGCCGGGCCGGCTCCTTCCTCATGGAAAGGCCGACACGGCTCACGTCGCCCACCGAATTCGCAGTGGGCTTTCGGTACTTGAACGCAATGGGTTCGCGCGAATTAGAAATCGACGCCGATCCGCACGCCGTAGGTTCTGGGCGCGCCGAACTGGAAATCGAAGTTGTCGTCCGGACCGGCCGATACGAAATTGGCGTAGGCGAGCGGCTGTTCGTCCTCGATATTGCGGACGAACGCCTGAATGCTGAATGCCTCGTTCAACGGCTGGTATTTCAAGCTCAGGTCGGTTTGCGAGAACGCTTCCTGGCGCGAGGAGCGATAGTTGAAACTGCCCAGGAAATATTCGCTCTTGAAGCGGCTGAATACGCTCGCGGTGAGCGAACCAGCACTGCCGAGCTCGAATATGTGATCGTAGCCAACCGTTATCGTGAATGCCGGCGACTGCGGCAGTTCGTTGCCGCTGAGGTCGGGTTGATCAATCGCAGGTCCGGGATCGAGGTCGGCGAGCCCATTATTATCGGGATTCACCGTGTCGAAAATCGCGTATGATGCCAGCAACTCGTCATAGCGCGCGTTCAGATAGTTGAACGATGCGGAGAAGAAATCGGTCGGACTGAGTTCGATGGCCGTTTCCAACTCGACGCCCCAGATGGTCGCCGCGCCGGCATTGAACACCTGCTGGCCAACAGATGGGTCCAACAAGACCGGCGTCTGCAGATCCTTGTAGTCGTAGTAGAACACGTTTCCGTTGATGAGGTGCTCACCATAGGAACCGAAGTTCAGTTTCGCACCCAGTTCATACGCAGTGTTGGTTTCCGGATCATAGGCCCCGACGCTATCGAAACCGCCGGATTTATAGCCCGTACTGACCTTGGCATAGACGAGCGTCTCGGCGTTCGGGGTATAGTTGAGGCCCGCGAGCCAGGTCAGCTGTTCGTTGTCCTGCTCGAGATCCAGGATCGAAGGGGGCGCTCCTGTCGGCGCGACGGGGGCTGTGTTGAAGCGGAACCCGTAATTTCCGTAGCGACCCGACCGCTTGTCGATCGTATAGCGAAGACCGCCGATACCCGTGAATTGATCGGAAAACGCGTACTCGACCTGCGCAAAGGCGGCGTAGCTGTCGGAATCCGTGTCTCGCGAAAACGTGTTAAGGAAACTGCCGTTGGGCCCGATGAAGGGACTGTAAAGCCCTCTCAACGCGTTGATTTTTTCGTTGTAGAAGAACAGCCCGCCTTGCCACGTCAAGGCACCGGTCTCGCCGTTCAGGCGCAATTCGTGACTTTGCGTGTCCACCGCATTGCCGAATTCGTAATAGATGTAATTCGGCAGGGCCAAATCGGCATCCTGGTCCGTGCGGCGATATCCGCCCAGATAGGTCAGCGTGGCTCCGCCGAAGTCGTATTCGACACGGCCGCGGACCGCGTAGCTATCCTGGATATTCGGATTGAGCGGCAGCGCCGTGTTCGGGCCGTTGTAGGACGACCGATCCCCGAAACTGTCGACCACTTGGGAATTGAGCGGAATACACTGACCGCCGGGAATGAGAGGTGCCGCGTCGACGAAGCCGTTCTGGCTGCAGTCCGCCCCCGGACCATTGCCGGGCGCATTGAAGTCGTAGGATGCGAAGGCCCCGACGATGTTTTCATTGCGAACATATTCGCCCGAGATATCGACCGACAGGCGGTCGGTCGGACGCAAGGCCAGGGTCACACGGCCGCCCTTGTTGTCGGCAGTACCGCTCCGCACGACGTCGTTGCCCGCCGCCGCCCTGTTGGGGTGGAAGAAATAGCCGTCGCGCTTGTTGTAGACGCCCGCCAAGCGCACACCGCCGATCGCGCCGAGCGGGATATCGATGCCGGCTTCGATCTTCTTGTGATCGTAGTTGCCATAGGTCGCGTTGATGTTCGCGCCGAATTCATTGCCAGGCTTGCGAGTGATGAAGTTGATGGCGCCGCCGGTGGCATTGCGGCCATACAAGGTCCCCTGCGGACCGCGCAGGACTTCGATCCGATCAATGTCGAACAAAGCCAGATTCAGGACGTTCGGACGGTTGATGTACTCGCCATCGATATTGACGGCGATCGACTGATCCTGGCCTTCGTCGTTGGAGTTCGTCCCGACCCCGCGAACCGCCACGCGTGTGTAGTTGCCGTCCTGCGTGATGTTCAGGACCGGCGCGACCCGCGTCAGGTCCTGAAAGTCGGTAATGCCCGCATCTTCGAGCGCCTCGCCACCGACGACATCGATAGCGATCGGCACATCCTGCACATTTTCCGACCGGTTCTGTGCAGTGACCACGATGACGTTTGCGGCCTGGGCCTCATCATCGGCCTCCGGCTCACCCGGCGTAGTCTGGGCATATGCAGGCACGGCAAATGCCGCGAACGCGCAACCGACCAGCAAAAACGACTTGTGAAAATTCTTTACCATTTATCCTCTCCCCAGCCCCCGACTTTGGTCGGTCAGCGTAATAGAATGGTCACTCTAGTTCTCATTTGTATGAGTTGTCAATGCCGCTTGCTGAGGCCGACGCAGCCGATGGCCAGCTGCTTCGCCATTGCGTCCAGTTGGCCGGCTATCTGGTCGTCCTGGAGGGAGCCGTCGGCGGCAAACGGTTTCTGTTCGACGGAGTTGATCGCGATGCCTATCGGGGTTGGCCAACCGCGCATGGCATGGATCACGCCGCGTAGCGCCGCGAGCGTTACGCCTCCCGCCTGCCAACCGGCTGCCGACACCAAGAGCCCTACTGGACGCCCATCGAAATAGGGCCGTTCGTCTTCGCGCAACTCTTCGAGCAGATCGATCGCGTTTTTTATGAGGCCGGAGATACCTCCGTGGTAGCTTGGCGACGCGATGACGATGCCATCGGACTGGCGAATGGCCTCGACGAATCGCAATTCCTCGTCGGTCCGATCGCGCGAGTACGGGTCGTAATGCGGCAATGCGCACAGCTGCTCACCGCCGAAGAGCTGCGTGTGGGCTCCGTGCGAAGCACAGATATCCAGTACCGACTTGACCAGCAGTTCGGTCGAGGAGCCAGGGCGCTGCGTTCCACCGATACCTACGATACGCGGCTGGCGGCTCAAGATGTGAGTTCCGGCATGACGCGCTTCGAGATCAGTTCGAGCGTCTGATCACCCAGCCGAAGCTTCTCCTCGGTCAGCGGTCCGGTAACCGTACCGCACAGAATATTGCCGATGCCGAGCTCCTTGTAAGGCCTCAGGTGCTCGACGACCGTTTCGGGAGAACCGTAGAGGCACCATGTGCCGATCCAGTCTTCCGAAAGAGCATTCGGCGTGCGATCCGTCTTTTTGTTGGCATCGTCGCTTTCGGCGCGGGCATTGAATTCGGCCTCGCGCTCGATCGCATCCTGATAGGCGCGCAGGATGACTTCCAGCTCTTCGCGGGCCTGCTCGTCCGTTTCGGCGACGTGGACGCACTGATAGGTGTGGGTCGTCCAGGAAAGGGCGCGATCAATGGTCGCCTGATCGTGGTCCGCATTGACCAGCTGATCCTTGTAGGCGGCGAAATATTTCTGGACGTGCTTGAAGGGTTCCGTTCCGCCGATCTTGGGGGGCGTGAATGCGGGGATGAAGGCCGGCCAGCCATTCTCGGCAGCCCGCCGTGTACTTCCCTCGCTCATGGCAACCGGGATGAGCGGCGCGTGCCCCTTCGAGTAGGCTACGGGCGCGATACGCTGGAGGACCCGTCCCTTATGGGGCCCATTGTCGATCTCGATCGCGGGATCCTCCATCGACTTAGCCCAAAGTTCTTCGGCAATCTCCAGATTGCGATCCGAGATGCCCTTGGCCTCGCTGTAGTTGACTCCGAACCCGATCATCTCTTCCGGCGTGGTACCGCTTCCCACGCCCACGAGGATTTTGCCGTCGGTCAGCTGGTCGAGGATGTTAATCCGCTCAACGAAGCGCACCGGGTGATGAAGCGGAACCGACACGACCGAGAAGCCGAAATGCATGTCCGGCATCTGCGCTGCCAGATAGGCCGCGAAAATGAAGCTGTCGCTGGCAACCGGCATGTAACCGTTGAAATGGTGGTCGGGCAGGAAGATTGCCTCGAAACCGCAATCGCGTGCCTTTTTCGCGTGCTTTTCAAGATCCTTGATCAGCTGCCGATCATCTTCCGGCCGCATCGTACGCGCATTCAGAAAAACGGAAAATCGCATCCCTCACCCCTTCTCCCGACCGAATTATAACTTCGGCTCGATATAAATTAGAATTGACGTTCGCATTCTCTTCCTGCTTTCAGAAATGATGTCAACCCAAGCGCACAGCGATTTTCCGGCGGTCGAGAAACTTCTGGAGACGGCGATCAGCCGAAAACCGCGGCAGGGGCGCTCCCTCGCGTCGTTCGAGCGCATGCTCGAAGCCACCCGCGAACTGATGCTCGAGCGCGGGAGCGAAGACTTCACGCTGCAGGATGTGAGCAACCGGGGGAATGTCTCGATCGGCTCGATCTACCTGCGGTTCGAAAGCAAGGATCGTCTTCTCTACGCAGTCATCGGGCAGGAACTTCAGACCATTGTGGAACGGGAAGCCGCGATGGTGGAGGCGATCGCTTCGCAGAGCGGCAGCCTGAAGGAATTCCTCGCGAAATATATCGAAGCTTACATCGCTTTCATGGCCGAACATGCGACCATGCTCCGCGCCATCATGCAGCGCGCGGCGATCGATCCGGTAGTCTCTCCATGCGGGAAGGAAGCGGGTCACAAGGCGCTATCGGGAACAGCGGATGTGATCCTCTCCTTCCGGGACGAGATAAAGGGGGACGATCCCCGCGGAAAATCCGAAGCAGTCCTGCATATGATCTTCGCATCTGTCGCCCGACGATTCGGACTGGGCGTCTCGGCCGAAGCGGCAGACCCGATGATCTGGGAAAGGCTGCGACCACAGCTGTCCGAAATGGCCTACGCCTACCTGATCTATAGCGACTGAACGGGCCGCGCACGGGCCATTCTAAAGTTCAGCCGGCACCAATTTCGTCGCGCGCATGCACAGCTCGCTCAAGTCGACGTTTTTTCAATCTCGTCGATGATCTTCATGGCTTCGGCGAAGGCCGTATTTGCCGCCGGAACGCCCGCGTAAATGGCGGTCTGCATCAGCACTTCCTTCAGTTCGTCGCGCGTGAAACCACCGCGCTCCAGACCGACGCGCACATGCAGCGCGAATTCTTCCCAGCGGGAAAGGCTGGCGGTGATCGCGATGACGAGGAGCCGCCTCGTCCGATCGTCCAGACCCGGCCGGCCCCAAATCTCGTGCCAGGCAATGCGCGTGATCATGGCCTGAAAGTCCGCGTTGAATGGCGTGGCTTTCGCTATGCTCGCATCGACCCAATCATCGCCGAGGACGCGTCGGCGATTGAGAAGTCCGGCCTCGTACAGCGCGTCGGCCGCATCGCGCGTCTGCTCTCGCGGCAGGAAAAAATTGCGCAGCGCCGCCGCCAGTCTGGCAGGGACTTCGATCGGGGCGAGGTGACCGCATTCCAGCGCCAATTCCTCGGCTCCCCGGATGGAGCTTGCCAAGACCTTTCCATGCGGCTCGCGCGGGGTCGAAGCGTCCTGCGTTCCAGTCACGACCAGGCTCGGCGCGGCAATCTCGCCAAGCCTGCCCTGAAGCTCCATGTCGCGAATGGCAGCCCCGGCGCCTGCGTAACCCGCGGGGTCCATCGACAAGAGGTTTCGGCGCAACTCCGCCGCAGATTGCGAATGAGCCGCGGCGAAACCGCCAGAGAGAAAGCGTTCCATCGCAAGGTCCGCGATCGCCTCCGTACCGCCGCTGCGCACGGCATCGATGCGCGCCTGCCAAGCGGCGCTATCCATCGCGGCGGACGTGCAGACCAAAGCGAGCCGATCCACCCGTTCGGGTGCATCGAGCGCGATCTGCATGGCCACCATCCCGCCGAGCGACAAGCCGGCGATATGCGCCCGCTCGATACCCGCGCTGTCCATGGCGGCGACCACATCGCTCGCCAATTCCGGCAGGCTGTATTCGCCATCCGGCACGTCCGACGCACCGTGACCGCGTGTGTCCAGCCGCAGGATACGGAAAGCGGGCAAGAGGCGGTCGATACAGCCGTCCCACACGGACATATCGGTGCCTATGGAATTGAGCAGGACCAGCGCCGGCTTGTCATCGCTGCCCTGCAGCTTCCAGTAGATGCGGATGCCGTCATGCGAAGCAAAGGGCATGTTCAACGATCCCTTTCGATTGAGAGTAGCTCTTCGATCAGATCCGCGCTGTCGCCGCAGTCGACGGCATCGCCCGGCACCGCTTGGGAAATCTGTCCAACGTCGATTTCGAGTCCTTCCGCCACGTCGGCCATTGCCGACAGCGCGCCGCTCGCGAGCAGGAAAAGATCGGCGAGGACCGGCGCTTCCGCCTGCCAGCCGCCGATGCCCCTTTCCTGTTCTGCAGGCAGACCGGACAGGAGCGTTCCGGCAAGGCCGGGTGCGCGCAGAGCCGCCGAGAGGGCAACCTGGCTGCCAGTGGCGTTGCGCTTGTGCGCCATTGCCGAAGAGCCGCCCCGCCCTTCGATTACCGGCTCGCGCATCTCGCCGATGGCGTTCTGCGAAAGCAGCGACATGTCGCGCGCCATCTTGCCGACGGTACCGACGAGGATCGCGAGCGACGCACCAATGGCCGCCACACCGCCCCGCCGCGCGTGCCACGGTGGCGACACCGGCAGGTCCAGAGCTTCGGACAGGTGCACCGCAACCGCATGGCCCTTGCCATCCTGCCCCATACGCGTTCCGACCGCGCCGCCGAACTGCAACACCGCATGGACGCGCACATCGCGGGCGAAGGCCGCCCACGCATCGGCTATGCCTGCGTGCCACTGCGCAATCCGCAATCCCAATGCGATGGGAACAGCATCCTGCAGGAGAGTGCGGCCCATTGCGGGTGTCGCGGCATGCTGCCTTGCGGACGCGGCAAGGCCGCCGAGCATCCGCTCCGCATCGGCCCGCAGCAGGGTTGCCGCGCTGCGCACTTGCATCATCGTGGCCGTGTCGATCACATCCTGGCTGGTCGCACCGCGATGGACGCAGGCGCGGTATGGTTCCGGCACTTCCGCCCGAAGCATCTCGACCAGCGGTATCGCGAGCGTCCCGGCCAGAGCAGCACGCTCTGCAAGCTCGGCGGGATCGAGACGCAGCGATTGGCATGCTGCAACGATCGCATCCGCTGCAGTTTGCTCGATCACTCCCTCGCGCGCTTGTGCCTGCGCCAGTGCACCTTCGAACCGGGTGGCGTGACTTAGCCACGCCCGATCCGACCAGTTATCCAGCATAGGCTGGGTTGCCTGAGGTCGCTGGCGCAGCAGGTCGGTCACAGGTCGAAGAACACGGTTTCATCCGCGCCGCCCAGGCAAATATCGAAACGCCATTCTGCTGCACCCGTCGACCTGGCGATCAAGCTATGCCTGCGCTCGGCGGGCACGCACGAGAGGACCGCATCTTCGTTCAGTCCCTGTGTGTCTTCGAAATACATCCGCGTCGCCAGCCGGACGAGGACACCTCTTGCGAACACCGAAACGGCCACATGCTGCGCCTGCAACGAACCGCCAGGCCCGGGCACCCGCCCCGGCATGATCGTCAGGAAGCGGAATTCCCCCTCGTCCGAAGTGGAAGAGCGCCCAAAACCGCAGAATGCGTCCCCCGCTTCGGAGTAGCGGCCTTCTGCATCCGCGTGCCATATTTCGATCATGGCATCGGGCACAGGCTCTCCAGCGGCATCGCGAACCGTGCCGCATATCTCGATTCGCTCGCCCTCGGGCACGGTGCGGCCTGCACCGCGGCCGAGAACGTAATGATCGGCGGGAAACAGTTCGGGACGGGCTCCCACATCCGACTCGCCGACCAGGTCCGCGCCACCCTTCCACGGCAACCCGTAATGGAAGAACGGGCCGACCGTTTGCGACGGCGTCTGTCCGAAAAGCGCGGGATCCTGATTGTCCTGCCGCGGCGCGGGCAGGCGATCTTCAGGCTGCGGCACGGCATCATCCATGGTCGCCCTCCTCGAAGGGGGTCTGCTCCCGGCCCTTCAACACGATGTCGAACAGGTATCCCAGCGCAAAGCCCGGTTCCGTCGTTGCAAGATCGAAGCGGCTGACCATGCGCTGGCGATAGGGCATTGGCACCGCATTTGCGATCGGGTCGATCTCGATAAGCGGATCGTCGGGGAAGTACATCTGCGTGACAAGCCGCGTCGCAAAGGCGGGCCCGAGCAAGGACAGGTGTATATGCGCCGGTCGCCACGCATTCTTGTGGTTGCCCCACGGGTAGGCTCCGGGCCGGATCGTCGTGAAACGATAGCGCCCCTCGGCATCCGTCACCACGCGCCCTGCCCCGGTGAAATTCGGGTCCAGCGGAGCGTCCCAGCCATCCTTGTTATGAATATATCGTCCGGCGGAATTGGCCTGCCAGATCTCCACCACCGTATTGGCGACGGGCCGCGCGTCCTCGTCCAGCACGCGGCCGGACACGTGGATACGCTGGCCGATGGGCTCACCCGAATGCTGGGTGGTCATGTCGTGAAAGGCCGGCCCCATCAGCCGGTCCCAGCAATCGACGGGACCCGTAGTCTCGGTCAGCGTTTGGGGTATCTCGATCAGCGGCTGGCGCGGCGCGCGCAACCCGGTCGACCGATAATCCAGGAACAGAGCGGGTGGCGACGATGCGTCGGCGCGGCGGTAAGGGACAGGTTCGCTCATCGCGCGGTGTTCTCCAAATCCGCAGGCACTGTGAGCGGGGCGGCCGTGCGGTCGCGCACATCCTCCACTGTCACACCCGGCGCCACTTCCACGAGGCGGAAGCCCGGCTTGTCGCAAGCGATGACGGCAAGGTCGGTCACGATCAGATCGACGCAGCCTTTTCCGGTAAGCGGCAGGCTGCATTCTTCCAGCAGCTTAGGGCTGCCCTGCTTGCTCACATGGTCCATCACCACCACCACGCGCTTTACGCCCGCGACCAGGTCCATGGCCCCGCCCATACCTTTCACCATCTTGCCGGGGATCGTCCAGTTGGCGATGTCTCCGGCCACCGAAACCTCCATCGCGCCGAGGATCGTCAGGTCGATATGGCCGCCCCGGATCATGGCGAAACTTTGCGCGGAAGAGAAGAAACTCGACGTCGGCAGCGCCGTGATCGTCTGCTTGCCGGCATTGATCAGATCGGGATCGGCCTCGCCTTCATAGGGAAACGGGCCCATCCCCAGCATCCCGTTTTCCGATTGCAGCGTGACGTCCACACCGTCCGGGATATGGTTCGCCACCAGCGTGGGAATGCCGATGCCCAGATTGACGTAGTAGCCGTCTTCCAGCTCCTGCGCAGCGCGCGCCGCCATCTGGTCGCGAGTCCAGCCCTTTGCAGGATTATCCATTGCCGTTCTCCCGCGGACGGGTCGTGAGCTTCTCGATCCGCTTCTCGTTGATCGTCGATTGCACGATGCGGTCGACATAGATGCCGGGCAAATGCACGCAATCGGGATCGAAGGTGCCTGCGGGCACAATCTCCTCGACCTCCGCGACGGTCACCCGCCCCGCCATCGCCATTTCGGGATTGAAATTGCGTGCGGTGCGGCGGAACATGAGGTTGCCTGCAGGGTCGGCGCGCCATGCCTTGACGATCGAGAGATCGGATCGCAGCCAGCCCTCCCGGATATACATTTCGCCGTCGAATTCCTCGGTCGGCTTTCCTTCCGCCACCACCGTGCCGTAGCCTGTCTTGGTGTAGAATGCCGGAATGCCTGCCCCGCCCGCGCGGATGCGCTCTGCCAGCGTTCCCTGCGGGGTCAGTTCCAGCTCCAGTTCACCGGACAGGTATTGCTGCTCGAAAAGCTTGTTCTCACCGACATAGCTGGAGATCATCTTGGCCACCTGCCGGGTCTCCAGAAGCATCCAGAGCCCGAAGCCATCCGCGCCCGCATTGTTCGAGATAACCGTCAGGTCCTTGACGCCCGATTGCCGGATCACCGGGATCAGGCTCTCGGGATTGCCGGACAGGCCGAACCCGCCGGACATGATGGTCATGCCGTCGTGAAGGACGCCTTCCAGCGCCGCATAGGGGTTATCGTAGATCTTGTTCGCCATACCCTACTCCAACGGCAGTCCGACGTAGTTTTCGGCCAGTGTGCGCTGCGCCGGAATTGAGCCACGTATATAGTCCAGCTCCGCCATCTGCATCCGCCGGTCGAAACCGTCCATATCGGGATATCGGTGCGTGATGGATGTGAACCACCAGGAAAACCGTACCGCCTTCCAGACGCGGGACAATGCGCGTGCGGAGTAATGGTCGATGCCCGCATCCGACTTTTCGCCGTAGTGCTCCACAAACGCCTCGGCGAGTATGGCGACATCGCTGACGGCCAGGTTCA
>NZOF01000136.1 GCA_002695185.1 Erythrobacter sp.
CGGCAGGTTCGGCTTAGACACCCAGTTCCTAATTCAGATCAGAGGCTTACGCCACTCCCGCCAACCCTTCAGGACACTTTTGGTGAATAAGGCGGGCTATCTGATGTCTCCCATTCGGAACCAGACATTCCGCTACCGGCCAGTCTTGGGCATCCAGAATGGGAAAGCTGCCTCTCTGCATCTGGGGACGCGAAATTGATGGCTATGCGTCCACAAGGGGGCGGTTTCGGCGGGAATGCGCCAGTTCAAATCGGTCGCAGCTTTCTGAGAGAGCCTCCAAAAAAAACGGGCCTCCAGCGGCAATGTGGGTGATCTTTGAATCTCGAAAGGGGCGGCGCTAGTCAGTATGTTTACTGTCGAGCCGCATCTATTGTGATCATTGTCGGACTATGGGGGGATGGTGAGCCGCCTGCACGCTTGCGGTGGCAGGCGAGGGCTCGGAGGTCAGATGACCGGCGCCGCGATCCTGGCTTTTACAGGTAGGGATCGATCTTTCACGCAGCGACGCCGCTCGTCAGCCCGATCCCGTCGACTTGCTGAAGCAGGGCGACACAGTTCTCAAAGCTGGACGAGGCCACATACACGTGATTGCCATCTGTATGACGGATGCTGAGTTCCCAAAGCATATCAGTCGAGATACAAAGTCGGCGCGCTTCGTCATTCTCGAACTGGACAGTTTCACCCCGGCGCTCCCGGTCCAGAAGATGCCGCGCCACGGTTGTTCGCATATCACGATGGGCGTTACAGCGAATCTCGATAGTGTCGACGCGGTTGGCGAACCATTGCAGTGTCCGGGATTCAAATACCACGAGCGTCTCCAGTCAAGGAAGGCTGAGTAGCCAATGAGACGCGCGGTCTGGCTCCTTGTTCCACAATTATTCGGAACCTTTATCGAGATTAATTAGAAAGGGTTTTGCGGCAAATAATCGGTGCGCCGGGACGAGCTCGTTGAGCATAATATGCGTGTCCTGCCACCATTGAGCTGAAGGTAGATCGCCAGTGGTGGCAACCGTGGCTGCCGCGCGGATCATGAAGGCGCACGTCAGTTTCACATCGTGATGGCTGCGTGTGAAGGCAAGAACGTGGCCGGCCCGTGGTCCTTCGACCAGCATGGGCTTGTAAGTTCCGGACGCGAACAGTTCGGGATTGTCGCGGCGCATCGACAAAAGCCGACGAACAAGCTGCAGCTTACCGTTTCCGCCGACGTCGCGCATTGCGAGCAGTGCTTTGCGTCGGGCATAATCTACAGCCCGTCGATTGTCAGGGTCGACTAGGCTGAGATTTTCCAGTTCACATCCCTGATAGATGTCAGGGACGCCTGGCAGGCAGAATTTGAGCGTCGTCTGAACCAGACTGTTGATCCGCGAAGCAGGCGCCATTTGCTTGACGAACTGCGCCAGCTTGCTCGTGAAATTCTGGTCGGCCAGTAGATTGGATACCAGCCGGGCCGCCTTCTTCTCATAATCAAGATCCGGATCCTCCCAGCTTGATCGTAGGCGGGCCTCTCGCAGCGATTTCTGCTGCCAGGCGAGGATGCGCTCCTCGAAGCGGGGGGACGTGCCTTCATCTGACCAAGCGCCGAACAAGGTTTGGAAAAGCTGATAGCGATCGGCGGGGTGGACGCCGGACCCGTGCTCATCGGCGAAGACGTTCCACTCCTGGACGCGGTCCGCCCACTGCTCGGGAATAGCGCTTAAGGTTGCGATACGCGCGCGACTATCCTCGCCTCTTTTATGGTCATGGGTCGCAGTTGCCAGCATCGCTCCTGGAAAATCGCGCGCGCGGGCCATCACCCGGCGGTGAAATTCGGCTGGCGAAATCGCAAACTGCTCAGGCGCCGATCCGACCTCGTTGGCCGACAGGAGAGGCGCTCGGCGATAAAAGGCGGTGTCCTCGACCCCCTTGGCTGCGATGGGCGCCGAGAGCTGCTGGAATTTGCGAACGGCCTGGGCAGCGAGATCTGCACTGCCGGGGCCGTCGCCCGCAAGCCAGGCAAGGATTTGCCGCGCCACCGGTCCTTCGCCCGGCGCCAGCTGCGACCGCGCTGCTTCCCATGCGTCCGCACGCGCGACCTTATCGCTAGCGGGCGCCGAGCGACCGTCGCCATAGGTGCGATAGACGGGAAAAGCCTGCAACAGGCAGGCGATAGCACGGCGAAGCATTGGCGTCGTCCATGCCTCGATCGTGGCATGGCCGCTGCTTGATGCAAGCGCTCTAAATGCTTCCACGCAGGCGGCCAACTGCGCCTCGAACTGCCAGTCGAGCATGTCGCGCTTCGCCTGCCGGACCATCTCTTGCGGATCGGCATGATCGGCATCGAGCGCTGCCCAGAGGCGCGCGAGCGGCGCCTCGCCCGCAGGTTCGTGCAACAGAGTCATGATATCGCGCATGAAATCATAACCGCTCGTCCCATCTACACCCCAGTCTGTGGCGAGAGCTTCCTGCGCGCCGAGAATCTTCTCGACGAGGATGGTGGCGCCGGGACGTATGGCATCCATGCGGGCGCGGAGCTTGCGGCAATAGCCCGCCGGATCGGACAGGCCATCGACATGGTCGATCCGCAGACCGTCGATCAGGCCTTCGCGATACAGGTGGAAATAAAGCACATGGGTCGCTTCGAAGACCGCTGAATCCTCGACCCTGACGCCGGCCAGTTCGTTGATGGAAAAGAAGCGGCGCCAGTTCAGCAGGTCGTTGGCGGCGCGCCAGTGGACGAGGGCGTAATGCTGAGCATCAGCGATCGCCGACACATCGCCTTCCAGCGGCCCATCGGGGCGCAGGGGCAGCTTCTGCTCGCCATAGAGGAGGAGATGCGCTTCGCCCTCCGATCCCAAGACCAGATCACCCTGCGCAATGACCTCAGCCAATGGAGCTCCCAATATGGGCAGGATCAAAGGCCCATTCCAGTCGATATCGAAGTAACCAGCGTAGGAGCTGGCAGGGCCCAGCCGCAGGATATCGTTCCACCATGGGTTCTCGCCGCCCGCCACGCCCATATGGTTGGGAACGATGTCGATGATGATGCCCATGTCACGGGTACGCAGGGCTGCGACGAGGCTGCGGAAGCCGTCCTCGCCGCCCAGTTCGGGATTGATCCGGGTCGGGTCGACGACATCATAGCCATGCGTAGAGCCGCTACGCGCGGTCGTGATTGGCGACGCATAAAGGTGACTGATGCCTAAGTCCGCCAGATAGGGGACGATCGCCTCGGCTGCTTTGAAAGGAAAATCCTTTGTTAGCTGCACCCGATAAGTCGCGCGCGGCGTCATGGCTGATCCTCCTGAAACTCGGCGGCTGCCGGACGGGCCTTGGTCAGGCAGGCGATGCGCCGCTGAACCGCAGGCTCGGCCAGCAGAGCGTCGATCGGTGCGGGGAGGCGGCGACGCCAGTTGGGATGCTCGGTTGTGGTGCCAGGGAGGTTGGGCTGTTCGACAAGGCCGGCCAAATCCTCCATGGGCACCAGCAGGAGCGGCGAAGCTGACCCGGCCAGAAAGCTTAAGGCCCGCTCGATCACGGGCGTCGGATCGTCGTCGCTCGGCTGCGGCGCTCCCGATCCGATGGCCTGCCACAGGTCCCTACGTGCCTCAGGGCGTTGCGCCTGTGTCTCTCCGCCTCGATTGAGCGTGCGGTTCCAATCCAGGTCGCGGCCGGTCCACCAGCCGGCGATTGTCGCGATATCATGGGTGCCGCTCATGGCGACGGATCCTGGAGGATAGGCGGATGCGTCGAGAAATCCCTTCTCGTCGCGTGTAAAGGGGAGGACGGTCATGCCATAAATGCCCGCCTCTTCCAGCGCTTCGCCAAAGCCGGATGGGCGGGTGCCCAGATCCTCGGCGATGACGACCGCGTTGGCGCGCCAGGCCTCCAGCTTCAAAAGGCGCAGAAGGTCCGTGAACGGATAAGTGAGATAGGCCCCCTCGCTCGCCGGACGGCCCTGCGGGATCACCCAGAGCCGCTGCAGTCCGAAGGCGTGGTCGATGCGAATGCCGCCGCCTTGCGGCAGGTTGGCGCGCAGCATCGCGATGAAGGGGGCAAATCCCCGATCAGCGAGACCTTGCGGACTGTAGCTGGTGAGACCCCAGTCCTGTCCCTGTGGCCCAAGCGGATCGGGCGGTGCACCGATGCGCAGCCCCTGGAGAAACAGGCCAGGATCGCCGCGCGCTTCCTCGCCCTGCGGATCGACGCCGACCGCAAGATCGGCGATGATGCCGATAGCCATGCCCGCATCCCGCGCGGCGCGCTGGACGGCGTCGAGCCCGGCCCGCGACCGTTCCTGGACGAAATGTTCGAAGCCTCCCGCCTCAATTGGCACCCCATCATCCAGTGCGGTGCGCGCGAATGCCTCCTCAAGAGCAGCCAGCCTGGCCGGGCCGACGACGTCCCAGTCGATCAGAGCTGCCGAGGGCGACACGCCGGCTGTCTCAAGGGGGGCAAGCAGCGAATTGAGCGAAATCCGGCTCGATGGCGAGTAAGGGGCGAAACG
Organism: Erythrobacter sp.; assembly: GCA_002695185.1. Next base: position 4,484 of record NZOF01000136.1, read on the forward strand.
GCCGGGGTCGGCCAGCGACAGCGCATGGACCGGGCTCAGCGCCACAGCATCCGCGCCACAAGCCCCCAGCTGCGCCACCGCGTCTGCTAGCAGGCCAAAATCACCAAAGTCCTTATCGTCGCCGCGCAACGACGGGATCTGGATCGTGACGCCCCAGCCGTGTCTTTTGATGGCCGGGCAGCGGGCAGGGGCTGCCGCCAGGATGCTGCTGCCGTCATCATAGTCCGCGCGGTAATAGCCAGGGCGCGACAGGCCGCGCCCCGGATCGATTTCGATCACCTCGCCCATGTCAGTTCGAAGCGTGCGGACGCCGTCGGGCAGAGCGAGCGGTTCCCCGCAATCCACTGTGATGAGGGCAGGGCGGATCGAACGCCGCTCATGAAGTGCCGCACGCGCGATAGTGATGGCGGCCTCGTCCCCATTCCCGAGCCCCAGCCCAAGTCCAAGCGCGGACAGGATCTCACGCAGGCTCTCGTCGCTCACCTGTCGCTCCTCGCCATCCGCGTCGGTCCAGAGGCGCGCTATGCCCGCCTCCTGCGCAAGCTGATGGAGCAGCGTCATCATGGGAGATCGATCCAAACGGCGCAGCTGGCAGGGCCACCTGGCGTTCCCGCCGCAAATGCCGGCTCCTCTTGCATGAAAACATCGACCGGCAGATCACCAAGATTGAGAAGGATAGAAAGCAGACGCCCGTCGCCCAGCCGCCAAACCGCCTGGACAGCGCTTTGGGTCAGGACGGTCGCTTCAAGGGCGTGCGCGCCGGCGATGCCCGGCACAATTGCGCGGTGGCGCAATGTCAGAAGCGCCTGGTAGAAGCGGAGCCATTCGGCCGCGTCAGGCCCCTCCACTATCCGACTCATGTCGAAGGTTTCGCGGGCGTTGGGATCAGGAATGCGCGCGCGGGCGTCCTGACTGGCGAAGGCGGCAAAGTCCTTGAACTCGCGGCGTCGGCCCTCGCGTACGGCGTCGGCCAGTTCGTCATGGAAATCGGTGAAGAAGAGGAAGGGGCTGGTCGCGCCGGCCTCCTCCCCCATGAAAAGCAGGGGGATGTGCGGCATGAGCAGCAGGAGCGTCGTCGCGGCCTTCAGCCGTTCCGGCGATGTCAGCGCGATCAGCCGCTCGCCCAGCGCGCGATTGCCAGTCTGGTCGTGATTTTGCAGGAAGGCGATGAAGGTGGATGGGGGGAGATGGGCGCTAGGCGTCCCACGCAGCTTGCCCTGCTGATGGGGCGATGGATCACCCTGATAGATGAAGCCTTCCATAAGACATCGCGCGAGCCTGTGCGCCGGGCGCTCGGCGAAATCCTCATAGTAGGCGTCACGCTCACCGGTCAAAAGGACGTGCATGACATTGTGGAAATCGTCATTCCACTGGGCATCATAGCGCCGGGGCCCCAGGCGGCCGGCATCATTACGCTCATTTTCCAGCATCAGGTGAATGTGGCGCCCGGGCGTGGCGGCGCGCAGGTCGTGCGCCAGCGCGTCGAGGAACGCGTCGTCGCCGATCGCATGGACCGCATCGAAGCGCAGTCCATCGAAGCCATAGTCATTGAGCCACATCAGCGCATTTTCGCGGAAAAAGGCCGCGACCGGCGGACGATCGACCGCCACCGCGCCGCCCCAGGGCGTGTGGCGTTCGGCATGGAAGAAGGGCGCGGCATAGGCGCCCAGATAATTGCCGTCCGGGCCAAAGTGATTGTAGACGACGTCGAGGAAGATCATGAGACCCAGGTCATGCGCGGCGTCGATCAGGGCACGCAAGTCCGCAGGACTTCCATAGGCCTCGGCCGGCGCAAAGGGCAGGACGCCATCATAGCCCCAGTTGCGCGATCCACCAAAGGCGTTGACGGGCATCAATTCGATCGCGGTGACGCCCATGGCGGCCAGACCGGGCAGTCGGTCAGCCACGCCGGCAAATCCGCCGCACAGGCCGACATGCAGCTCATAGATGACGGCTTCTTCCCAAGGGCGACCCGTCCAGCCGGTGGCAGGCGGCGATATCGGGGTGACGACGCTCCAGCCATGGACACCGCCAGCCTGGCGGCGCGACGCGGGATCAGGGACTGCAAGGTCGGGGGCAAGGCGGAAGCGATAATGGCTGTCCTCGCTGGCCTTGGTCTCAACACAGAACCAGCCATCATCAGCGGGCTCCATCGGCAAGGTCGCTCCGCCCTCGATTTCGAGCGACACGCTTTGTCTGTCGGGTGCCCAGAGAGCGAAATGCCAGCGTCCCCCACCTATGTCGGCCGGGCCCCATTGGATCATGGTCGCGGCCTTTCACCCAGCCAGCAAACCAGCACAGCGGAGTGGGCCTCGACCCGGTAATCGTCGCCGATCGCGAAGGGTTCCCGCTCCGGCTGCGCGCTGTCGATCAGCACCTGCCGCGGCGCCGAGGGAGCGGGGAGGCTGAAGTCGATGGCGTCTTCGCTCGCATTGAGAAGCAGGGTCAACGCCTCGACCCGCCCATCCTCCAGCAGGGTCGCCCGCCGCATGACGAGCGCGCGCCCTTCGGGGTTATCCCAGTCCTCCCGGGACAGTTGCTCCCCGCGCTCGTCCCACCATTCGATGTCGTTTATGCCGAACCCCGGAGAATCCTGCCCGTAGAGAAAGGTCGATGCGCGCAACACCGGATGAGCCTTGCGTAGGGCGATCAGCCGCGCGGTGAAGGCGAAGAGGGCTTTGCCTTCCTCTCCCTCCATCAGCGACCAGTCGAGCCAGCTGATGTCATTATCCTGGCAATAGGCATTGTTATTGCCGCCCTGGCTGCGGCCAAACTCGTCGCCGGCCACGAGCATCGGCGTGCCGAGCGAGGCGAGCAAGGTCGTGAGCATCGCTCGCCTTACCCTGCCTCTCGTCGCGAGGATGGCCGGCTCGGGGGTCGGTCCTTCCGCGCCCCAGTTGCGCGAAAGATTATTGTCATGGCCGTCGCGATTATCCTCGCCATTGGCCTCATTGTGCCGCTCTTCATAGGAGACGAGGTCAGCGAGCGTGTAGCCATCATGGCTGGTGAGAAAATTGACGCTTGCCCAAGGGCGACGCGCACGACGATCAAACAGGTCGCCCGATCCCGAAAGCCGAGCGGCCAGATCGGCGCGCTGCCCGGGATCGCCTCGCCAGAAGCGCCGGGTGGTGTCGCGATATTTGTCGTTCCATTCGGCAAATCCTGGCGGGAAATTGCCGAGTTGATAGCCGCCCATGCCCACGTCCCATGGCTCGGTAATAAGCTTGAGGCGACCAAGGATCGGATCCTGGCGCAGCACGTCGAAGAGACCCGCATTGGGGTCGAAGCCATGATCCGTACGGCCGAGCGTCAGCCCCAGATCGAAGCGGAAGCCGTCGACCCCGAAGCTGGTTGCCCAATAGCGCAGCGAGTCGGCGACCATCTGGATCACGCGAGCATGAGTGAGCTTGAAGGTGTTGCCGGTGCCGGTGTCATTGAGGCAGTAGCGCGGATCATCGGGCAGCAGCCGGTAATAGGTCGCATTGTCGATGCCACGCCATGACAATGTCGGCCCCAGCTCGCTGCCCTCGCAGCTATGATTATAGACGACATCGAGGATCACCTCGATCCCGGCCGCGTGCAGGCGCCGCACCGCGACGCGAAACTCGTCATGGCTATCGCTGGAAAAATAGCCTGGCTCGGGCGCAAAAAAGCTCAGGCTATTATAGCCCCAATAATTACGCAGGCCTTTTTCCAGCAGGAAGCGATCCTGCGTGAAGGCATGGATCGGCATCAACTCGAGGGTCGTGATGCCCAGCCGCTTCATATGGTCGATGACCCTGGGATGGGCGAGCGCCGCAAAGGTGCCGCGCTCCTGCGCGGGGGCCGCCTCCAGCAGCTTGGTCAGGCCCTTGGCATGCGCTTCATAAATCACTGTTTCCGACCATGGAACGTTCGGGCGGACATCGCGCGACCAGTCGAAACTGTCGTGGGTGACCACAGCCTTGGGCATGGCACTGGCACTGTCGCGTCTGTCGAATCCCAGATCCCTGCGCCGGCCGCGGACCGGATAGCCGTGCAGCACATCATTCCATCTGATGGCGCCAGACAGCCGCCGGGCATAGGGATCGAGCAGCAGCTTGTTGGGATTGAAGCGATGGCCCTGTTCGGGGGCGTAAGGCCCATGGACGCGATAGCCATAGAGGAGGCCCGGCCGTGCATCGGGCAGGTAGCCGTGCCAGACCTCATCGGTACATTCGGGCAAGGGCAGCCGGACGATTTCCTTGCGGCCTCCAGGATCGAACAGGCAAAGTTCGATCCGATCGGCATTGGCTGAAAAAATGGCGAAGTTGACGCCAAGCCCGTCAAAACTTGCGCCAAGAGGATAGGGTGATCCGCTCTCGAGGCGGTCAGGATGCTGGCTCAATGCGGCTCGGTCCTGTCATGGCGGGGGCGGGCGAGAACCAACGAGGTCAGACCGTCGGTTTGGGCACTTTCGTCCTGGTCAGCGCCTTTGCCGCTGCTCCTGTCGCAGCGGGAGGGGGAAGGTCGGCCAACTTGTCGACCTGCGCGACTTCCTCGGCCGCCTGACGCCAATGTTCTTCGGCAAGCCCTTCAGGATGACCCTGCGCTTCCCAGATGGCATGTGCCCGTACCCGAATGCGGTCGTCTAGATTATCCTGCACGCAGTCCTCCATCCGATACCGCAATGCGCGGCCAGCGATAAATGCGCGGGAAGCCCAATGGATGCAGCCAGCGACTGATCCAGATCAGCGAGAATTTTTGTTGCGCTGCAACCGGCATGATTTTGGCTCGTTGAGCGGCGGCCTCCGTTCAAGGATTTGCCATGGCTCCGCGCACGCTGCTTCAATTCTTTCACTGGTATTATCCCGCCGATGGCTCGCTCTGGAATGAAGTGGCCAAGGCCTCTTGCGACCTTGCTGCAATGGGGGTGACGGATGTCTGGCTACCGCCAGCCTACAAGGGCGCATCCGGACAGCAGTCGGTGGGCTATGACAGCTACGACCTTTTCGACCTTGGCGAGTTCGACCAGAAGGGAGCGATCGCGACCCGCTATGGCGATCGGACCGGATTTGAAGGCGCGACGAAGGCCCTGCGTGACGCCGGTATCGGCGTGATCCTCGATGTTGTCTTCAATCACAAGATTGGCGCGGACGAGATCGAGCCTGTGCGCGTACGTCGGACTAACCCAGACGATCGCAATCAGATCGAGGACGAGGCTTTCGAGGCTCATGCCTGGACGCGCTTCACCTTCCCGGGCCGACAGGGCCAATATTCAGAATTCGTGTGGGACAGCCGATGCTTCACCGGCGTCGATCATGTCGAACAGTCGGACGAGGATGGCGTTTTCCGCCTGGTGAACGAATATGGCGATGGAGAATGGCATGACGAGGTCGACGGCGAGAACGGCAATTATGACTATCTCATGGGCCCCGACGTCGAGTTCCGGAATCAAGCCGTTTATGAGGAGCTGAAGTATTGGGGGCGCTGGATTGCCGAGCAGGTGCCCTGCAACGGATTTCGTCTTGACGCGGCGAAGCATATACCCGCCTGGTTCTTTCGCGACTGGGTTGGCCATATGCGCGAGAGTGTCGATTCCGAGCTTTTTGTGGTCGCGGAATACTGGCATCCCGACATGGCGGCGCTTGGCCAATATCTTGAGCAAGTCGACCGGCAGCTGATGCTGTTCGATGTGGCGCTACATCACCGCTTTCACGAGGCGTCACGCGCCGATGGCGACTTTGACCTTCGCACCCTTTTCGACAACACGCTTGTCGCTGCAATGCCAGACCATGCCGTGACGATCGTCGGCAATCATGACACGCAGCCTTTGCAGGCGCTGGAGGCGCCGGTCGAAGACTGGTTCAAGCTGCATGCCTATGCTCTGATCCTTATGCGCGAGCAGGGGACGCCCTGTCTCTTCCATCCCGACCTCTATGGCGCGCGCTACAGCGACACAGGCGGCGACGGTGAGGTGCATGACATAATGATTGCTCCCGTTGATTACCTTCCACGGCTAGTCCAGGCGCGGCAGCGCTTCGCTCATGGCGCGCAGACGGACATTTTCGATGATCCGCACTGCCTCATGGTCGTGCGGCATGGCACTCACGAGCAACCTGGCGCCATCCTCATTCTTACGAACCGTGACAGTATGGAAAAGACGGTGGAACTGGGTAGCGATCATGCCGACGCTGCCTTTGTCGACTATCTTGGGCATTGCGACGAAGAGCGTGTCGCGGACGGGGAGGGGCGATTGACGGTGCGGGTGGCGCCGGGGTCCGTCAGCTTGTGGGTACGCAGCGACGTGCTTGCCTGAACGGTAGATCGACTGAGAACTGCTTCGCACTTACGTCTGTTTGATCTGCCTCCAACGACTGTGCTGCTCAATTCGTTATTCGATTATGCTCATCCGCCCCGTAAACATTGTTCTCAGACCATGTCGATCTAGGGCATGCGTTCCTGAACGCGATTGGCGGGGTGGACCTTGGCGAGTGCGGTCAGGCTTGGGGCGCGCAGCAACGAGTCAGGGGATCTGCGGATTGATGAGCAGAGGAACGTGAGATCGACATGGCTGCAGCACAGTCCACCAAACGGGACTGCGCTCGCCTGATCCGCGCGTGGCGCGATCAGCCGCCAACATCGCTAAGCTTCTGCTCGCTCCTATTTCAAGCGTTTCGCGATTTCCGTCGCCCGAGGCGCCTCCTTCAGCGAGCCCACAGATATATCGCTCTCGACTTCGGAAAGAACAGGGGATCAGGCCTTGCAAGCCGGTCGAACCGCTCCATATTGTGCGGCGCAGCATAACCAGATTCTCACAAGTCGTACGGCTGCTGTTGCAGGATAGGAGATTTTCGCGTGACGAGATTATCCGCTACAATCGCCCGACTGGCAGCAATGCGAGCCATTCACCCGATCCAACCTGCTGCCGGTGGTCCAAGCAGGTTAGCAGACTTTGACGCGTTTGGGACTAACCCCGGCGCGTTGCGCGCCAAGATATATGTTCCCGATCAGATAGCTGAAAAACCGGCGCTGGTCGTCGTATTACATGGCTGCACGCAAAACGCCGCAGGCTATGATTGCGGCTCTGGTTGGTCACAATTAGCGGATGAACATGGCTTCCTGCTGCTATTTCCAGAGCAGCGGCGCGCAAACAACCCCAATCTTTGTTTCAACTGGTTTTCTCCCGCCGACAATGCCCGTGATCGAGGCGAGGCGCTGTCTATCAGAGAGATGATCATGGCAATGGTGGATACTCATGGTGCTGACCCGTCCCGTACCTTCATGACCGGTCTTTCCGCAGGGGGCGCAATGACCTCTGTCATGCTTGCCAGCTACCCGGAATTGTTCGCAGGCGGTGCGATCATCGCCGGCTTGCCGCACGGATCGGCGTCCAACATCCCGCAGGCGCTTGAAGCGATGCGCGAGGCGGGAGCCTTTAGCACGAAGGATCTGGGTGACCGGGTCCGTCGCGCGTCGAACCATGATGGCCCTTGGCCACGCATTTCAATATGGCATGGAAGCGCCGACGCAACGGTCAGCAGCACCAATGCGGACGCAATTCTCGCTCAATGGCTGTCAGTCCACGGTCTCGAGCCGGCGCCGGACGCTTCGGAACAGATAGCAGGCCATCGTCGACGCGTCTGGAACGACGCAGCCGGACGCCCGCTTATCGAAGATTATCGCATTGCCAATATGGGCCATGGCACGCCACTGGCCACGACCGGGCGGGATGCTTGCGGCATGGCGATGCCGCATATGCTCGAAGCGGGTATCTCATCCACGCGCCGGATCGCATCATCCTGGGGTTTGCTGGAGACCCGAACGGAGCGTAAATTTGCGCAATCGGGCGGACAAGGCCAGGAGGGGACACCCACTCTGCCGGTAGCAAGGATAAGCCGGTTGGAAGCGTTGCCCTCCGAAGCCTCACGCTCCACAGTTTCAGGGACAGCAGAAGCGGAAAAAATCATCCACGACGCGCTGCGCGCCGCCGGACTCATGCAGTGAGCGGGTCTTATTTCGCTGGTTGCGCGCGGCGGATCCGATAGGGACCATGGGGTGACGCCATGACCTTTCCTTTCCAGCTCAGCTCGACCGCCCCTTCGGCCCCTAGCTGATCGATTGCGGCGTGGACGACCGGCATCGCTATACGCCACGACGGCCCTTTCGGATCGGCGCCCGCTTTACGGGCAACCATCCTTGCGACCTCGCTTGGACAGATTGTTGCTTGGTCCGCGCGGCGGTCGAGCAACTGTAACACGGCGCTGCGCGCATCATTTATCCGGTGAAAGGTAATGTCGGAGGTCATGATCGATTAGAGCCCGATCTCTTCAAGTGCCGATGCGACCTCGGGGTCCATGGCTTGGTCGGATTTGGGCGTCAGGCGATTGAGTGCAGTACGCAGCCTCTGTTGCGCAACTTGTAATGTCTTATGCCGCACCTCGCGCGTGACATTGGTTCGCCACGATCGGCTCTCACCTAGCAGCGCCGCCCATTTCGCTTCTTCTGCTGCCAGGATCGACAACGCCAACCTTAGACCATCCCGGCGGCCATGTGCGTAATCCGGTTCCATGCCTATCACTCAAAATTTCACGTTCCGTGCATCGACAACACGTGATCTTTACGATCGGCTCCGCCCAGCACTGTGAACCGAGCTGTCAGTAGTTCGCGTCATTTTCTGACGTAAGGCTCTGTACTGCTTTGACGTCCCCGTATCCGATGGCAGCCAGCAAACCGACCTTTACCACAGCACCGACAAGGCGAGGCGTGAAGTAGCCAATGGCGGCGCCCTTCGCGCCGCTGTCGCCGTCCTGCTGATCCAGTTTGGATTCCTACAACCGCACCGATAATTTCCGTGATCATATCCTGTCCCTTGTTGAGTTTAGGGGAGCGCGCGACATCGCTCGAGGTTCCACCTTCTCGTCCGCTTCATAAAATGCAGGTCGCCGACGTCAGCATGATTTCCAGCTTCGACTGATCCTGATCAATGTGATTCTCAGGAACGACTGCTCGCCCTCCCGGATTATTCCGCCATTATCATTCGAAAGGACTGGATGTGGCAACGCAACTGAACGCTGACAGATCGCAATTTTTGCGGCAGGATTTTCAGGAGGCACTGAGCTGCTGGAATCGGAAAAGGCTATCCCCGACCTTCCCGACGGCTATCTCTGCCGAACGCTTCGAGGATGATCGGCGAATGCTGCGGCTGGAGATCGGATTTCTCGAGGAATTGCGGCAGGAAGTCATCGCTGAGGCGCGCAAGGCACCGACCAATCCCGATGGATTCATTTCATGGTTTGAGAATCTCAAGGCGACCGGGCCTGGACAGCATGACCGTCTTTTCCCATGGCTTGCCGAGCGGGCGGACCGGGATGAGATGCGCTGGTTTCTATCGCAGGAAGCCGCTGGCGAAGCGGGTTTCGACGACCTGGTTGCGATGACCCAAGTGAAGCTGCCGGCGCGCGCGAAGCTCGAACTGGCACGCAATTATTGGGACGAGATGGGGCGCGGTAATGCGAAGGGTATGCATGGGCCGATGCTGGGCCAGCTGGTCGATATCCTGGAGCTCGACACGCGAATCGAGAACACTGTCTGGGAAAGTTTGGCGCTCGCCAATGCCATGACGGCGATGGCGACCTCGCGCTATTTTGCGTGGCACAGCGTGGGCGCCTTGGGCGTGATCGAGCTCACCGCACCAGATCGGTCGGCGCACACCGCCAGAGGGTTGAGGCGGATCGGTCTGTCCGGATCCGAACGACGTTATTTCGACCTGCATGCTGTGCTCGACATTAAGCACAGCCGTGACTGGAATGATGAGGCGATCCGCCCGTTGGTGGCGGAGGATCCCCGTCGCGCAACTGCTATGGCGGAAGGCGCGCTCATCCGCTTGCGATGCGGCGAACGTTGCTTTGACCGTTATCGCGGCCATTTCGGATTGGAATGAGGGATGAGCAATCGCATCCTGCTGGTCGAGGACGACCCTGCTGTTGCCGCCGTTATCGCCGACATATTGGATGGCGCCGATTATGCGGTAGACGGGCCTTACCAAACGCTTGTCGATGGTATCGCTGCCGTCGCTGACAATATGCCCTCAGCCGCTGTTCTGGACATCCGGTTGCGGGACGGCGACGTCAACCTTCTGGCAGATGATCTCGATTTGTACGACATTCCCTATGTTTTCTGTTCAGGTGCACCGGACTTTGCGATGATGCGCAGGCATCCCGCTGCGCCCCTGATCCTCAAGCCTGCGCTTTCCACCGAACTCGTGCGCACGCTGCGAAATATGCTGCACTGAGGGCTGTCGTCCGAATCCGCCCAACATGAAGGACCGCGTGGTAGCGGAGAAAGCGTCGCGTTTGGTCATTCGCACCTTGCTGTCGATTTCTCTTCACGGCAATGGCAGGAAATGGAGTCGGCTAGTGCGCGCGATCTTCGGGTCGGTTGACCGTCGTGGCCATTTGGAGGTGCCATTCACGACGAATACGTCGGCTGACCTCAATGAACAGCGGCCGACGCTGCGCGAATGTCAGCTTCCTCCGCGATCCTACTATGAACTGGACATTTAGCTATCGGCCAAATCCAGACATGGGTAACCAATTTGAGCCCGCAGAATCTTGCAAATGTACAGTGGGTTCGATAGAGAGAGCCTCCGTCGAACTCAGGTGACAAGCATCTGTTTTCAGGCGAAAAAGTCTTTGTGGTCTTTCGCGTGGCATTTTTGAGCTCGGGACACTTCACCGACTGCGAGATTTCAACGTCTTATCAGGTGAGTTCGAATCCCTCCCTCTCCGCCATTTCAGACCGCCTCTGGGCACGCCAATCGCCGCCGATTGCCGCCCTTGACCGGCAATAAGCGTCTTTAGCAGTTCCGTTTTCGATCCCATGATGCGGATTGCGTCGTCGGCGACCTCGACACGCTGCGCCAGGGCGCGC